>JADZFV010000296.1 GCA_020854255.1 Candidatus Melainabacteria bacterium | reverse complement strand
GCGCCGATTATAAAGTGGTGCGATCATACCCTGCAATGCTTGACTAGCACACACCACCTGACAGGCGCAGGGTTTGCCGCCTATCACATATACTCAGACCGCCGCCACATCCAGTGTCCGGTAACCGGGCGTTATGGTTCATGCGCTGCTCGAAAGTCTTACCCGGACTGGCTTTGATAAAGTAGCAGACCGGTCTAATAACAACCTCTCAAAAAAGATTCGACCGAACGAAATTAGCTGGCTCGGGATTATGGCCAGTTGATACGTCTAAATTGCTCAGGTACAAAGGCATTTATATCGAAAGTGACTGCCTTAACTTGGCCCTCTTTGAGTTGACCTGAAAGTGCAATTAGATCTTGATATTTTTTATTTTCAGCAGAAATTACCACTGGAAGCAAAGCAGCTCTTTCTTTAAATTCAGCATTTTGTCGTTCGTAGTATTCATCAACTTCTTTTTTCTTTTGTGGATCCTTGCCTGCGGCTTCTTCCGCAATCGCTCTGCCAGATAAGCAACTAGAAGTCTCTGGCGCGGTCAAATAGATCGCATCACTCTTCTTTGAGATTTGCCAAGCCTGAAATGCAATGAGATTCCTACTCTTTTTCATATGCGCTTGTAATTGCTTGTCTGTCAACTTTAAACAGCTTGCCTCAGAGCTTGGATTTAGCTTGCCATATGTTATAGCCAAATCATTTCGAAGTTCTTTTGAGGCAGTCGCAGGCGACTTTCGTGCCAAAAGCTCCCAGGCTCGTTGTAATTTAAATAGAGCGTAAATTGGATCAGAATTTCGCAGCTGTTCAGACTGAGTTTTCAGTTGCTGCCATTCTTCGGTTTTTGCATGAGCCGAGCTGGCCAGCAGAAAAAGCAATAACAAACAAAGTGGGATTCGCATAGCGCCTTCCTTCTTAAATCGATGTTTCGCCATTATAAAGGGAGGGACCAGAATGGCCCCTCCCTCGATCAGTTCGAATTAAGGCAGAGTGTTGCCTTTCCGCACGTTATCCATATAGGCTCTAACGTTTGGGAACTCGGTATTCAGAAGTTTCATCAAGTCAACGGGCTGAACTCCAAGAGGAACTCTTGCGCCATAAGCACTTGCATACAACTCATACTCTGGCTTTGCATTAGACGTCCAAGTACATTCCATGCGCTTGTAATTGTCTGCCTCCATTGCACAGGCGGTTGAAAGTCCCCCGTAATTATTAAAGACAGTAATTGGCTTCGCATTGAACAGCGCTTTGTCCAAGGCTAGTTTTTGAAGGTAGACACTGCCAGGGGTCGAAGACGGAAGGCCCAAGATGCGATCAACTGCATGTCCAATCTCGTGATTGGTCACGCGACCTACGTTTGCGTTATTAAAAATATTCACCGCAATAGTATTCGCATTTGGCTCGAATGTGTAGCCTAGCACCGTGCCAGGAGGAGGAACAGGGTTGACGCCAAAATATGCCTTCATATCGTTCCAGCCGTTAGGATAGTATTCCCAGGCGTACACTTCGACCACCTTAGTACCAGTTCCGCCGACGGTATATCGAATACGAGGCTGCGGTGCGGGTGTGCTCACACCACTACTTGTAGCACTCACCGCCGTGTTCTTGATGGTATTTGCGTCTGTTGTCGCTATTGTGCCGCACATTCTCATGTGACCATTGGTTGGCCAATGCACCCAGTCTCCAGCTGGGTATTGTGTGGTTGGATGAAATACCGGCGGAGGCGTGCAAACGGCGAAAGCGGGGGACGCGCCGATGAAGCCGACGCCGAGAATCATCGCGCCAAGCGCGAGAACTGCTCGTTTTATGTTCATTCGTTCTTTCCTTTTGGGAAGTTGTTGGTTTTTGTCACTGCTCTCAATCCGGCAAAATCCAAGCCAGTCGAAGCCTTAACAGCGTGAGCTGCTGAGGTTTTGCTGGTTTTCACTTTCGGTAAGCGCTGTGCGCGGGGGAATTGCTTGGATCTGTAGAAGGGAAATAAGTGACGCTAGCAACCGAGCCAGACAGAGTGCGAAAAGTCCTCACCACTGGTGATTCCGTAACTTTCATACATTCAAAGGGGCTAATTAAGATACTTGACGAATTTGCGAAAGGGCACACAGTATTGGGCTTTTGAGTTGATAACGGGGAAGAACATTCAGGAAGCCTTAAGCATCTGTATGGGTCACGCGGTTCGCACAGGCACGCTTTGGGGGGATTCCAAGAAGCACAAAAGGATGAGGTTAGCGCAATGCATGCGTGGCCACATTCTCGTGCCCTATGCGGCCACAAGATTTCCGTCCAACCGCGCGATAACGGATATTATGTTTCGACTGACAACCCTCACCACAGGTGGTGCCTGTCACCCAAAAACCGCCACCAGCTCTTGATCTTGGCTTTCGCGATCGCTAACCACTTCTTCATTCGATCGATCGCTCCTATACCCTAACCCTAATTTGGGGTAGCCATTCCGCCTCGATTTCAGCGATATCAAATATTTTTATCAGGCATCTTGCGCTGTTTTTTTTGATCGGTTTTCTTATTTGCCATTGAGACTTCTAATTGCTTGAAGACGACAGAAACAGGAATATCAAGGGCTTCACAGATTCGTCGCAAATTTCGCACTGCCAGATTTCGCACTCCTCTTTCCACGTCGGCAATATATGACCGATGAAAGCCGCTCGCTTCGGCAAGCTCACCCTGTGTTACGTACAGCATCTCGCGGCGATGCTTGAGGATGCTCCCAAGTTCAACAGCAAAGTCATGATCCGAGTTGATCGCCATTACTTAATTTCGCCCAACAAAAACCGCAGCCCAAGCTCTGCGTCATCCATAGACAAAATTTTGTCTATTGTTTGTTTTCCAATTTCCTCAGCCAATGCGAGGATCGATGTAACCAGCTCTTTCATGCATTCGCATTGCCTGCTCAAGCGGGTAAGCTCGAAATGCTCATCCACAGTCAGCGTCTCTTTTTTCCAGCGCTCTATTTGCTGAAGGTAAATATCGATGAATTCAAGCTTCTCTGTGTGCACCTTCTTGATGCGCCTGATCATGTCATCATCAAAAACGTGCGGTCTCTCTTTCCCTTCCTCCAGCAATGCCTCCTGCGTCTCTGCATCCGCTACGCCTTCGTCAATCAATTGCGCAATCAGTGGCAGGCTGCTGAGCGGCTGCCATTGCACTTCTTTCGGCTGCTCATTCTGGGTTTGCCTTTTGGTTTTCTTTTTCATGGCACTGCACCGGCGTTGAAACGCATGCAATTGTACGGCTTGGATTCCACCTTGCACCGCTCAATGTTTTTCATTCTCGCCGAAGCCAAGTAGCTTAGGAGAACTTTTTGGGTTTATGTGGCTAATACCTGCGCAACCCGCCTCCAGTTATCAGCAACCAATTACGGGCATATTACCTTTGGAGTCTCGGAGACACGAAAAGGTTTGCAGCCCTGCGGCATTAGCAGCGGGGCTGTTCTTTTGTTCGATTATCGTCGTCTTGAATCTGGCTGCTACGTGAATTGGCTGCGGCTATACTTTTTTCATGACCGAATTGACAGGCAAGGAAAAAATCAAATGGAGCCTCTGGCTCTGTCTTTCTTTTGCGATTCCGTTTTTCGGACTGGCTGCAATTTTGTACTTCGCCATGCCTGGCGAGTACCTGGAAATTATCTCAATCTCAGGCATAGTGGCTTTTCCAATCCTAGCAGTCTGTGTTTTTGTCCTGAGTGCTGTCAGCCCAAATAAATGGATTCTTCCTGGGTTTTTGTCTGGATTTCTTTTGGCAGGCGGAGCCATTGCCTCTTTAATTGCAGCCGAGGGCTTCGATGTTCACAACCAGTCTTATGACCCGGACATTGGTCATTTGCTCTCCACCATTCCAGGCCCGACAGCTCTGTGTGGTCTGCCAGCAGGTTTGATATCACTTGGTCTCGCCTGGCTAATTCGCAAGTCCATTAAAGCTGGCTGGTGGACTCCAGGCGGCGCACATCAATGATGGCTTTTTTCGGCTTCTAAATGCCTTAAAACGTTTGCTAAATGGTCTCTGTCTGCCGGATTAAACGACTTAATTAAAGCCTTTGTTTCTTCTCCGGATTTCCACAACGGCAAACAATTGTCGTGCAAAAGTTTTTCGTCATGAGTAAGTTTTGCCAGGTCTGGTGCCGTTTTTGACCATCTGTCCAATCTTTCGATCCGGTCGTCCAGGTAAGCCCCAACCAACAAAGTGGAAACGTATGTGTCTGTGGCAAGTGGCAAGATTGCTTCTTTACTGCCAAAGACGTTGGGATATTTGCCGGCCAAATACTCGATTGTTCCCAGCTTTATTTGTCCATGACCGATTGTCGGTGAATCCAAAGGAGCTGGCAGAGGGTAGGCGCCCAGCCTTCTCACAACAGCATCTTGCAATAGTCCGTCTTTACCAGCTTGATAGTAAGTCTGCTCATTCTTCATCAATGCAACAATTAAATCAGCTCCAGTTTCTTGATGCCTCTTAGAGTATTCAGAAAGCCGTGAAAAGCAGCTGCTTGCAAGCTTTGCAGCAATGCGATCAATCCATTTCTCAGGATCATCGCGATGTGGAAAGATGACTGATTCAATGCTTTTCTTTGCACCATTCAGCATTTCTTCCGGCTTCCAAGCCACGTGAGCGCCTTTTGATGAAACCTCGATTCCATCGCCCATATCAATCAGCAGTGGATTGCTGTCAGCATAGGCTTTCATGTCTCCAAAGGTGCTGAATTTGCTGGTTCTTTGTGCGTCGGCTTCTGCCACCTGGTCGCCAGTCACTGCGCGATCCTTGCCTAGG
>JADZFV010000295.1 GCA_020854255.1 Candidatus Melainabacteria bacterium | reverse complement strand
GCCAAAAACTGTCAACGGCGTGCCTGTGCCAGTAACGGCTCCGCCGTCCGCCCCTCAGGGCATGAGCGGCAAAGCGGGCAAGCTCAAATCTTCAAAATCGGCCTCGTCAAAATCTAAAACCGCATCCGGCGGACCGCCTGCCATGAAGACATATACACCGTACAAGGGCTATGGTGCACCTCCTCAGATGATCAAAGGAGGAGGCGGCGGAAGTAGCAGCAGCGGTGTTCCTAACTACACTGCCGGCGGCACATCATCCCCGCCCGGAATCAGCATGGGCTCAGGTTCCAGCTACGGTAAGACAGAAACAAACGTGCGCGGTAGTGTGCTCAACTGGGCACGAGCCAGGCGCAAAGCGTTGAATCCCTAAAGCCGTTATTTGAGCCTTCGGGCAGCCTGGTTCGCCGGACTCATTTTGATTTCCAGTTACCTTTTTTCAATTTTGGCTCGCGTCTCTCTTACCGACATGCCACTTGCACTGATCGTGAATCTTGCAATGTTCGCACTCTTCGTTTTTTGGAAAGATCGATCGAAAAGGTGTTTGCTTCTGGGTTGGACAGCGCTCGGTCTGGCGTTTTTGACCAAAGGTCCAAGGCAGATCCACAGCGGCAATTGCCAAACAGTCACTCTTGCGTACGGAGCGCCAACCTCCTGAGTAACCGGGCCAAGTAGAAAATCAAATTAGAAACAGAAACAGAAACATAAGGACCGGGAGTATGCCTATCGGGTCGGCACTTCCTGCGACTTGATTGCATTGGCGATTTCCTGCGCAATACCTTTGGCGATTCGTCCGGGCAATACGTTTTTCACCTCAGCGAAAACAGCCACATCCTGCCGAAACATCGTCGGCGTGTAGGCAAAAAGTTTGTCCTTGATCTGCCACAGCACTTCACCAGTTTCGCCTTTTACCAGCTGAGCTGACACCCTGGCGCGCGCTTCGTCAGCCATGGAATCGTCCTTGATCAAAAACTGCCCTATAACCACTCTGACCAAATACTTCGATTGGCTGAGTTTGCCCAGCTCAACCATGTTGTCAGAATGAGGGGACTGGCGCTCCATGCCTTTTTCGTGGGCACCGGAATCGGCCTCGAAGGAGACTTCCGACTCGACAATTTCTTTTGATTTGAGCAAATTCTTCAGTCTGTGGACCAACTGAATTTGAACATCCTTACCCATCGAAACAATTTCTGCTCTTTTTTCTAGTTCTACATTCTCTTTCTTCAATACACCAGCCCACAATTCATCAGCCTTAATGGAAAGCGGTCCGGCACAGGGAAGAATGGCCAGACGATTAGGCAGTTTTACCATCGCCTCGGCAGTTGTCCCGAAGGATGACGCGGTCTCTTGCTGATGATTGACTCTGGCAGGCACCGCAGATGCCACCGTATGTGATGGTGCCTCCGGCAAACCAGGCCGCGGGTGCGCCGGTCGTACCGAGAGTTTCAAACCTTCTCCCTGCCATTTGCTCTTCAAAACAGGCTGCTGCAATTCGCCGCGTTCACGCAATACCTGTGTCTTTACTTTGTCGCGCACGTATTCATAAGCTTCGCCCAAGCTCGTGTACTCGCCTTTCTGTTTCAGTCCATCAATGAGATGGCGAGTAAAAACTCCGTTAGGATAGCTTGCCGACTCCCATGAAACTTGATTGGGCTCGCTCGAGCAAATCACAAGTTGACCGGTGCCCTGGGCAACAGCTTCGGCATTGATATTGCGCGAACGCATAAGGCCCTTGTCTTCTGCCCTGGCTGCTCCGCTGTGGCAGGCATCAAGTATGACAATTATGCGCTGGCAATGAACGCGTTCTTTTATCATGCGCGTCAGATCTTGCACGGGTATGCCGGTAGCGTAGAGGCTGTCCTTATCAGTGTTGTGCGCCAGCAAATAACTGATGCCGCCTACATCCATTGTCTGCGGGCTGCCATGGCTGGAGACGTAAATAATAACGAGATCGTCAGGCTCGGCTACTCGTGGCAACCACTTGTCGCCCACCTGAGCAAGAATGTTTTCACGTGTCGCCTTCTCATCAGTCAGCAGTTTCACATGGTCCGGAGCGAAGTGAGCCTCTTTGACAAGGTATTCAGCAAAGTCGGTGGCATCTTTGCTTGCGTATTTCAAAGAAATGGAGGGGTCTTGAAAGGTGCTGACGCCCACAACCAACGCCCATTTATCGGCGACAGGCTTGCCTGCCGAAGCCAGATCTTCTGCGGCTGCCGAACCAGTGTACACAGCAATCAGAACCGCAAAGCCAGTAAGCAGAGAGAAGCCCGTTTTAACTTTCATGTGGTTAGTCACAATTTGAGTGGACAGTGACGCCTTGAGATTCCGTTAGCTCAAGTATAGTCAGTTTACCCTGGTTTGTTCTTCTCGCCGGGCACTGCGATAAATTTACTCCTTTACCGCAGTGGCCTTGATCCAGAGCAAATACGCGATCAATGCCACGACCAATAGAAAACAGCCGACATATTTCAGCAGAACAAGCGCGCTGCTCGGGGGAGCACCCTGAGCAATTGCAAGAGTAACATTTGCGAATTTGTTCGCGCTTGATTTATCTTCAGGTCTCTCGGTAATACCTTTGCCGAGTGACAGGACAAGAGGCTTGCCCGATGTTGGGGTGACGATCATCTGACCGTTTTGGTCGTAGGCATGAAGATAGGCATACTGACTTTCAATAGGTTGATTGGGCAGCTCGACACTCCCGTTCGGTTTGTTGGTTACGCAAAGCATCGCAACGGACCCGGGTGCAGGGGACGTTTCTTGTTCAAAACTGCCGCCGCGCAACATACGCCCTTCCAGCCTCTTATCTTTGACTTTGCTGTCAATGGTGTATGTAGTGAAAGTGTATGTGTGGACAGGCTCATTTTTATTCGTGCACGGATTGAAATAAGTGAAGAGAGCCTTTGCCTCACTTGCCAGCGGATATCTATGGTTGTTCTGATAAAACGACTGCGCTCCTGCGGCGACTCTATACATCGCTCTAACCGTATTAGTCTCCTTCGATGTTTCGTCCCAGAACTTCAATCCGGAAGGATCTTGCAATCCTTGCTCGATCAAAGTTATCCAGATGCATTTGTCGAATTCGCCTCGCAGCAGTCGAAGCTCATCAGAAAATGAGCCTCTCCATACAACAGGCCGATTTTTCTTTTTCAGCCCCTGACCCATTATCATCAGTCCATCCCTGCTGACAGTGATGGACAAGCTACCATCTGTGGTGTCAAATTTCTTTCCAACCAGTGCCTCGTAGAAAGGTGGAAGGTTTTTTGAAGAAGGCTCGTTGACCACCGACGTGACGAAGAGCGCAAAGACGACCGCGCAAATTGCCAGAGGAAAAATTCTCATCAAGCGCTTGGACCATGAATTTTCGTCCTTGACAGCTTTGTCCAGTTCGGCTGTCGATTGAGTCTTGAAGTATGATCTCGCCGATCCGCGCATGGCTGATTGCCCTCTAATCGGCAGATCCGACCAATCAAGCCCGGAGTTGTTCTCGTTATCGGTCTTGTAGGCTGAAAGGGGAAGTGCGACACGATCGCTGGCGCTTCCCTCCGGATCCGATCTTCTGAACTCGAAGTCCAGCTCTTTATCATCGGCATCGATTTCCGCTTTATCGGCCTTCTCTGTCTGGCTGGTCTCAATCTCGTTTGACAGGCGGTCGGCTATCGGTGTTTCAGGCTGGAAAGATTGCTCAGAATGGGGGACTTCCGCGCTCTTAGCGCGCATTTGTCTGACCTGCTCTCCTCGCGATATCAAAACGCCTTGAGTGGACGGCGAACCAAGAAAGTCAGAAGAGGCAGTTTTTTCAGTTGAGTCTTCAGTGCCGGCACCCAGCGCGGCTTTTATCTCGCTTTTCAAACTGGCAATCAAATTCTTGTCGCCCCCAGTCTTCATCAGCCAGGTGGCGTAATTGCCGATAACCGACTTTCGAATCAGGTGATGCTGCGGCAGCAGCG
>JADZFV010000294.1 GCA_020854255.1 Candidatus Melainabacteria bacterium | reverse complement strand
GCCTGCAAGCCATCGACGCCACCCTGGACAAAGTGGGTGTCCCAACCGTCAAGGTCAATACAGGCCACTTCCAACCCAACATCAGCTTTGATCAATCGCGCAACTTCGCGCAGTCCTCTGGCAAATCCGCTGTCCGGATAGAAGGCTCCTCTGGATGGCTTGTATTCAACCGCACGCAAATTCTCTACTCGTTTTAGCAGGCGCAATGTGTCAAGACCAGGAGACGAGAGAAGTCCAACATCGGCACTGTATAAATCCGTCAACGCCTCTGCCACCACCCTCGGATTTTCGCAAGGCGCCTTGATTCTGATCTCATCGATGGATGAAATCGCACTTGCTCCCGGCGCGCCCCTCAGCGACTCGGGCAGTATGGGGCCGATTGAAACAGCCGAAAGAGGAGTCAAATTATTGCCGAAGCGCGCCCTTAGATATCGAGCCAACCACCCGCCGCCCGAAGTCTTCTTGAACGCGTCGCCATGCTCCATCTGATCTTGCGTTTCAAAATGAGAGCCGGTTGGATTGTCCGTTCCTACCGCCTGCACAACTGCCATGCGCCCTTCTTTGTAGATTGGTAGAATGGCCGCGAGCCTGGGATGCAGCGAATAAAAGTCATCAAGCTTGATTGACGAGCCTTCGCCCTTGCCGCTTTTCGGATGAGGAATCGAGATTGTCGGCCGGATCTTATAGTAATTGTCGTCGGCATACGGAATAAACATATTGAGAGTGTCGGCACCGCCGCGCAGAAAAATGCACACTAACGTTTTGTCGCTTGCGCCGCTCAAAGTGTCGGAGCGCAGTGCCAGGCGTTGCAAAAATTGTCTTCTAGTTTGCGAAGGCATTCTGTCTTAAACCTTTTGAAACGCTGGTGAAGAAAGGATCAATCCAATCAGTTCGGCTCGCCCATTTTCATCATTCAGATCGCGCTGAGCGGCGTATTGTTTCAACGAAATACTTTCTTTCTGGGTTGGCCGTCGTCCGGCAAAATAAGCAAACAAAATATCGGGAGCATTCTTGACCTTTCCGAGACTCTCAAGTCCGACGGCAGTACAGAGAGAATCAAGCGAGACATTGGCCGACTCAACTGTGTTGGAACAGAGAGCAAAAGCAAAATTCCATCTCCACAAGAGCGTTCCCAGCCAGGGATTTGCTTCAATTGGATAACCGTCGGGAGTCGGATATTGAAACGGACCATGACCCATTCGTGTCAAATATTCCAGAACAGGGTCTCCCGCCATAGTATCGGCACCGGTGGCACGAAGACAGCTGACAACATATTGAAAAGGGCGTTTTAATTTCGACCCGGCAGAGGTCTTAAACTCTGAAGAATAGAGTATTTCTCGAAGCATCGGTTTGATTTGCCCGCCGCTTTCAGTAAAGCGCTTCGCTACTCTTCTCGTCAGTGCTTGAGGCGGTTCTTCCGCTACGAAGTGCGTCACCAATTTCCTCGCAATGTATTTTGCTGTGGATGGATGATTGCAAGCAATATCAACAAGGACCTGGACATCCTTCTCTCCGCCGCCAGCTGGTACTTTTTTGCCAAGCACAATCTTTTCACCGTCATCATGCAGGGCGGCATCGAAATATGCTGTGCCTCGCTTGGAGCCGCTATGCAAGCGCCATCCAGTCAGGCAACGAGCCGCCTCGTAGACATCCTTTTGCGTATAACCACCGTCCACTCCAAGCGTGTGCAATTCCAAAAGTTCGCGCGCATAATTCTCATTTGGAATTCCATGCGGTCCTTCTTTCTTGTTTTCCTTGCCATCGAGGTAAACCAGCATCGCCGGAGATGTAGCAGAACTGAGGACGAGATCGCGAAAGCGCCCGAGCGCGTTTTTCCTTATCACCGAGCGATCGTCTGTCGCTTTCAGATAAATGCAATCGCCCTTCTCGATATAAATATTGAAATGGTCGCTAAAAAATTCCACCATGGACTCCAGCAGCTGTCTCTTGCTGTAGACGCTTCGCAGCAGATGGTAGCGACACAGGTCCTTGCGCAGAGCTTCTCGCTTGAATTCGTAGCACATGCCCGGATCTAAAAAGATGCTCTCGAAACGGCGGGCGCGTAAATCGCAAAGTTTATCATCGAGTTTTTCCGGCTCGAGCTGTTCTTCAATCCAGGCTTTTGTCCCTTGTGTTTTGATACGCTCAACGTCGCCCGGCCAGGGACCAAAACCAGCCCGCGAAAGCAGGTGAAAAACAGGATCTATTTCCGGCCCGTCAGTCACCGTTAGTTTCTCTGGAATACCGCCGCCAAGCCTATCGGCAACCACGCCGTTCAAATTACTGCAACCAGCCAAGGGCAGTGCACAGCCAAGCAATCCACTGATTGCCAGAAAGTCTCTTCTTGTAATTTTGGACTTCATCCTGCCGCACCGACGACTTCGTCGGAACCAGTCGCAGTTGTTGCGCCTGGAGTATTAGTTACAGTGCTGCCGGCAATCGCGCATTTTTCGACAGGATGTTTGCTTCTTTTCATACCTGCAATCAGCCTTGAGGTTAAGGCACCTGAGCCGATGATGAGCGAAATGGGCAGTATGAAAAACCATCCCAGAAGTGGCAACAGATAAGAAAGTACCAATACCACGCCACCGCGAACAGTGCCCTTCCATGGGCGCTCCAGATCCGAAGGCGATGGAAGCTTCCTGCCAATCATTGTCGCCAGTCCGGCTGCTCCAATGTTTGAATAAAACAGGAAAAATCCAACGGTTGCGATTGCAGCCATGTCACAGAAGGGGTTCTTCTTTCCACCGAAAAGGGCAACGCCGAAAAAGCAGGCAGCGGCAACAGGCACGCCGATGAAGAACAGTTTTACCCTGCCTTTTTCCAAATCATCGGCCATGCTCTCGATCTGCCTGGGATATAAACTACGGCACAACAGCCACAGCGCGGGAAAAGCGACAAGAACACCGACTATCACGAGAAACCACATAATCACATCGGCTACAAGCATGAATTTTTACCTGTTAGGAAAGACTGTGATTCCGGAGTACCAAGACATTCTCAGAACATCCCAGATGTCTTTTTTAGATCTGATTCTAACATCATGCCCGATTGGCGGTTTAATTTGTCGAAACAGGCGGAGGAGTATCCGAGTTCTGAAACTAAAATGACGCCCGCCGCATTTTTAATGAAAAGGTCACCAGTCCTACTATGCCGACGGCTATGTTCGGAAGCCAGGCTGCAATCAGAGGTGAAAGACGTCCATTTTCGGCCAAACCGACGGACGATGAGACAAGCGAATAGTAAAGACACAGAATTAAGCCGGCGTATGCCATCCCCAGCCAGGTACGTGATTTTCTACCGCTCAAAGCCATGGGGATCGCGGCCAACAGGACAAAGAAGCAACCAAGCGGACGGCTGTATCGCTTATACAATTGCATCAACAGATATGGAGGAGCATTCGGTCCTCCGTGAGCATCAATGTATTTAACCAAATTCGGCGTGCAGAAATTTTCCGGACCTTCCATCGACTGCTCGTACATCGTGGTCAAGCCCTTGTTGGCCGGAAGTTCTATTTTTCCAAAACTGCTTACGGATCCATGTTCAGAATTTGCAAAATTGAAGATTCGACCATCGGTCAATATCCATCGTCCGCTTTTCCATGCTCCTGTTGCAGCGTTAGTGACAGAAGTGACCTTTTGGTCAACAACTACAATCGCTGTCACATTGGTCAGATGATTTGGATAGTATTTGCCGGCGAAGATGTAAGTTGAACAGATGCGGCCCAGATTGTCTATTTCAATCTGGACGTCTGCGGTAGATTTTTTCGCCACCGGCATACGGCTTTCAGACACTCCGATTGCCATCAACCCCCATGTAGTTCGCTTGGACTGTGGTACGACGTACTCGCTGACCACGAACGATAGTGCACTCCAGATCAATCCGGCGAGCAAAACACCGCTTATTATGCGAGCAAAGCTGATTCCGCAAGTAAGAAGAGCCACCAGCTCAGAATCAATGCACATTCGATGCAGCACAAACAAAGTACTAATCAATACAGCTGCCGGCAAACAATCGACGATTCCCCCGGGCAGATGCATTGCCACTATATATAGTGCGGTCTTCGCCGGTATGCCCGCCTCGGCGATCTTTCTAATTATGGCGCTGATCTCACTTGTGCCGAAGAACACACCCAGAAGCGTGAGCACGAAAATATAAGTAAAGTGCAGCTGCTCACCAACAATAAATGAATCAAGTACCTTGACTATTCTCATTTTCGAAATCTTTAAAACCGCACCAGGGCTGAAAACCATCTGCAAAAGGGTGTCAATTCCGAATTAAAACCAACCTTACCAGACATCAGTTCCACTTTGCCGTGCTGGCTCTGCAAGACAATACGCCCAGCCGGATCGATGATGGCAGATGGGCCTGTATTGCAGGCAAAAGCAACAAAACGTCTATTCTCGACGGCACGCAATACGTTAAATGCGATCATTTGCCTGCCCACCATGGCATCGTGGAGAAAACTTGGATCACCAAGCGTAATCAATAGTTCACCACCTGCTCTCACACTGGAAGCGGCAAGTTCGGGAGACATACATTCGACGCAAATGAGCGGCGCCACCGATCCACATGACAATTTAAATACGCCCGGCTCTTGCCCGGAGACAAGGCTTTTCACCCTCCACTGGCTGGGAAGATTGAATGCAGACTTCAAAAGTTGGAAAAACTGAGGCGTGTATTCTGAGATGGGCACCAAAAATCGTTTGTGATAGATATTCAAAGCTGAGCCGTCGGCGGCGATTGCAATTGCGGAATTACAACGTGAGGAATTCGACACTGGTAAAACCGGGGCGGAGGTTGTTGGGAAATTACGATTCTCCTCTGAATGCAGGCAGCCCAGAACAATATTCAGCTTTCGTCTTTTTGCCGTATCAGCCAGTAATTTGCAGGTTTGAGGCGCTGCGTAAAGATCATATGGAAGTGCGTTTTCCGTGCCCACGCACAAGCTCTGGGAGCATTTGGAAATCAGATTCAGAAACGGAATATCCGCTTGGTTAATGACCTTTTGCTTGCTCAAGAGCATGTTGAAATTAACATTGCCTTGAAGAATCGATACCGCCTGGTTTGCGGGCCAATTTACCTGGCAGACAGCCCTATAACTGAGAGTAAAGGCAAGCAAAACGATCGCGATAAAAACACCCAACTGCATGACAGCTTTGGTGCGGCATCCGGTCGCAAGAGATTGGAAACCGGCACTGCCTGAGTAAGTGGCAATAAGACTAGCCAGCAAAGCATTGTGGGCGACAATCAGAAAACCGATCCCAATGCCACCAATAATGCTGGCAATCTGAATCACGAACAATTGCTTGTATTGAGAATACTCAAGCATTCCCCAGGGAACACCGCACAAAAAATGAGCGTTTCCAAGCTTGTTCATCCACAACACCCAGACAGCTGGTATCACCATCACCGCCGGAATACGCCAAAGTTGTCCGGATTTTTCCGGCAGAATACTTCCCGTCATCGGGATCAAGCGGCAAAACACAGCAAAAATACCGACCAATAACGCCTGTTGCATAGCCCAGACAAATAATGCACCAAAAGCCAACAAGCAACTTTGCCAGGGATTAAAGCCAAGCCAGTCCAGAGGATGAAGACCGAATATCCAATTCAGGTAGAACATTTCATAGCCGGCCCCAAACAATAATCCGCGCAAAAATGCCTGCTTGAGATTCTTGCTTGACGAGCACAAGAGAATGAGGGGGACAAGGCCAACCCAGGCCAGATACCATTGATCAAATCCAGGTGCCGAAAGTCCCAATACTGCTCCACTAAAAACACTTACGGTGCAGACAATCAAATTATTGGGACTTGTTTCGTGCACCACGCGAGAAGGTAAGCGTGTGATGTCGATGGATTTGCTTGCAACTCCAATCATATAGAGATTCGCTTTCAGCAGATAGAAATGCCAGCTTGCCAGGCACAGTAGCTAGTAAACCAGTTTTCAAGCCCGAACAGGTTATCGACATCTAATCGCCATTTGAAGATGCGCATTGAGCGGACAATCGACTTTTTGCACCACCTTTTGCCACCACAGAGGGTGCGCAAAATTACAATTGACTAATATTCAGGGCCGGCCCGGAAGTCAAGAACGTAAGCTAAGCTTAATTGTTCCCACTTTGGATTCAGATTTTAAATGTCACTCAAACGTTACCTGACTTTTGGAATATCCGCATTTTTATGTCTTTTGGTAGTTGTTCCACTCATGGGCAGCAGCTGTGACGATAATGTTGACTGCGTGCTGCCAAGCGGGCAGGTTGTCAAAGTCTCTTCCTCTTCGCAATGCACTGCCATGCAACAAAGCCAGATTAATGCGCTTCAGCAGCAGCAACTCTTAAGCCGTCCCTCAAAATCATCAAGCGGACCATAAATCGCCTGTGCCCAGCGCAGCAACGTTAATTCCTCTGAGTTGATGGAATTTCAATCGCCGGGACCATTTCTTTCATTCGGCGCCGTTTCCATTCGTTGGTATGCGCTGTGTACAGCGCTTGGCTTTGTTGCGTCCACGTTTGCGGCAGTCATATTATTGAAGCGCTGGGGATGCGATTACGGCAAATCCATTCCAGCATGGCTGACATTTTTCATTGGTGGACTTGTTGGCGCTAGAGCGTACTATGTAGTTTTATGCTGGCAGCGATTCTTTCCGCATCCTGAGGAAATTTTTTCATCGTGGGGTAGCGGACGCTCAATTCATGGTGGAGTCATAGGTGGTGTGATTACAGCGGCAATATATTGCCGGTTATTCAAATTTCCCTTTCTTGTCGCATGCGATGCTCTCGGCGCGACAATCCCGCTTGGACAGGCGATCGGGCGCTGGGGAAATTTTTTCAACTCAGAGGCATTCGGCTCGCCTGTGGCTGCATCCTATCCGCTAAAGCTGTTGATCCCTGCGTCGAATCGTCCTTTCGCCTACCGTGACGAGAACTTTTTTCACCCGACATTCCTTTATGAGTCTGCGTGGAATCTCGCGATATTTCTCTTTCTGTATTTTTTTGCCGCACAAAAACTACGGCCTTATCCAGGCGCCTGTTTTCTTTGCTATGTAATTCTGTATTCGCTCGGTCGAATACCAATAGAGTCATTGAGAACGGACAGTGTTCAGTGTTTCGGGCTGCCGGCTGCCACCATCGCCAGTATTATCAGCCTGACTGCTTCGCTTCTGGCATTGCTGTTCGTATGGAGAAAAAAAGCAGCAACTGCCTAATCTTCAGGACGCAAAGTCAGACGTTCGGATATGCGATTGAGAAATTTTTCTGTCTTCTGGCATCGTCCGATAAACAGTGTTTTTTCGCGTCCGGCCAAAACGATAACCGGTACACGTTTCAGGTTTGGCGGTGCTTGCTTCAGACAAATACGAACACTATCTCCGAACTTGCTTCTTACAGCTTTGAGATCAATCTGTTTGAAGTCCAAACATTGCTTGCAATTATCGGCAGTAAAAGCGTAGAGAGTCAGGCGGCTGTCCGGAAGCCTCGTTAAATGCGAAAAATCGACTACTTGCTTGACGTCATCTTCAATTTTGATTCTTTCAATCTTCCAAGCCAATGACGCCATGCCACCAAAGGCCAACGCACTTAATCCTGCAACCACAACGGCGTCTTTCCACTTAACGGACTTTCTGAGAAAGGCTGCTACGGATGCAATCGCTATGCTGAAGGCACAAATTATGCAGGACCAGCATAAGAGCTGGTAGTAAATCAAATAACCGGAAAGAACGAGGTGTGTTCCAAGTAATGCAAACAAGGTGCCCGATGTCCAACGATTCCAACCAAAGCGCAAGCTGGCGACAAAGAGGAAGAAATATGCAAAAATGCCGCACCATTTCAGCCCGGGCAAAGGTTGAAGTGCATCTGCAATCGCGCACTCATTACACTTCACGCCCGGCAAAACCAGTGACAGTGCCGAAAGGAGTGCAACCATCAAAAAAAACAGAGCAACAACATCACCGCCAGAATTGCCGGCGGTAACACCTACTCTCGTTTGGCTTGGCACAAATGTATTCGACGCCAATTCATTCTGTGGCATGATTTTGAATTGTCAATAAATGAATAACGATCATGGCAAAATGCCGGCAACAGTGCCTTAATTCGATGTCATCTGCACCGTGGTATTGGCACCGGTGGCATTCAGACTACTGACCAAGTAGAAAACCTCAAAGCATCTACCTGCAACCAATCCAGGGCATTATCAAAGAGCAGTTTGCGCCGGGTGGCTTCGGAGAATTCAGTCACCGATTCAATCAATTCTCCCGGGCGGTCTTCGCCCAGGGGAAAGGGATAATCACTGCCGAGGACGACTCGATTTTCGCCGAAGATAGAGACAATCTGCTGCAGCATTTCCTTGTCGTGGACGAGTGAATCGACGAAAAAACGGCCCAGATAATCCCGGGGCGGCACCTTATTGTCTATGGCACAGAGGTCGGGTCGAACATCAAAACCATGCTGAATTCTACCGAGCGTAAATCCAAAAGAACCGCCACCGTGTGCGAAAGCGACTCTGAGATTTGGCAAACGCTCGAACACCCCACCAAAAATCATCGAGCAAATCGCCCGGGTGGTTTCCGCCGGCATGCCAACCAACCACGCAAGCCAGTACTTCTGCATTTTCTCTTCGCCCATCATTTCCCAGGGATGCACAAAGATGGCAGAGCCCAGCTCTTCAGCCGCCTGGAAAACAGGAAACAAAGCCGGATCGTTCAGGTTCCACTCATTGACGTGAGAACCGATTTGCACACCCTGAAACTTCAAATCACGCATGCAGCGCTCCAGTTCCTTCACCGCTAGTTTTGGATCCTGCAGCGGGAGCGTCCCCAGTCCGACAAAACGGGCCGGGTTTTGTTTTACTGTTTCAGCCAGGTCGTCATTCAAAAACCGAGCCACCGCCAGCCCGTCTTCAGGTTTCGCCCAATAACTGAACATCACAGGCACAGTGGACAGCACTTGCGCATCGACATGAACAGCATCGCACTCAGTCAGTCGCTTTTCGCCCGACCAGCAATTGCTCTCAACCTCACGAAAAAACTTGCCGTCGTCTTTGAGCATGCGCGCCTTGCACTGCTCATGATGGTCAAGCACGACAAAGCCGCCGTAACCGAACTGATCTTTCCACTTCGGGATTTCGCGCGGCAAAATATGCGTATGAATGTCGATTCTTGGAAGTGCCACTTATACCCTTGAATACCTCTCAGTTTTCGCGAACGCCCATAATATACAATTGCGACGCTACCTTGTAGGGGAGACGCCATGCGTCGCCCTGTG
>JADZFV010000293.1 GCA_020854255.1 Candidatus Melainabacteria bacterium | reverse complement strand
GGTTGTCAAACATATGCTTGGTCTGGGCATCATTGACAGCGATAGCGGGGAATTTCAAAGCGCCGTCTTTTTCCATCGCCCGCAAACGCGTGATACCAGTGGTGGTTTCTTCCGTCGAACCGATTACTTCTTTTACCTGCTCCGGACGCTCCTTTACAAGGGTGGCGACCAGGTCGGAACCATCGTCGATGATGAACTGCGGTTTGTGATCGAGCGCGATTTGAATATGCTTGTGATATGTGGGTATGTCTTCCCCTTTGATCGCATAGGTCGCAATACCATATTCACCGACGAGCGCTGCCGCTACATCGTCTTGTGTCGAGAGTGGATTCGATGCGATCAAGACCGCATCGGCACCGCCTGCTTGCAGGGCAAGAGCGAGATTGGCCGTCTCGGTGGTGATGTGAGCGCAGCAAGACACGCGCAGCCCTTTGAAAGGCTGTTCCTTTTTAAAGCGTTCACGAATCTGTCTGAGCACAGGCATGTCGCGTTCCGACCATTCGATTCGCTGTTTTCCCTCAGCCTTGAGGTTGAGGTCTCTTACTTCGCACGAGGGAACTGTTTGGTTAGCCACGGACATGTCACTCCTTTTGTTTTCAGACAGTCTCCTCGACAGCAATATCTGGCGGGAGAACTCCCATAGAAGAGAATCTTATAGAGAGAACAAGTCTACCATCTGCAATATTCTTTCCTTTAAAAGGCTGTCAAGCGGAAATCTTAATAATTGAGATCGAACCTGGAACTTTACTAATGACGGGTTAATCCAGACACATGATGGGGAAAGAAGAGTAAGTAAAGGTCTCATTTTTCTACACAGAAGCAAAACATCATGGCAACCAGGCAATCTTTCAGAAATGACGCTCTGAAGAGACTGAACATAAAGGTTCAGGGGATTTGCACAAGCGCCGTGTCAGTAACGGTTGCATTTGGGGTTACGGCCATTTTCACGGCCGCCTCGGCAGGGACCATGTTGCACGGGCATCTGGAAGAGATGGCCATCAAACAGCCGGCCATGAATGAACAAAAACTCAGGGTTTCTTCTTTACCGAACTCTTTTCCATATTCATTTACAGGCGTCTGGCGCTGTGAAACGACGGTGGTAGATTCCGGCGTATCTTCGATTTTGCCAGGGCAAAAGAGCATTTCTGAAATATCTTTCAAACACTCGCCGGATGGTCGTACAGTCGCTTCCTGGGCCCAGCCGGGCTGGACGGAGGCAGAAGCCAGCCAGGTCAGTTTTAGCGTTGAAAAGGCTCGAGTCGACCGCACCAACTATTACTGGGCAGACGGAGTCAAAGGCGCCTGGGCCGCACGTTCCAGAGACGACTTTACACGCGTCTCGGACAATCAGATGATATCCAAAAGCTACATCGATCAATATATTGACGGTCAATATATAGGCAGATACCGGACCACATCGGTTCTTTACAGGATTTCCGATGCCGACGGCATGTGCAAAAACTTGCAAGAATCAAAGTAAGTTCGAAGTAGAATCCAAAATAAAATCGACTTTTATTTTACGGATGCGGCTTCGGCGCTCTTGCTGCCGGCTCGAAATTGCGCGAATGATTCTTTACCGCGAAAGTTCGCGGAGCGTCCCAGATCGCGTTCGATGCGCAGCAGTTGATTGTATTTGGCGGTACGCTCGGATCGGCACGGTGCGCCGGTTTTGATTTGACCCGTTGAAGTCGCTACTGCCAGATCGGCGATGGTGGCATCTTCGGTTTCACCAGAGCGGTGGCTCATCATGCTGGCATAGCCGTGTTCGCGGCCCAATTCGATTGCCTTAATTGTTTCGGTCAGTGTGCCGATTTGATTAGGCTTGATCAAAATCGCGTTAGCGACACCACTTTCGATACCACGAGCCAGGCGCACCGTGTTAGTGACGAATAGATCGTCGCCTACCAGTTGCACCTTGTCGCCTAGCTTTTCGGTCATCAACCTCCAGCTATCCCAGTCATCTTCGGCTAATCCGTCTTCAATGCTGATGATCGGGTAGGATTTGCAAAGCTTTTCGTAGAAGGCAACCATTTGCTTGCCCGACAAAGACTTGTTTTCAGTGGCGAGACGATACTCGCCTTTTTCAAAGAATTCAGTGGAAGCAGGATCCAGAGCAAGAGCTACTTGGTCACCAGGTTTCAAACCCACCGCCAAAATGGCTTCGACAATCAATTCGAGTGCCGCTTCATTGGTTTTCAACGACGGAGCAAATCCGCCTTCGTCACCAACCCCAGTGCTAAGTCCCTTTTTGTGTAGCACCGCCTTTAGTGCGTGATAGACTTCCGACCCCCAGCGCACTGCTTCTGAGAAGCTGTCTGCGCCTACAGGAGCGATCATGAATTCTTGAAAATCGACGCCGTCTTCGGCGTGTTTGCCACCATTGAGAATATTCATCATCGGCACGGGAAGAATCGATGCAGATACGCCTCCGACATATCGAAAGAGTGGCATGCCAACTGCGTTGGCGGCAGCCTTAGCGACTGCGAGACTGACACCGAGAGTAGCATTAGCACCCAGATTCGCTTTGTTGTCAGTACCGTCAAGCCGCTGCAACTCAAGATCTATACTAGTCTGATCGAAAGCATTTGCACCGGCAAGCGCTTTAGCTATCACTTCGTTGACATTGTTAATAGCTTTCAATACGCCCTTGCCGTGATAGCGCCTAGGATCCTTGTCGCGCAGTTCCACAGCTTCGAAGCTACCTGTGGAAGCGCCGGACGGAACAGCTGCTCGTCCTGCAGCACCGTTTGCAAGCACGACGGTGACTTCGACTGTCGGAAAACCCCGAGAGTCCAAAATTTCCATCGCGGATATTTCCTCAATATGCGCCATCACTCGTTCTCCCTGCTCACGCCGTTAATACTTGAACTACTACCAGATCACTAACAGTCTATTCTAGCGTCCGTATTTATCAGAATTTCTCTCTTTTTTTGCGCAGAAAATTTCTCATTTCCATCCTCAGAGAGATCAGGCCTTTAGTATAATCATTGACACGGGGCATCCCGTCTTCCCTCTGCGGAAGGCTCGATTCCCACTAACATTGTGGTCGATTTGTTTAACAAAACATGGTATCACTCGATACCAAACTACTAGAAGCGGCGGTTATCCATGGGTCAGTACCAAGCTGGGGGATTCCAGGCAATCCAGGAATACTTCCAACAGAAGTTCTGTCGTTTTTGTGCACACCCATTTGCGTCTGAAGGAATCCAATTACTACGCGAGGAGCCCGGT
>JADZFV010000292.1 GCA_020854255.1 Candidatus Melainabacteria bacterium | reverse complement strand
ATCGCAAGAGTCGCTTTTCGATGGTCACATCACAGGTACTGCAGACCGGTCTGGGCGTTGCGGCACTGACACCAAGCTTCATCGGTCCCGGTGCCAAAGTTGCTCTTCTCAGTTATGTCATGGCTACTGGTGGTCCTGAGTCGTGCAAACTTTTAAAAGAGTTGTATTTGGACAAACGATTCGAAAGTCGCTGCAAAGTAATCAGCGAAGAAGCGCATATGGCGATAGACAACTATCAAATAGCGGTAATGACGCGTAATCCGGTCCTTCTGGCATGCTCCGAATCATTGCTTGGTCAAATGATCGGCGAGATGGGCGTAAAAGAAATTATGGGCACGGCACTTCTTTCAGAGAAGAAGCACGCGCCCGGCGCATAACTGCACCGAAGTCGGCATATTTGACGGTGCTTACGACCTTTTTTCTAACAGGTAGTCTAAATTCTTTTGTTTGAGCGTTGAAATCGGCGCACGCCGGAACACAGTGAAGTGAAAGAGCCGAAATGTTTTGCGGCAACCGGGATCTGAAACTGATTAAAATCAGCGCCATATGCAAGGTACAACGAGAAATGCGAATTAGCCTAGTCTACAGTTTTCGAATAACTTTAGGGGTTCCTCTGCGCATAGTGTTGGGCTGTGGCAGCAGACAGCAAGCGCTTAGCTCTCTGGACGGAATGCATTTCTGACGATTTGCTCCAATCTCACTACTTCCTCATTACTGAGCAAAGCAAATTCCTTTTCTCTTCGCCTCTTCGGCAGCGTCCAATCATTCTGCCGCATGAACATGATGAAGTCCTCTGCGAGACGGTTTGGCATCTGAACTTCTGTCAATATCTGGCCCATCGCCCGATCATGTCGGCGCAAATAATCAATTTCTTCCGGAACATCTTTCTCGATTGTTTCTTCCACACACTTGTAGAGAAAAGTAGCCGCCAGAGTGCAATCGAAAAACCTGTAGAGATCAGCCGTGTCATTGTGCACACTGACGTTGCCTTTGTCACTTCCTGTCCACTCGATATAAGACATCAATGGGCTGGAATGTGCTTGGAGAACTTTCCTGTATTCGTCTATCCGCTTCAGCATCACCGACGAAACAGGAAAGATCATTCCTTTTGGATTGAAGTTACGAACTGCAAGAATATGATGAATAAGGCAACGCTGCACACGTCCATTGCCGTCTTCGAACGGGTGAATGTATACGAATCCAAATGATATTGCTGCCGCTTGAATTACAGCATCAGCGTCAGAATTACCCATAATGTAACTGGTTTTAGTTAGCCCACTCAAAAGAGACTGAAGATCATGTTGGTTAGCTCCTATAAATTCAGGTAATGGCTCGTTATCTGAAGTTCTCTTACCGAGATAAACAGCATCTGTTCTAAAGCCTTGTTGAGTAAATCGGAAGTCGCCAATTATGATTTCGTGCAGTCGAAGCAGTTCTTCTTCGTTCAACGCATCACTTCCAACTTGCCTTATCGCTCTCAACCAGCGGTCTTGAGTTTTTGTAGGCAACTTTTCCTGTTCGATGGCAAAGCTTGCCTGTGTGTCTGCAAGCAATAGGAAACTGGCAGCACGAGCAATCACGACCGGGCTCACCTTGTCGAGAATACGCATTGCTCTGGCTGATAGGTCTTTAGCGATAAACGATCGGAGAGCCTCTGTTTTTCGGACAACAGGGCAGAAATTCTCATTGCCCAATAGATTGTTGCGAATGCGATGTCTCGCTGATACTTCGCCTGTCGATACGAAATACTTCTCGTTGTCTAGCAGTTCAACAGCAGTGACTTTTCCCGCATCCGGGACATTCAATTTCCTGTCCGTTAAAAACTCAAAGAGAAACCAAATCCGCCTTGTAAGCTGTCCAGTAGGCGACTTCAACACATAGTTTTCCATAACTTTTTCGGGAATCGAGACGAAGATTCGCTTGAGCACTAAGAGATCGAGGTTTTCATGCTTAAGAGCAAAAACAAGGTGCCCTTCCACAGTCTCTTCTACTGCGTATTTGCTGTCGAAAATGGTCCAGTCTTCATGCTGCTTTCGACCATGCAGAGTTCTAGATTTTAAAAGACAAGAAGGATGCCTCACCGGTGCTTGAACATCAAAAGCCTGAACCAGGGCTGAATATCCCAACAAAGAGGTATTTGGCGGAATATGCCGATCTTGAAAAAATGCAGTCTTCTTGGACGAAAGCTTCACGGAATTATATTCACCAGGACGGAATATGATTCATACTTTAGCACATTACGGCATTTTATTCACGGAAAAACATTCACACTCACGGAAATTTATTCACAGATTAATAAAACACGCCACAATATTCACGGATTTAGCTGTTAGCGTAAGCTATTACATGGCACAAATGCGCCGGACGTCACCACTGGAGCCACAAATCTGCATCTCGCAAAACTCGCGCTGTTCCTTGGCGAACGAGCGCTTCACTTCAGCAATGGCCGAAGTTGCGCATTACAGGGGCCGGCGCATGCAATGCGCCACTTGCCCGCAGGTCCGATTTGCCCGCATACTTCGCAATTATTTAACGACGCCCAATTTCTTTCCGACTTTCTCGAATGCAGCCAGGGCACGATCGAGATCCTTGCGCTCGTGCGCAGCCGAAATCTGCACACGAATCCGCGCTTCCCCTTGCGGTACTACTGGATACCACAAGCCACGAGCATAGACGCCTTCCTTGAGAAGTTCTGCGCTCATGTCCTGAGCTATCGCAGCTTCTTGGACCATGACCGGCACAATTGCATGCACACCTTCCAAAATCGTGAAGCCTGCACGCACGATTTCCTTGCGGAAGTGATCGGTATTTTCTCTGAGCTTCACGACCAGCGAAGAGTCTTCCTCCAACATTTTGAAAGCCTCAATTGCAGCAGTCACCACAGGCGGTGGCAAAGTATTTGAGAATGTATAGGGCCTGGATTTTTGACGCAAGTACTCAATCAGCTCTTTTTTCCCGGCAAGGAAACCGCCGGCGGCACCACCGAGCGCTTTTCCAAGGGTTCCGGATATGACATCGATCTGGCCATGCACTCCGCATTCTTCCGGGGTGCCTCGGCCGGTTTTGCCCAGTACACCAGTCGAATGGGATTCATCCACAAAGAGAAGCACATCATTTTTCTTGGTCAGGTCGACAAATTCTTTCAGTGGTGCGTATTCGCCTTCCATACTGAATACGCCGTCGGTTACAACTACACCGATGCGATACTGCTCTGCGTCGGGTTCAGCAAGAAAGTGCTTGAGCTGAGCGAGATCATTATGCTTGTATGCTTTCAAATCGGTCGTCTTGGTAGCGATACGGCATAGTCTAATGCCATCAATAATAGAGGCATGATTGAGCTGGTCGCTATAAACAATGTCTCTGTAGTCGCGCTGCCCAAAGTCATTCGACATCATTGCTGTAAAGAAAGCCTCGTTGGCGGCAAAGCAAGATGAATGCAAAATTGCCGCTTCCAAGCCAAGAAATGCAGCAATGCGCTCTTCCAGCTCAAAGTGGACTTTCTGTGCCCCGCAGATAAAGCGAACCGATGCCATGCCAAAACCATGCTCGTCCAATCCCTTTCTGGCAGCTTCCAAAATGCGCGGGTGATTGGCAAGCCCGAGATAATTGTTTGATGCCAGCATGACGGTTTCCTTGCCGTCAACTTTTACGACGCCACCTTGTCTTCCTTCGATGGGCACTTCGTATTTGTAGGTTTTGTTCTCTTTTGCTTTGTCCAGTTCTTGCCCCAGGGCGCAATAGAGTTTTTCTACGCCGAACTTATTTTTCACTGCCGCATTCTCTTTTGCCATTTTGTTCGATTCCCTTACAGAAGCTAATGCCTGGTTTCTGGTTT
>JADZFV010000291.1 GCA_020854255.1 Candidatus Melainabacteria bacterium | reverse complement strand
CACGGCACCGCAGGCAATTCCTTTGCTGAAACGTGCTGCTGCTGTCAATCTTCGCTGTGGAGAGCCCTTTGCTTACGTGCGCCGCCTGCAGAAGCTGGCCGCCATATATGCCGTCTGCGGAAGGCAGGCGGATGAAGTGAAGACGTATGAGGAAGCGCTCAAGAAGGCGGTAAATCTTTACGGCAGCAGAAGTCCCGCGCTGGCAGCCTTGTATCAGGATGTGGCGGCAGCCCAACTGAAGACGGGTGATAAGGACGGTGCTGAGGCCAGCTTGAACAAAGCCTTGGCTATTTTGGAAGTGAGTGGCTCCAGTTGCCAGATGAAGGAAGTATTGTTGAGACTTGCAGATATTGTTCGGCAGCTTGGGCGAGCCAAAGAGGCAGACGATTTACAGAGCAGAGCTGCATCCATAAAGGAAGCAAGCACCCCAATCGAGTGAGCCAGGCATGGCTCCGGGTGGCGTTCAGGGTTTACCCTATCGATTCTCACCAGGTTTCGCGTTAAATTGGCGATGCTGGGTTTTCCAGCCAAATCAACTTACTAAACAAACAGCCAGTATAAAAACGAGCATCTCATTGAGTTGCTGAGTAGCTTGGGCATTTCCGCCCACTATCGCCTGCACCATTGATGACGGCGCCTGGTTGAACATGAGTGGAGATACTCATATGAATGACGACATTAATGAGATTGAAGACGAGAACAACGGAGGTGCGCACGACGAAGACGCTGAGGTAGCGGCATCCGCTGTAGCGGTTGCCGATCGAAATGGTGGCAACCGCAATGGTAAGAAGCAGATGCCACAAAGGCAGAAGAGCGGTGGAAAAGACGCTTCAGCAGCAAAGGGAAGAAAGGCTGCTAAAAACATTCCAGGTAATACTACAAATAATACTGCCGATGACACCACCGATTTCTCAGCGGATGGTTTTGGCGATGATAGTCCTCAGGTAAAACGGTTAAGACTGAACTGGCACTGGCGCATCCCGATCAGTTTCCACGATCTATGTATTGTTTCACTGGGCATTTTCATTCCCGTTTGTATGCTGCTTGTCGGTTCGGCGTTTGCTGCCAAGCGTTTGACGCTTGTTCTTTTGAATCATCCCATAGAAACAGCCATTCAACTGTTTCTTTCGGTGTTGATACCACTGGCAAATTACAGGATGTGGAGTTCGTTAAAACGCCAGGACTACCGTTTTTCTATGATCAGAGGATTGCTCTCCGGCGCGGCAATTGGAACCGGGTTGACCATATCGGCTGTTTGCACGGCCGCGTTGATTTGCGGCAGTGAGGCTTTAGAGTCGCGCATCGGCACAACATTCGAGACTGGATTTTCATTATTGAATACATTCACTTTCGTGTCTATGCTGGTGGCAATTTATCAGGTCAATCGCTTCAGGTTGGCGTGTGACTTTAGAGTTTCTCGCGCGCAGGTAGTGATGTTCTCTACTATTGGAGTAATTCTCTCCATTGCCGCCTTTTGCGCTACCGAGGCCAGATCATTTTACATTCGCCTTGCTGAAAAGAGCGCGGTTTCAAATGACAAGGCGGAGCGGCAGCGCGGGCTCAGAGTATTGCGCACTTATAATATAGAGCGCCAGCTTCGCATGGAATGCACCGACGACAGAGCCGCCGGACTGTCTGGATTGTTTATTCCAATCAAGCTGACGACGCAGCGGCAACTATATTTCGCAGTCACAGGAAAGCCATTTAGAGACGTAAACGCCGGAGATCTATCCGCCATGTCCGACGATTATCTGCGCCGCCATGTAGTGGGAGAACCGATCAAGGGACTGACTCTGGTGCGTTCGCTCTTGAGTGGTGCTCTCAGCCCGACGACGTTGACATCGACAGTAAATTGGACGTATGTATTTAAGAATGAATCTGCCGGGGCACAGGAAGCACGCGCCGAAATAGCTTTGCCGGCAGGCACTGCCGTGACCGGTATGACCTTGTGGACAAACGGTGAGCCAAATGAAGCTAGAATTGCGGTTTCGGTCAGTGAGCCTGGACAGGGCGAAGAGAGTTGGGTGCAAGCCGATCACAATTGTCCGGCCATGCTCACACCGATCGGTCATGGTCGCTTCTTGCTGCACTGCTATCCTGTAGAGCAGGATGAAGAGCTGAAAATACGCATGACAATGGTTGTGCCTTTGAAGGCGGAAAGCGCAGCACAGGCTGCCTTGCCCTTACCGCGCTTTGTTGCCACTAATTTTACATTGGACGGAGAGCACCTGCTGCGTCTCAAATCACCGCTGATGCTTAACGCGCACAGCACTGACTTGAAGCGTTCGCTCAGCACTTCCGGTCAGCATATCATTGCCGGACCTCTAACCAAGGAGGTGTTGAAAGGAAATCAAATTGGAATCTCGGCTCAACTTCCAGCCAAAATGGAACAGGTAGCAGTATTCGACATGATTTCTACAAGACTGAAAGAAAAGGAGGAGAAAGACAAGCTTAAGAGAAAACATGAACAGGAGCTTGCTGCGCAGGCTCAAGCACAGGCAGAACTTGCAGAGGAGGACGGAAAGCCGCAACAAGTTGTAGTAATGATTGATGGCTCCCGGGGCGTGCGGCAACAATTGGAGGATGTTGCGCGCGTCCTCAAGCCGGGAGCAAAAGCCAAAAAGAAAATTGCACAGGTGCTCAAAAATGGTCAGGTGGCAAAACGCTACGTAGTCGAAACGATCAAACCGATATGTGTCAAACCACCCAAAAACCTGATTGTAGTGCTTGATGGTTCGTCTGCTCTGGCAGGTCAAACCAGTGAGATTACCGAAGCACTAGGAAGTGTTCCTAAAGGAGTAATTACTTCGGTGATGGTGGCATCCGACGAGCAGCAAAAAGTACTGGAGCCGTTAGCACTCGGAAGTGGTATCAAACTGATTACCGACATGAAATTTCTCGGCGGGCAAGACAATCTGCTAGCAGTCGTAAAAGCGTCTGAAATTGCCGGTGAAAGCGCCAATGGAGCGGTTCTGTGGATACACGGGCCACAGCCGGCTTTCAACCGCGAGATCTACATTATGTCGCAGTATTCAAATATTCCCGCCTTTTACGAGTACTCCATAGACAGCGGCGAGACCGACACGCTAGAATTTTTCAAGAATCACTCGGAGATCGGGCCATTTTCGCAGATTTCCAAAAGCGGATCGATGGGTAAGGATATTGCCAATTTCCTCTCCCGTTGGCGCAGTAACAGAATTAACTATGCTGTTGCTTTAGCTGAAACAACCGACAAACCGGCATGCCGCATGGCTACGCCCAAGGAAGCGATGGAGTTGTTGGCGCTGAGAGCCAATGCTTACTGCGAACAGCTGCTTTCCGAGCGTAAAGCGGCCAGAGCAGCGACGATTGCCGGTACTTACGGATTGGTGACACCAGTCAGCTCAGCAATTGTCAACGAATCTGCTTTGGGCAGCAACCTGCATTTGGGATCGCAACCTGAATCTCCACAATCTTTCGATGCGGATGCACCGACTCTGCAAGGTGCCACCAACGGCACAATCGGGCCGCAAGGTTCTGATGCAACTTATGTGACAGGTGTCAACACCGCAGGTACAGTGCGTGTCAACAACCTGGCCAACCTGGAAGCACTGCTAAATATCATCAGCAATCTTATAGAAATGGGAGGCTTGCTGTGCGGATTTGCACTCTTGCTGCACGGCATTTTCCAGCGCAATGTGGTGCTTTATGTGCCGGGCTTGAATGCCAGCCTCACGCGCTATCACCGCATTGCCTTTGGTGTCGTCATCATGTTTATGGCTGTGTCCGTGCCGGGCGTCGTCAATTGGTTTGTCACCTCAGCACGGGATGCCAATTTATTCAGCTAGATTTATTAGTTCTGGGGTATTCAACCGAGAGGATCGAATCAAAAAAAACAAACGTTTTGATGCGAAGGGCAACAGGGAGGGCGAAAGTCCTCCCTGTTGCGATTAGAGACCTGCAGTTGGCGATTCTTAGCTGCCGGCTTAGATGCAGTCAAACTCCGGCATTAATGGCGGGGTCTCCTTGTGTCCGGTTGGACTGGGAGCGCCAGCATCTTGCTGGCACTTATTTTCTCAAGAGCCGGCTGGAAGCCGGCGTTCTCACCGGCGATAAGCTTCGAACATTCTTAACCTAACAGCATTGGGCTTAGAGGTCCGAGAAGTGCTTCAAAACTCTCTGGACCACTTTATCAAGAAAGAATATGATTACGCCCAAAACGATATACTGCCAGCCTGCATCAGTTGCAAATTGATTGTAATTGTCGACGAGGAACTTCGCGATGATAAAAAACAGATTGTCGTCGCGCATCTCGGCGGCAGAAAGTGGCAGCGCCAGCCGCCCTCCAGCTGGCCAGAGAATCAATGCAAAAAGGGCACCGGCTATCAAACGGATGACCACCTGTTTTTCGAATATAGAATGAGCTACACTGCTGCTTGAAGGGACATTTTTGTGCGCACCGTCTGAAGATATCGAATTCGAGCCGGATGGAATATGTGCTTGCACGCGTTCTGCTTCCAGTTTAAGTTTGATTCTTGAGTCGGTATTGTTTTCAAATTGCAGCAAATCATTTGATTGCTCTATCGAGTCACCACTGTCCTTGGTTTTGTTTCTAGTTTTCTCTGCCGGCTCGTCCAAACTTTTGTGTTCTTTCAATTCAATTTTGTCGGCGATTTTCGGTTCCTGGTTGTTTGCGGATTTGTTTTCCAGCGGATTGACGCCGTCCTTTTGGTTGTCAGTTTGAATCTCGGGAATCGACGGCGCGTGTGCCGGATTGCTCTGGTGCCCTTTACCGGCACCGACAAGAATGTCATCGCTCGCGGCTTTTAAGAAGTCGTTTGATTTCTCCTTTTCAGTACTTGCCGTCTTGATGCTGTTCAACAGGGCGGCAATTTCTTTTGCAGTAGAGAAGCGCTTTTCGGGATCTTTATCAATGCAGCGCATGACAAGATCGGCCAGTCCAGCCGGTAGCGGTGATTTGGTATTGAATGACGTGATATGTTCGGGCTGCTGGGCAATATGCAAAGCCATGGTGGCAGGTGCATTTATGCCTTGAAAAGGTGGATTGCCGGTGAGAGCCTCAAACATTACGCAGCCGAGACTGTAGACGTCCGAGCGCGCATCCAGTTGTTTTCCTTCTATCTGTTCTGGACTCATGTAGTGCGGAGTTCCGACTATATATCCTTCTCTCGTCAGTTTTGTGGTATCACTTTCGTTTATGACCGCAATGCCAAAATCGACGACCAGTGCGTGCAGATCTCCGTCTTCGGATTCTATCAGCATGATGTTGCTGGGCTTGATGTCCCGGTGCACAATATTTTTGGAATGGGCGTGCTGAAGTCCTCGTGCCACCTGCTCGAATATGTTGATGAATTCAAGCCAGTTCAGTGAGTGATGCTGCTCCAGATGTTCTTCCAGACTTTCTCCTACCAGCAAATCCATCACAAAAAACGGCTGGTCATTTTCCGTCAGCCCGACATCATGAACAGCCGCAATGTTTTTGTGCGTCAGTCCGCCCTGTGCGCGTGCCTCGCGCATGAAACGCTTTTTCTTAATCGTGTCATCGAGATTGGCGGATTGCAATACTTTAATTGCCACTTCCTTATTCAGGATCTTGTGGCGCGCTTTGTAAACAGCGCCCATGGCACCACTGCCCAGATGGGAAATTATCTCGTATTTATCATCCAGCACTTTGCCGCGAATCAGTTCCGGATCGCTTTTACTGTTCGACTTTGTTTCAACCGTATTGCTATCATCCGGTTGCGCGTCATCACCACGGGCGGTGTTGCCCGGATCGGGATCCCGTCCATCTTTTTGCTTGGCGCACATCTCTTATCCGGTTATATTGAAGCCGAAGCTAGTTTGCCTGGTTCCTTTTCGTCTTCATCCGAAGGATCGAGACTGTAGCCTTTCAGCCAGCCGCTTGAAGTGTGGATTGAAGATCTGAGCGCTTCAGCGCTGCCTTCGTTGAGTGCGACTTCTTTATACATGGCGAGCAATTGCAGCGTGGTGAGCATAAGAACGTTTTTCTTGCTCGCGTAGTCTGCCAGCTCACCGGAATAGTCGCTGTCTGTAATCTTCGGCGGCGGTTTGTCTTCGGCTTGTGCAGCAATCAAGATGCCCTTCGGCTCGGCGCCCTGTTCACACCAGAATCGGGTCTGAGCAATTGAGAGCTGTCCGAGGTGTGTACGCTCAGGCAAGCCTGGCGTCCAGATGATTCTACAAATTGAAACTTTATCGTCCGATTCAAGGCGAAGTTCTTGCTTGTCGTCTTCAACGATTTTAACTCGCCATCCCAGACGGGCCAAAACTTTTCCGCAGGCTTCAACAAGGTCTTCTCCGGTCGCGGTCAACAGAGTGTTGCGCAAACTCTTGGTCGCGGCGAGGCGGTTTTCGACCTCCTTGATCTTGCTTTGAGCATTGCGAACTTGCTCATTAAGATTGTCGAGATCCTTCACCAAAAGGTTCAGCTCGGAAGCAAAGTATTTGCTGCACCAGTCGGGGACTTTCGTGTCTTGCATCGTATTTCCGCTCCATGCTCCGTTTTTGGTCTTCTCAACGATTTCCTGTTCAAACAGCTGGCTGGCAATTAATTCCGCTTCTTCAAGCTTGCTCTTTGTCTGTTTTTGTGGCTCTGATTTTTCTTCCTGTGTACTCGACTCTCTATCATTGGATTCAGAAGTGACTGAATTCGACATTTCCTGGACGGTGTCGGACATTTTGTCGAGAGTGCTCTTTGAAACAGTCTCCGAGTCGCTCTCCGTCTTGTCCGATGCGTCTGGACTGAAGTCCTCGTTATTGCTTTTCGGCTCGTCTTTGGCTTTTTCTTCCGGCGCTTTGTCTGTGCTTGCCTGTGAACCAGTTATTTTATCGCTAGTTGAGCTCTCATGATCTTTGTTGTTGCTGTCGGCAGCTTCTTTCTCTCCGGCAGTTTTGTCAAGATTGCCATTGTCATCAGAGAAAAGTCCTTGCAGATCTATCTCTGACGGCGCGTCGTCTTCATCCTTCGTCTTCTTGCCCGGGTCTTTGTCCTTGTCTTTGGATTCAGTCTCTTCGGCCTTGTCCTTCTCTTTCGGCCGGTCGTCGAGCTTGGAGACTTCCGCCAATGACTTGTGTTCGAGCGCATCCAACAACATCGAAGCGGTAATTTGCAAGCCGTGCTCTAGACCCTGCGGAGGCTCGTCCATTTTGGCAGTTTCCCTCTCCTCTTCCCTTTTTGCTTTGAAATCTTTGCTGTCAGAATCTGTTTTAGAGTCTTTTTGATCTTTTGTTTCTTGCCAGTCCTTGGGATCTCTGGAGTCTTTGAAATCGGACTTCTGGTCGGACTTATCGCTGGATTTGTCTGTGCCTTTATCTGCAGGCTTCTCTTGTTTTTCCTCTGCCTTGTCTGCCGCCTTATCGATGGCTTTCTCTTGCTCTCTGGGAGCTATGGTTTTACTCATTTCCGCTTCGTTGAAGCCGCTTTCCTTTGCTTTTGCCTGAGCCAAAACTTCTTTCAGCGAAGTCATACTGGATATGTCTGTTTCCCTGGTCGGCGCATTAGGAGTGGTTGTGTCGCCGGCTGATACTTTCATTTCTTGAGCGTCAATCGTTTCGATATCGACTGGTGAGAATTGATCAGCCGCCGATCCGACCGCCTGGTTTTCAATCACGAACCAGAACAATGAAACTCCCACTTTCAATACGTCGCCGTCATTGATGGGTATTGGCCCGGCGATTTGATTGCCGTTCAAAAAGGTTCCGTGACGGCTCTTGCTGTCCTGGACCATGTACTGGTCATTATCTTTGGTAATTACAAAATGAAATCTCGAAATTGATTGGTCGCCGGAAATGACGATGTCGTTCAGGTCGTCGCGCCCTACTTTGCATCTGGGCGTAGTAATTGGAATTTTGCGGTTGGAGACCAGGTCGACCAGAAAGGCGGTCGGCAACTCCGCTCCGTCGCCTCCGTGTTGAAGATGCAATTTATCGGTCAAATCCGATACCTTAACGTCGGTGACCGTGCAATACGGGCACAGTTCTTCGTTGTAAGAGCGCTTGCATACGGTGCAAGTAGTGGCCATAACGTTTCCTTCCCGAAAGGTGGACCTGCCACCCCCCACATAGCTATTGCTGCTGTGCCATAAAAATAGCAGCTTCTATATGTCACTCATTAAATGTGCCACGACATTTAGAATATTAACCTGGCTTTTCATCCCTTGAAGACGGCTGCGAAAGGGTTTTGCCATCGTGCTCGCGGCTGATAATCCTGTCTTTCTTGCCTGGACTGGCTTTTGCCGGTGCCCACCCAATTCAGCCGGCAAATCCGGGTACTTAAGGCATCTCGTTCAGTTTGGGGCGCTTAACCGGCTTGGCGTCCAGTCCGCCGCTTTCCGAAAGTCCCAAATCCTGGTCTCCCAGCATCATTTCGACCTCCGTTTTCACCTTCTTGTAGCCCTGGATGGGCTTGAATTCGTCCCTGGTGATATTGCCTTTGCTGAGTTTGACCGTCTCCCAGATGCTGGTAATTTTGCCGTTTTTTTGGCGCAAGCTAATGCTCAAGGGCAGTCCGTCTTCGGCTGGAATCCCGAAAATCTTGCCCATCAGCTCATTGAACTGTTTTGGAACGCAGGGGTCTTTGGCTACCCACATCTCGGCTTCTTTGACTGTTATGGTCTTGGGTGAAACCGCTTTTCCGGGCGGTGACTTCGATTTTGTCCGAACCGAGGGCTGGGCGCCGGGGCCTCCGGCCATACCTGGATTTCCGGGCGTTGGCGGCGCAAATGTCGCCATGATCACGTATAGCCTGGTTTTCAGCCCGTGAATCACCTTGGATTCATTGGTTTTTTCCATCTTGAGCGTGGTTTTTTTCTTGGCCGTGGGGATGAACGATTGGCGTTTCGTCCATTCGTCATAGGGCAAGTCCATGTAGCATTCGGTTGAGGTGTTGTAGATCTGCGCGTTCCACTTTGGCGAGGTTAAAATCCAGGTAAGCCCCATGCGGTCGGACTTGACGCGAATGCCATCCTTGCACATCTGGCATGAGAGGGTGCCTGCGTAATTGCTGGTCGCTTCAACCCTGTAGCCGGGAGACCCGGTCCCGGCTGCATTTATTGCCGGAGCCTCTGGGCTGTTGTTTTTTGCCCATGCCGGTGTCGGGAAAAGCAAAATATGGGCGAGAAGCCAAGCATAAAACAGTCTTGCATCTGTCCGGCGCACGTTTTTCTTCTTTTCGATCGCCAAGACTCTTCTCCGCCTTGAATTTGGTCCGATTAACCCTGGGTAAATAATATGCACAGGCTGACCGCTCACAAATCATGCCAAAAAATCGCGGCAGTATAGATAATAGGATAACAGTTGTTAGAACACGGCTACGAATTTAGGGCATTTGTGGAAGTCCAATATGAATCGGCAGTGGTACTGCCTGCGGAGTCATTTAGAGAACGACCTTAATCTACTTGAGTCTAAATATTTACAGTGATCTAGCGTGCCGGAAAAAGACAAGGACAGTTTCAATAAATTCGACACCCCCGTCGCCGCTGATGCAACCGCTGGTGGTGAGGCGGAGGCGCGCGGCGCAGCGAGGCCCAATAAGATGGATCCTGCCTTTATCAGAGACAATTTTTTCTCGCTGTCGTCGCTCGATGAAATCGATGACGAGGATGACGAAAATGACGATCTCGATGACCTGTCGGAGTTTACTCGGCAATTCGTCGGTTCGATCATTCAAAACAGATATGAGGTTGAAGAGCCGATCGGGCGTGGCGGGATGAGTTCGGTTTATCGCGCCCGCGATTTGACTAGCGGTGAAAAAGTGGCCTTCAAGGTCATGCATGCTCACCTGCTCGATAATCCGGCCAATGTGCGTCGCTTCAGACGAGAAGCGCAAGCAGCCAACAAAGTACGGCACCCCCATGCTGTAAAAATATTCGATGTTGGCGTAACGCCCAACGGCAGCCCTTACATAATTATGGATTATTTGAACGGACCATCGCTCTCCGATGTGATCGAGAAGGAAGGCAAACTTCCGGTCGAGCGCTGTCTGAAAATATTTATCCAGGCCTGTGAGGGGATGTCGCATGTGCATGAATTGGGCGTCTTGCACCGCGACTTGAAGCCGAGCAATATAGTTCTCGTCAAAGAAGGCGATGACGAAGATTACGTCAAGGTGGTCGACTTTGGCATAGCCAAAGTATTGGCTGAGGAAGCACGCAGCACTCTGAGTAAAACACCGACCGGACACGCCCTGGGCAGTCCTCCTTATATGAGCCCGGAGCAGTGCCGCGGCATAGTCGTGGACAAACGTGCCGATGTCTATTCAATGGGCTGTCTCATGTATGAGGCCCTGACGGGGAGAGTTCCTCTTGAAGGGGAAACCATCGTCGAGACGATGTACAAACAAGTGCACGAACTGCCCAAGAGCCTGATCGGTGTCGAGGCCGATGTTCGGCTTGTAGAGCGGCTGGAAAAGATCTTGTTCAGAGCGTTGAGCAAAGATCCCAATAATCGTCAGCAGTCGATGGATGAGCTTAAGCATGAATTGGAATCGCTTTCCACCAACAAAACCAGCGGCTTCAAATCACTGGCTCTGGTGTCGCGTGAAATGCACGAAGTGCGGCGGCGCCTCTTCAACGTGCTGGGCTCCTCGAAAAAAATTGTCGTCAGTCTAATATGTTTGGTCGCGATCGTCGTTGCCGTCGGCGTAGCTATGTATTCACCTCTCTATGGTATCGGAGCCGATCCCAGTGCCGTCGAGCGAGAGATAGCCATCGAGCAGCCGCGTTCGCCATATGCGACCAAACCAGCCGACTTTAAGGTCAAAGAGGAATATTTACGCACCAGGCGTAGCCTCGCGCATCAGACAGCCGGCGAAAACAGCGCGCAAGGGCTGGCCGTCGAGCGCATGATTGCTGATTTTTACAGGCTGGCCGGCCGCTACAACGAAGCTCAGCAACGCTATCAATTTAGCCTGAAAATTGCCGCAAACATTCAATTGGGTAATTCACTCGAGGCTGCTGAGTTGTGGCTGGAATGCGGCCGGTGTTGCATTCTCAACGGCAAATTCCAGATAGCACAGATTTGCGCCGCCAATGCTATGGCTGATCTGGAAGGTCTTTCGAAAATGGGTGGACAGGACTATTTGAAAGCCCTGGCTATTTCTGTCGATTCATTTAGAGGTCAAAAGCTTCTCGCCAGAGCTGATGACGCGGCGCTAAAATTTATGAAGTTGTGGAAGGACAGCGGGCAAAGTGCGCTTCTGAGCAACGAAATGGGCTACTCGTGCTACTCAGTCGCGGAGCATCTCAGGCTCCGAAATTACTACGATATGGCAGACCCTTTATTCAGACAGGCGGCAGCTTGTTTCAGAGAAAACGGCGACAAGGGAAGATACAATTACGCGCTTGTTTTGAATCAGATGGGTCTTCTGGAGATGGCTCGCAACAAGCCTGCCGAGGCAAAGAAGTATTTTGAAAAGTCGATCGCTTTCTTCACTAAAGCGAAAGGCAAGGAAGATATTTCCGTAGCCAAGGTACTCTTCAATTTGAAGGATGCCGAGATGAAGGCGGGCGAGGTATTTCAGGGCGTGGCAACCCGCGCCGCCGCCCGAAAGATATGGAACGTCTGGGAACAGAACAGCCAGGAATCGAGTTTGCCTTAGTCGCCTGACATCCGCGCTGCCAGCGTTTTCGTGCCTGATTCTTGAAATGCCGCCCTGAATTACTTCACGGATTAATGTGAAACCTTAATTCCGGCTGTGCCTTAGTAAAACGAATACAAACGGGTGATCTTCCAGTGCGGTCAGTCTACAATTATGGCTCTTTAGTTAACTCGGTGGTTATCAAGCGATGAGTGAAACAGAAGGCGCCTCTGCGGCAACGTGCGCTACTTTTCTTGAAATGCTCAAGACTCTTCCCTGGTGCAAACAAGGGACTGATGTGCTGGTGGCAGTGCATAAAATCACACCGGAAATAATCGAAGTCATAAAGGACCTGGGCGCCAACGTCTACCCGGGTGGAATACACGTCAAATTGAACAAGTCGTTCGTGCATGATTTGCAAAACAAGTTCGATGACGGGCAGCCACTGCCGGCGGTGCTGGTCTGGAAAGCACAACATGTGGAGATCTGGTACAGACGCCAGAATGCCAATGAATTTCCATACGATACCTGGCAAAATCCGCAAGGCGCGCCGCAAGAAAGAGAGTGCGTTTTGATACCTCTAGAAACGCTCGGCGACGGCGCTGCCAATTTCCAAGCCGAGATTGTAGGGAAGGCCAAAGAATGCCCTTCCATGATCCCACCACAGTGAAGGCGTAAGCAATGAACAAAAAACACAATCGCCGCCGCTATCGCGCCAGCGGCATGGTCTGCGCATTGGCATTGAGTCTCTTCTGCGGTGCTGCTTCAGTCAGCGCTGCAGTACCCGAGCCGTCATGGGAGAGCTATCACAGGCACGGCAAGGATAATTTCGAGCGAGGTAATTTTGAAGTCGCGCTGAAGGATTTTCAGAAGGCTCTTGATCTTGCCGAGAAATTTCCGGCCAACGATCCTCGCCGCGGCAAAACTCTAAATAATCTTGCCACCGTATATGACTACCTCGGTAAGTACAGTGAAGCATGCACAGCTTCTGAGCTGTCGTTCAAATACGGCGAAAAGTTGATGCCGCCGGAAGATCCTACATTGATGAAACGCCTGGATTTTCTTGCCACTCTATATTTGAAGACCAATCAATTTACAAAGAGTGAAACTGCATCACAGCGCTATTTGAAGTACATCGAAAAGACGAAGAGCAAAGATGATAAAGAGTGTGCTCGCGTCCTCGATAACATTGTTGTTTCATTGCACGCTTTGAAGAAGAGTGCAGAGGCAGAGCCTTATGCAAAGCGCGCCCTCACTATTTGGGAGCGAACGACCAACGAAGAAAGCAAATCAGTGGCGAAAGAATTGAGTGTAATCGCCGGATTGCAGTTGGATCAAAAGAAGTATGCAGAAGCGGAAGCAACAAGCCGGCGTGCGCTCGGATTGTTTGTAAAACACTACAGTAAGAAAGATCCGAACACCGCTGTAGCTCAGGCATCTCTGGCTGAGATTTTGGCAAAACAAGACAGCGCCGAAAAGAAAGCCGAGGCTGATGCTTTATTCAAACAGTCAATTGCCACTTTGAAAAAAGGCAGAGGCGAACAGTCATTGAAAGTGACTGAGAGTGTGACTAAGGTGTACAACGAATTGATTCCTTCTGCCGGTGCCACCAGCGTGCGTTGAGAATAAGGAAGATAGAAAGGGAAGTTTCGCTCTTAAGTCCTCTTGCTTAGTTTCAGTGCAAACCTCGATATGCATGAACATCGCCGTTCACAAATCAGCACTAACATGGTGTTGACACCCTATAAGTGGGCGGTTGACTTCCTCTAAACGCATTAAAAGCCAACCGACAAATTGATAATTGAATTAGCAATTTGTAAACACTCGTGCTGAACAGCGATCGCACGCACCCCAGCGTGGAGCATTGTTTGAAACCTGGGTGGTTAGTGAATTGTTGAAGGCTCGCTTCTCGCAAGGTCTCTCCTCTAACCTGTATTTCTGGCGAGATCATACAGGCAATGAAGTAGACATCTTGATCGAGATGGACAACTGCCTGATTCCCATTGAAGTTAAATCCGGACAGACCATTACCTCGGACTTTCTGAAAGGACTAAAATACTGGCTTCAGCTGGCTGGCGACTCGGCGGGTCAAGGCTGGTTGGTATATGGCGGAGACAAAAACCAGTCACGAGATACGATCCAGGTCGTTTCCTGGAAGGGCATCGGAAAGCTTGTCATTTCATTGACCAGGCCCAAACCCAGAAACAATCAATCGCCACTTTGAGAAAAGGCAGAGGCGAACAGTCATTGAAAGTGACTGTTCGCGTGACAAAGGTCTATAACGAACTGATGCCATCGGCTGAACCGGCTGCGCAAAAACGCACGCAGTCACTGAACTTAATAAGCTGCAGATTCAAATTAAGCTGCGTATTCAAATCAAGTTGGATATTCAAAGACTGAGTCATCGATCTCTAGATCGAACAGGACATGCGAGTAAACGCGGCGCGATTTACGCGTGATATCGCTTGCGTTTTCTTCGAAATGCTCTATGAACAGAGGATCTTCCTCTTTTGTAAGTTCCATTATTTTTTGCATCTCTGGAAGTTCGCTCAACTTATTGTGTAACTCGACTAGTTCTTCTTTCGTTGTTTCCGAGCATACTTCGACGTCGTGCACAGTCAGGTCGGGCCGAAACCATATGTCAGTGACTCTGGACTGACCAGATTTCCGCAGATGAAATTTGGAATTCAATTGTTCTATTAATTGACAATCTGCGTCGAAGAAATTTGCCTCACTGCTGTCTCTCAATTCTCTTTCCAGCAATGATGGAAT
>JADZFV010000290.1 GCA_020854255.1 Candidatus Melainabacteria bacterium | reverse complement strand
TAATGGAACTCGGGAGGTAAAGGTGTGGTTTCTGGTGACCTAGATCAACGCAGCCCAGCCGGCCCCGAGTTCAATAGAACGCGGCGCGTACGTCGGTTGTTGCTGGTGTAATTCGCTAAGGTCATTTCTGTGCCCTGAAAAAATACAAACCGTAGTTCACGTTACAGCTTGTGCCTCAAGCTGTCAACAGATTAACCGGGGAGGTAACGGGAGATTACTGAAATCACATCTGAGCCGGCTGGGCGGCTTGACGGCCAGGGCTGAGCCCCCAAAATGTACCAATATATGCGCTTAAATCGGCTTGCTCATCTCGGACGAACCAGACAAAGGCAGACCCGGCAAATCCGACTGCATGGAGTGAATCGTGTTCAAGGTAATCGCTTTTCTCAGCGTCATGTCAGTGATCTTTTTCGCCGCTGCAGGGACGTGCTACTTCCAGTCATATAAACTGCTCACAGGAGGTGGCACCGCATGGCGCCGCCCCTGAGCAACCTGCAAGCGACAGCAAACCTCAGTCCGCGCTTGCCTGTCCGCGCTCCTCAAAGACAATAATGTCGCCGGGGTTGAGCGAAATATTGATACCGCGATTGGTGACGCCTGAAATCAGGAAGCCACCCGGCAGCCCGCCTATTACGCCCTTGAAAAATCCTTTCAAATGCGCATGCTGGTCTGCTGATGTGACGGGACGCCCGTACGCGAATGTGGGGTCCGTAGCACCTGCAACGCCTCCTACAATCGGGCCGACAATGATTCCAGCCGGTCCCGCCGCGATGCAACCACCGGAAATCGCAGCGCTTGCTGCGGTGTAACCAACAGAATTGTACTGAACTGTGATTTCACCTTTTCCATCAACACCAAGTGGTGCAGCTTTCTTGTCGGTGCGAACAATGCGGGTTTTCGGCGCGGGAACAACTTCGGACATAAGTTCATAGCCGCCAATACTCTTGATCTTCATTGACACTGTGCCATTGCAGTTGCGCCAGTGCTTAGCCGTAAAATCAGCCTTCAGCAAACTTTTCGAATGATCCAATTCGGAAATTTCACCAAGCACATGCGCTCCTGCGCCGACGTAATGGCCACTTGGAAGCATGACCGTATCGAGCAATTCGGCGTGCACAGGATCTCCCACTTTTGCAACGGCACCATCTACAACAGAAATCAATCGAGCTCGAAAGCGCAACACCGGTGCGACCGACTTTGCAAACGTGGCAGCGCTATTGTGAGTCGCGTTGGCCTGCAGTGGTGCAGCGCTCTGAACAGCGATCTTTCGCTTGTCTGCATCTGCACTCTCTGCGGGTGCGACAGAGCCAAGAAGAATGCCAGTTAGTAAAGTGAGATTCCAAAAACGCATATGGAAATTGTACACAGGCATTGTCCTTACGTGTAAACTTTAACCGTCGCAGGGAGAATTTATATGCCACTCAAAACCAAAAACTCGCCAGGCAAGATTGCGGTCGATGCGCATAAGTTCCTCATCGCGGAGTTTGCCGCACTGGCAGACGCTGAGAAAGCAGTTGAGATGGCAGCCTACATGAAAACAGACATGCCTTTCTGGGGAATTCAAAAACCTGAACGGGAACCCCTATACCGACATCTAGCAAAAGAATTCGCACCCGCCAATCACGACGATTACGCTCAAGTAATCCTGGCGCTGTGGAATGGTGAACACCGCGAAGACAAATACTCGGCACTTGATTACGCAGTACGCTGCAAGAAATTTATCGATACGTCGATGATTCCCTTGTACGAACAATTGGTGCGCGAAGGCGCCTGGTGGGATCTGGTCGATCCGCTGGCGACGCTATTGATAGGTGTCGCATTTTTGAACGATCAAAAAACAGTGAAACCGATCATGAAAGAATGGATCGACGATGACGACATGTGGATACGCCGCACTGCCATTCTCAGCATGAACAAGCACAAAGAGAAGACTGATGAAAAGCTGCTCTACGATTTCTGCCTGAGACGCGCGCACGAGAAAGAATTCTTCATTCGCAAAGCCATTGGTTGGGCACTGCGTGAATACAGCTACAAGGCACCGGATTCGGTGATAAAGTTTCTGCGCACAAATCGCAGCAAGCTGTCTCCGCTCAGTTATCGTGAAGGGGCCAAACAACTCGTCCGAAACGGACTCATGAAGCTGGATTAAGTATGGATGGAAATGCGCTAGGGCGAAAAATTAACTGTGTAATTGCTCCAATTATGAAAGCAAATGGCTTTATCAGAAAAGGTAGCAAGTGGTGGAAACGGACAGAAACAGTTACGTTCTTCGTCGGACGCAAGGTCATTCAGACGTATCCTCCTAGTATCGACCGAACTCCCAGCTATTCGATTGCAGTCCACCTGGCAGCGTGCCTCAGATGTATTCCCAGCAAACGAATTCGAGCATGGGATGAATTCCTTCCGCCAAATGAAGGTGATTGCCATATGTCGAAGACCTTACGCAATACGGCTGGGCAACCCGACGAGTACGGATATGAGTGGACCGTTGGGGAGGCATCAACCAATCTTGAAGAAGTACTTATAGATGTAGAAAAGGCAATATCTACTGTTGCCATTCCCTGGTTTGAGCAGCTCTCTGATTTAGAAAACGTCTTTGCCATGATGCAAGAATGGGATGCCCGCAGGGACTTTTACAACTGGTCACTCAATCTTGGCACGCCGCAATACCTAGCCGGGTATGTAGCTTTAGAGCTTGGAAAGAAAAGCATGGCGCTCGACTATTTGGAACGAGAAATTGAGTTCTATGGCGATCCGTTTTGGAAGACGATGAATCGCAATCCAACAGACTCAGACGTAATTGCTGACGTTGAAAGGCTCAAGCAAGAGCTAGGACACAGTTGAAGCATAAGCACTCAACCGCTGATACGCGGCAGGAAAATCTCTGGACGGACCTTAAAGCGCTCCCCGAGTCTAGCCGCTGCCGACTTACTCAGATTGCGTTTACCACCCAAAAATTCTGACAGATGAGAACGAGAACCGACTATTGAAACGAGATCAGCTTGCCGCAGCCCATTCTCTTCCATTAGAAAAAGCAGGATTTCATGCTTCTCCGCTTGTGAGTCGGGCTCGAGAATTTTTCTCTCGTAGCTTTCAACCAAGATGGAAACGACCTCAAAATAGTCCAATTCTTCAGCAGACATATCGCTTGAAGCCAATTGCTCCAAGACCTTTAGAGCCGCCTGGTGAGCCTTCCTGTCGCGAATTGGACGAGGAGGCCAATTCGACACAAGCCTCAAATATCTGCCTGTTGCTTTCAGTGCCGGTCTCATGGCTTCCACCTGTCATACTGGGCGTGAGTAGACACATCTATAATGAGTACTGTTTGTGAAGGATAAACGATTCGAGCAACTATGCGGTAGTTGTTACCACCAACATTGAAAACGGTAAATCCTTTCACAAAATCCGCCTTATCAAACGTAGCTCGCAGATCTGCTGTTGTCGACCACCTTGCGGACTCCACCACAATTATCCACTTGTCCATTGTAGAACGACTGTTGGCATGTGCCTTCTTGAAGGATTCAAGCGCAGGCCTGTTCAGTATTCTCACAATCCACCTTACCGAGATCGTACATCAATGTTCCCATTTTGGGGAACATTCGTCAAGGGGACAAAACAACAAAAACTAACGCACCCTCGGAGGTATGCTTTCCTCAGGTGCGCTAGCCGTGCCGAACACTTTTTTGATGCCGCTAGGCAGCTTTGCGTTTCTCTGCTTCGATTACGCTCTGCTCCATATTCTTGGGTCGTTTGATCGACACTTCTGTCGTTCGTTGAACTTCAAGTCCGCCGAAGTCTTTAAATAGTTTTTCCACTACACGGGCTTCTTTCTCGTTTTCTGTATGAACAGCCATGAGAGTGTTGGCGAAGCGCGTGGTGCGTTCAAATTTCTTAGCCTCGAATATCGGTACGCTCATTCCATAGAGTGCGCCAATCAGTCCGAGAGCCAGACCAAATAATCCGATACCAGCCAAGACGGCCATCGTCGGACCGGCGGCGATTACTTGTTCTAGATGCGCTGTGCCAAAGGCTCCGCGCTGGGCGAAGAAGGCTAACACGCCACCCAAACGTGAATGTCCCGCCGATTAAGGGTTTTGCGCAACAGGCTTGCTCCGTTAACAAATATACATTAAGTTAACTCCGCCTTTGGTAGCCCAACAACGTGACAAATACATGCTCCAAATTGATAATAGTCGTTCGATTTCTTAGGCGACCCTGTGCGGATATACAACGAAAGCTGCCTCTAAAAACGGCGCGAAGAAATACATT
>JADZFV010000289.1 GCA_020854255.1 Candidatus Melainabacteria bacterium | reverse complement strand
TAGGTCCCATCTGTAGACTTTTACCTTGTCTCGGCTCTCTTGCAATGAGGATTTCAGATAGCCGAATGGCAAAATGGGCTCGAACTTATCGACCATGATGTTGTGCTCGATGTCTCGATAAAGCTGTGGACTCTTGGTCATTCCATAAAGTGCATTGCGGCAGACATAGGAGCCGTGAATGTGATCCGGTAAACCAAGAAACAACACTTGCGGGTCACCCTGAATCTCATCTTTATAGAGCGCATTCAAAGAGTGCCTGATCGCATTTGATTGTTCGCCAGCCGTCACCCAGGCTTGATTGTTCGTCCAGAGCATGGCTGCTGCAGCCGTCAAGAAAAGCGCACCCCAGGCAATTCTCAGCCGATTGGCGACACGCATCCAGGAGACGGGATTGCCCAGGATGCGAACTGTTGTGAATCCGAAAGCCATAAGCAGACTGAGCGGAACTGTAGCCAGATAAGCCAGCCTGCTGCCCTGCAGATCGTCTGAAATGGCAAAAATCTTATATACGGGCAGAAGCGCGAAAGCCAGCCATAGTGCAGAGAAGAGAAAGACTGGAATTGTTCTTCTGAGCACGGCGAAATTTGCCAGCGACGAAATGGCCATGAAGCCGAGTGAAACTTGCCAGAAAATCAAAAGCGCATTGTGAGAATCAAAAAAATCTTTGTTGGCCGGGATCAGCAACATTTTGAGGGCGTGAAGCCAGCCGTAGATGAAGTCTTTCATGTTGGAGATGAAAAACAGTGAGTCGTCATAGCCTCCCACGAATGTTCCCAGTGCCATCAAGCGAACCAGAAAATAGAGGGCGATGACGGCAGCAAATGGAACGATTGCCTTAATGGCGCTTGCAGCTCCTGGTATCAGATTTTTTCTCGTGCCGCCTTTTTCCCACCAGAGAAGAACCTCATAAGCAGCCATTGTTGCCGGCAGCGTAATGGCCATCTCCTTGGAGAGCAATCCGAGAATAAGTGAAACAATCGAGCCGACGCACCAGAAACCTGACTTGCCGTCGCGCCACTGCATATAGCACCACAAAGAGACAATAATGAAGGTTGTGACAATGGTGTCTACGCGGCCGGTTATCCATGAAACAGCTTCGCCGTGCAGCGGATAAAGACCAAAAATGAGAGAGGCGAAGAAGGCAAACGCCACGGCACTGCCCCTTACGTTCTGGTTTGAATCACAAGCAAATGTTTTTCCCAATCGAAGCGAGACAAAAAATAGAGCAATCGTGGAGGTGAGGTGGAAGAGAAGATTGGTGATGTGAAAGCCTAATCCGTTCAAGCCCCAGACCATGTAATCGGTGACCATGAAAACTGATATGAGCGGGCGATAGAACTTTGTTGTCGTGCCGTCCAGCCATGAAGAGTGGAAGTTTTTCCAGATCAACTGAGGATAACCCATCGCTTGCTTCAGCCAGGTCAGATGCACGAAGTCATCTCCGGCGAAGAAATTGAAAAGCACAGGCAGGTAGCAAAGAATGGTCGACAGTGCAATTATGAAAACCAAAAGCGGCACCGCGTTTTTCTCAATCGAAGGCGAGCCGCCTGTCACAGCGGGCTTGTGTGCTTCGCTTTCATTTCTGGTTTGATCTAGCACATTCACAATTTCGATTTAGCGTCAAAGAGATGGCACTAGTTTTTGTTTTCTATGGCCACGTCGTAGGCCGGGCGGTCTTCGATGTGGCAGCGCACCGCGTCGCGAGCTTTTACAACTTTGGCGGGCATGCCGGCGACAACCATGCCTGGAGGTACATCGTGGGTAACTACCGAGGCGCCTGCTATTACGCTTCCTTTCCCGACGCGCACGCGAGGAAGGATGAGGACTTTGGCGCCGACAATCGCACCTTTCTCCAGATGGGGGCCCTGGCGCCCTTTCTGGCAGGGTGGATGCATGCTGTCGACAGTGCAGGCCATCGGGTAGAAGTGCACGTCGTCTTCGCAAGTAGTGAATGTGGCGATGAAGACATTGTTGTGAAAGCGGCAGTTGTCGCCGACTGTCATTTGACCGTCCGATTGAGCCATGGTGCCGAACGAACACATGTCGCCAAAAATGCTCTTCTCGCGGATTACGGCACGGTGTCCGGTCTGGAAGCCTTTGCCTAATTTGCAATCAGCGTAAATGATCGTTCCCGATCTTATTGTCGAGTTTTCTCCAATCAGCAGTGGAGGATTTTTGTAGGACGGATCGCTGAGATATCCGGACAGGCGTTCACCCAGAATGCACTGGGCGCCGACATAGGAGTTGGCGCCCAATTTCACGTTTTCGTAGATAATCGCGCCGGGCTCGATTATGCAGTTGTCGCCGATCTGACAACCGGCATAGATAAGCACATCATCGCCAATGCGCGTGTTGGCGCCAATCGTTGCATCCTTGCTGATGCGCTGGTTTTCTGTCGTACTGGTTTTTGTGGTCATGCTTGCCTGAGGCTCCATTCTAACGGCGTAGGCTTTTCAGCCTGCCCTCTAGATAGCGACCGGAGGAGTGGGAACCACAATCGGCTGCACCGCAACTTGCTCGGTCATTATCTCGTTGATCGCCTGTCCGACTGATTGAATATCTCGATCGCTGAGTTCTGGGAACATCGGCAGCGAAAGAACCTCACTGGCCAGCCGTTCGGTGATCGGGAAATCGCCATGCTTGTAACCGTAGTGTTGGAAGGCTTCTTGCAAGTGCAGCGGTACTGGGTAATAACACATAGAGCCGATACCGCGTTTTGCCAATCCGTCAATCACTTGCTGGCGCATGGTGTCGCCGGCGGTGCCGAAATTGGTTTCTTGAACGCGAATTGTGTATTGATGCCAGACGTGTCTGTAATCAGGCTTCACCGCCTGATTCGGCAGAATGATGCCGGGCACGTTTTTCAATACTTCAAAATATTTTCCGGCGATCGCCCGTCTTTTTTCTGTCCAGTCATCCAGATGACGCAGCTTGGTCAGCAATACGGCTGCTTGGATCTCATCGAGACGGCTGTTGACGCCGAGTTCTTCGTGGAAATAACGCTGTTTGGACCCGTGTGCTCTCAGGCAACGCAGGCGCTCTGCCAGCTTGTCGTTGCTGGTGACGATCATGCCGGCATCTCCGCAGGCTCCCAGGTTCTTGGTGGGATAGAAGCTGATGCAGGCTGCGTCTCCGAAGCTTCCAGTGGGCTTGCCTTTATAGGTTGCTCCGATTGCCTGAGCATTGTCTTCCACAATCTTGAGCGCGTAGCGGCAGGCGAGATCCATAATCGGATCCATGTCGGATGATTGCCCGTACAAATGCACAGGAATGATCGCCTTGGCTTTCGGCGTGATGACGCGCTGAATCGCTCGGGGATCGATGTTGAAAGTCTTTTCGTCCACATCGACAAACACAGGTCTGGCACCGCGCATGGCGATCGCTTCTACGGTGGCGGCGAATGTGAAAGGTGTGGTTATCACTTCATCGCCGGGTCCGATATCGAGCGCCCAGAGCGCCAGAATCAAGGCATCGGTTCCGTTTGCTACGCCTACTGCGTGCCTGGCGCCGCAGACTCTGGCGATTTGTTGCTCGAGAGTCTTATTCTTCTGACCCATTATGTAGTTGCCGCTGCGCAACACTTCTAATACTGAAGCCTCTAGATCGGCGGCGATTTGGGGGTATTGCTCCTTGGCGGAGAAAATCGGGATGTTGTTGCTCATGACAAGTGCTTCCAGTCCTTAATTAACTCGGTCTGCCCGTGTTCGGAACTGGCACATACTATCCGGTCTGATCCGGGCATCCAAGATGAAGTTGATAAGAATGGACTATTGATTAGTCTGATATCGCTTTAATGTCCCGAAAGACTGGCAGGGCTGTTTTTTGAATCACTCGCGGGTGACCGAATTAGAGTATTAGACTCCTTTTAATTTGATCTACAAATTTGTACAAATAAAGAAGGAGGACAGTCAGTCCTCCTTCAAACTCATTTTTGTCCCGTACTTACAGGGCGATTAACGCTTGCCTTTGCCTGCAACCGCTACGGTGCGGGAAAGAGCATTTGTTACGAACAGATTGAGGCTGACGCCTTCTCTTTCTGCGCGATCAACGAGCGCCTGGTGGAGCGACTTTGGCAGACGCACCGTGAACTTGCCGCTGAATTTCGTGTAGTCGGAATCCGAGCGAGCTGCTGCGGTACGAGTAGGCTTGGCTGTATGCTTCGCTACGTTCTTGCGTGCAACAACTTTGCGAGCTGCAACTTTCTTGTGTGCCGGTTTCGCAGCTTTAGCCTTCGGGGAGGCTTTCGCTTTGGATTTGGCAGACTTACTCGATTTAGAACTGGCCATGTTTCACTCCTTTTGCTTTGGGGATGGTTTTGGAGGCACTGCTCGGGCAAAATTCCGATAAGTGCGCCAGGCAATTCGGCAAACCGAAAAGCCCAGCCGGGCCGCCTAATACATGTCGGGCGACTCGCTAAGTTGGTATGCCACCTACCACCACTCAAGGTGGCATATAGATTGTACCAAAAGGTGCTATCTCTTTAACCACCAAATCGATATATTCTTCGCCTGTGATACCAGTGGTGATTGCGCAAATCCTGCTCCACCCTCGGTGCGCACCACTTTTGATGGCTGATACCACAAAGTTAAAAAGTTACAGAGTATTACCGATGGTGCCTTTTTTACCGGGAAAAAACTGCCGGACTGTCACATAATGACCGGTTCTTTCCGGAATTGCACATTATGGAGGCAAGAAAGGACCGGCGGTTTCGCACCGGTCGGCAGACGGTGGAGCGGACTCTGGACGTAGTTCCGATTCATGGCGCTGCATCCGGTGCGTAGAAGGCGGCAAATCCGTCTTTTCTTCAATACCGGATTCGGCGCTGAATTTGGTGCGCTTTCGATCTCTGTCTGGCTGACAATTTCGCCCCTGAGCCGGCTGGCCAAGCCCAGGCTTGGCAGGCAAATCCTCGCGCCTGTTTCTCTCCTGGGCAATTGCACCCTGATGCGATCTGGTATCGGTTTCAGTGCCGGAAAGGAAGTGCCCGGTCTCTGGCACCACCAAAGCTTCCAGAACCCAGGACTTCAACTTTGTCGGTGAACCGAAATGACCCCCATCCAAGACAGTTGATTGCCGTACGCATGTCTGGTATCCGCCACCGTCTGCGGAGCGGATTTTCATCCAGGGACTGTGCCTGAGGGAAAGGAAAATGCTTGCATGTCCTACCGGGCATAAGCTTTCGGGAATTTTTATGTTTTTCATTGGTGATACCGGGGGTGGAGTGATACCGGCGGTGGGGAGGCACCGGGGGCGGGGTGGTATCGAGGGTGGAGTGATACCGGCACAGCAGTGGACCCGCAATCAGTCCGGTGCGCCGGACTGATTGAGACCGATCGGTCGGAACCAGGGCGATCGTCACGAGGCTTTCGCTTAGATGGCTTGCCAGGGGTGGCTGTTGGTCGCTCGGGAACCGGGCGGTGTATGATGCACCCGACAAGAGTTTCTGGTGTTGCATGGATGTCCTGGTCGTAAAACTGAGCGCAATAGGTGATGTCGTTCACAGTTTGCCGGCCGTTAGTCTGCTCAAAAAGCGCTTGCCTCAGGCCAAAATCACTTGGGTTGTCGAACCTTTATCTAAGGATTTGCTTTTGGGCAATCCTGGTGTCGATCGCGTAGTCGTTTTTGAAAAGAAGAAATTCAAATCGTTGTCGGCAACTGCCATGAAGGCATTTGCAGGCGAATTGAATCAGACTAAATATGATTGCGCCATAGACTTACAAGGACTTTTCAAGAGTGCAGCCATCTGTCGTGGCTCCAGGGCGCGGCGAATCTTCGGGTTTGCAGATGCACGCGAAATGGCACCACTAATCTATACCGACCGGGTCAATACGGGTGACTATTACTCGTATGAAAAACACGTTGTTTTGCACAATTTGCAGCTCGCTAATGCCGCCTGCAACGCATTGACCGGCAAGAAAGAGGTGGTTGCAGACGATCCGGCGCTGGCTTGCGACTGCAAATTTCTCCTTCCTTCTATAAAGGATGCGTCGATTCAAAAAATCGAACAGTTGTTTGCCGAACAGCAAAAAGCTCAAACCGCTCAAACCGCTCAAACCGGCCAAACCGCTGAACATGCACCCCTGGTGGTGCTAATACCGGGCACTACCTGGATAACAAAACTCTGGCCGGTGCACTGCTGGGCGGCACTGGGCGAAAAATTGGTTTCTAATGGCTATCGAATTGCCTTTATCGGTGGCAAGACCGAAGTACCGACAAATAAGTCATTGGCTGAGGGCATTCGGCGAAATTGCGATGAGGCAAGTGTCACGGATTTGACCGGCAAAACAAGTCTTGCCGATTTACAGGCACTGTTTTCTCGCGCTCAGCTCGTGATTGGTGGCGACACGGGGCCGCTCCACATTGCCGCTGCCATGAACGGCCCGGCAATCTTAGGCGTCTACGGGAGCACGCCTGCCGGCCGCAACGGACCTTTTGGTGCGCACTGTGCGACGGTGTCTACGGCTCTGGAATGCCAACCTTGTTTTTCTGACAGATGCAAGATAACAACTCTTGCCTGCCTTGCAGAACTGAGTCCTGATGCCGTTTTCGATACAGCGATCAAAGCCGCGGGCGGTAAGAATTAGCAAAAAGAGAGGTCGCCGATAGCGACCTCTCTTTTGATTGAAACGGCGAGGAGACTTATTCCCAGATCCACTTGTTAAGGCTGCCGGTCCATTCGACAATTTCTTCCGGTTTGAAGAAGATGCCGATTTCACGTTGACCATTTTCCGGACTGTCAGATCCATGCACGATGTTACGGCCGATTTCTACCGCCAGATCCCCGCGAATTGTTCCGGGGGCTGCTTCCGAAGGCTTTGTGGCACCAATGACCTGACGAGCCAGCGCCACAGCATTCGTCCCTTCCAGCGCCATTGCGACGATGGGACCGGAGGTAATGTAGCTGACTAGTCCTTCGTAAAAAGGCTTGCCCTTGTGCTCACCGTAATGCTGTTCGGCCATCTCTTTGGTGACCTTCATAAACTTCATGCCGACGAGCTTCAGTCCTCGCTTTTCAAAGCGACCGACTACTTCTCCGACCAAAATTCTTTCGACACCATCAGGCTTTACTGCCACAAATGTACGTTCTACTGCCACCTGAAAACTCCTTGAAAAGACTTGCCGCCTTTACGCGTAATGTAACGGCTAATGGCAAACCATCCTATTAGATCTGATCGCCGACTTGTCCTAACTCGACGAGTGAAGTTAACAAAGCAACGAAAATTTTCGCCAAATTCAATTGTCATGGAGGAGGGCGTCTTGAAACCGAAGCGTTATCGGTTCGCCGGAAAAACCAACCGCTATCGGTTCGGTTTTGAAAAAGCGGCAGGCGAGTCTGAAAAATCAGACTGGTCCTTTGTTTCGAGATGGCGGGTTGCTAAGTGGTTTTTGTCAGTTTTGCAAATCGCGGATCAAGCAGTCGGCGGCCGGCTTCGTCAAATTCGACGTTGTAAAGCTCTTTGTCCTGATCGCCTATCACCTGGACGACAGTTCCAACTCCGAATTTTGCGTGTTGAACTTTATCGCCTACATTCAAGCGTTCAAATGAAACAGGAGCATTAACCTGTTGGAGGTGCGCGGTTTTTGCCGGCGCAGCTGCGTTTGGATCCACTCGCATCGCCCGCGGTTTTGCCGGTGGCTGTGAGCTTCCTCCAGCGTTACGATTGCCGCCAAATGAGCTGGCCGCGCGATCGTAATTGTTGCCGCTTCCATAATTATTGGGACGTGAATTACCGCTTGCGCCGTAATTAGTTGGACGCGAGTTGCCGCCATAGTTGTTGCCATACGAATTGCCACCACTCTGGTAGCTACCGCTCTTTGCCGGAGCGCTTCCCCAGCCTCCCGAGACGAAGCTGTCGTCTTGTGCAATTTCGGGGCGGCGCTCACCGGCAGGAGGCGGATAAAAACCGGCAAGCAAACCTGGTGCAATCTCGCGCAGGAAGCGACTGGGCACCGTGTAATTGGAAGTGAATCCGGAGCCGCCGGCAGGACCGCGCCCGAGAATCATACGCTTGCGGGCCAAGGTCAGATAGAGCGAATCCTCAGCGCGTGTGACACCGACGTACATCAGGCGTCTTTCTTCCTCCATTGCGGTCTCCGAATCGAGAGAGCGCATGTGCGGGAAGAGGCCTTCCTCCAGCCCGACCAAAAACACAACGGGAAATTCCAGTCCTTTGGCAGAGTGCAAGGTCATCAAAGTGACTGAGTCTTCTCCTTCGCGCACAGCATCGAGATCGCTTACTAGAGAAATACGAGTTAGAAATGAGTCCAGATCCGGCTCATCGGCAGTCTTTTCAAAATCCTCTGCCACCTTCTTCAATTCAATCACGTTTTCAATGCGCCCGAGGGCCAACTCGTCTTTTTGAGACTGCGCATCTTCCTGCAATTTATCGAGGTATTTCGTTTCTTTCAACAAAGTGCTGAGCAATTGAGAGACTGGAATGGTTTTGGACAGCATATGCCAGCGATTGACCATCTCACCGAATTCTCTAAGCGACTTGCCCGTCTTCGCCGCGATGTCTCGAATTGATTCAGCTTCCAGACAGGCTTGCACCGGAGAAATTCCGCTGTCGATTGCATACTGGTTGAGGCGATCGATAGTGGTTTTTCCCAGACCTCTTTTGGGAACATTGACGACTCGATTGAATGCCTGACCGTCAGCCGGGTTGTAGATCAATTTCAAATAACCAAGAACATCTTTGATCTCCTGCCGCTCGTAAAATCGAGTGCCACCGACTACCGTGTAGGGCAAGTGATTTCTGACCAGTACTTCTTCAACCGCACGGCTCTGCGCGTTGGTCCGATAGAGGATCACGCAGTTTTTCAAGGTTCGTCCGCGGGCAGTTAATCGCTTCAATTCTTCAATGACATAATACGCTTCGTCAATTTCGTCTTGCGCTTCGAAGCATTGCACTTTGCCGCCCTTATCTCGATTGCAGCGCAGCACTTTGTCAATGCGCTCTGAGTTGTTGGCGATGATGCTGTTGGCTACATCAAGGATAGTCGCAGTCGAGCGATAGTTTTCTTCCAGTTTGATCAAACGCGCCGGTTTGAAATCACTTTGAAAACTGAGCATGATCTTGTAGTCGGCTTTGCGCCAGGAATAAATCGATTGGTCGACGTCTCCAACAACCATCAAAGTCCGTTCAAACCAAGGGTCTTGACCGATAACTTCTTCAGCAGGCTCAGCCAGCATTCTTATCAAATCGAATTGCGAGCGGTTGGTGTCCTGAAACTCATCAACTAATATGTGTCGAAAACGCTGGTGATAACGTGTGCGCACACTGGGGCAAGTTTTCAAAACTTGCGTGAAGGTGAGAATTAGATCATCAAAATCCATCGCGTTATTGCGGGCGAGATCCGCTTGATAGGCGAGAAAAATCTCCGACATGCGGCTCTCGCGATAGCTCTTCGCTTCTTGCGCGTAAAGTTGGGCGGTGTAGCCGTCGTTCTTAAGAGCGGAAATCGCATAGCGCATTTCCCGGGGCACAAAAACCTTATCGTCCAGGTTAAGACGTGAGATGACGCCTTTCATCAGGCTGAGGGCGTCGGTCTCGTCATAGATCACAAAATTGCTTTTCAGCTTGTGCCCTTCCGGCGTCGTGTAATCTTCAATGTCGAATCTGAGCAGCCGGGCGCAGATGCTGTGGAACGTACCGATCATCGTCTTTCTCGCGGTTTGCCAGCCGACAATCTGCTCGATGCGTGTCTTCATCTGCTGCGCCGCTTTGTTAGTGAAAGTAACAGCCAGTACAGTCTCCGGTTCCTGGCGCATCTCGGTGATCAGGTACGCTATTCGGCGGGTCAGGACGGTCGTTTTGCCGGAACCGGCTCCGGCAATTACAAGGGCTGGGCCCCAGCCGGTAGTGACAGCCTCGACTTGCTGGGGGTTCAGCTTTGAAAGCAGCTCATTTTCAGGTGTATAGCCGGTTTGCATTTCCAAATCAGTTCCCACTACCATGTCTGCTTCTGCCTCATGACATTGTCTCAATTGCAATTATGCTATGATTCCAACCGGCTTTTCCGAGCTTTTCGCTTGGTCGGCGTCAACCCTCAAATGGTCTCGTTTCCCGAGCGGTTCAGTGAATGATTTGGGTGGTTGAACGAATCAGAGATAAAAGCCTAACGGGACAGCGCCTGAGTGTTGATTATAATTTGTAAACTGCACTTCTGGCCAAACTCCCCACTGATGAACGGGACCGGTAATCAGGTCTTGCATCAACTAGATAAATTCTTGGTACTAACAACTCGGATAACCCCAACGGATATACGCGATGCCTCCATCTGAATCGACCTCCGCAACTCTTCCTTCCGTCGATGAGCTGGCGCAGGAGCTTTTACTAATTCAGCAGGGCGGTCCGAAGAAAGTGGCGATCATCGGCACCAGAAACCTGACTCTCACCCACCAGCAACTCGTCGAGATGCTCACTTACGCGCTGGTTCTTTCCGGCAACCAGGTCGTCACCAGCGGTGGTGCCAACGGAACCAATATGGCCGTGATTCGCGGCGCCAAGCGCGCCAATCCCGACCGCCTGGACATTGTTTTGCCGCAAACAATCGGGCAGCAGCCCAGTGAAGTGCAAGACCTGCTCACGGGAATCACACATATTACCGAGTACCCGGAGCGCCGCACCATGACGCTTGCCGATGCATCTAAGATCTGCAACCACGAGATAATCGACCGCAGCCAGCAAGTTATATGCTTCCTGTATCACACGAGCCACACGCTGCTCGAGTCGGTCAGTTACGCCAAAGAAAACCGCAAGATTATTACATCGTTTTATCTGGATTAGCCTTCTAGAATTTACTCTCCGGGTGCTTAAATTAAGGAAGCGCCCGGTTTGTGCCGGCGTTTGAATGAAACAGCTGCCTGATTGGCTAATCTGCGGACTTCGACCTTGCCTGAAACAATTCTGACTCACATGAAAGAACCGAGCGTCATTGTTCCGTTTTTCGCGTCCCTGGCAGTCGGGCTGTGTGTATTCCCGTTCTATATAAAGTGGCTCAAGTCCAAGCAGGTCGAGCAGTATCTTCGCGAAGAAGGACCGAAAAGCCATGCCGCCAAAGCAAAAACCCCAACAATGGGCGGGCTTGGTTTTATTCTGGCCATTTTTGTCGGCATGATCCCGGCTTTACTGATGTCAGGGCAGGCGCCCTGGACCTCCCTTCTCATTTTGACTGCCGCAGGCGTTTGCGCCTTGCTGGGATTTGCCGATGACTATGGCAAAGTAACGAGTAAGAGCAATAAGGGTATTTCCGGTAAATTGCGCCTTGCCGTAGAGTTTGGGCTGGGTCTTGCACTCGCTTTGGGGCTCTGGTATTTCGCAACAGATGCTGGCAAGGTGATTCTTTTGCCTTCCCCTGACGGTTCGATTTATTCATTCGCCCTGCCACTCTGGACTTTCATCGGCGCATCCATGTTCATCATGGCGGCGACGACCAATGCCATAAATTTGCACGATGGCATGGATGGTCTGGCGGGAGGCACCTGCTTCCTGGCTTTCGCCACAATGGCTGTGATCTTGCTGGTTACCAGTCAGTATGCAAACGCCGCCATAGCTGCCGCTGCATCGGGCGGTTTGGCATCTTTTCTCGTCTTCAACAAGAACCCTGCCCAGGTATTCATGGGCGATACAGGCAGCCTGTTTCTTGGCGGCTTGATGGGCGCGCTGGTAATGAGCGGCGGTTTGATCGTCTGGTTTGTGCCGCTGTCTCTGATTTACATCGCCGAAACTGTTTCCGTGATGATGCAAGTCAGCTATTTCAAGCTGACCAAAGAATTCACGCCGGATAAGCCGATGCTACCAATCATGGTGGCATGGCACAAGCTGACGCACAAACTTCCCGGTGAAGGCAAACGTATTTTTAGAATGGCGCCCCTTCATCACCATTTCGAAGCCGTAATGGCAGAACGCAATACTGGTGAGGCTTCTGTCGTTTCGATGTTCTGGCTTGCCCAGGC
>JADZFV010000288.1 GCA_020854255.1 Candidatus Melainabacteria bacterium | reverse complement strand
GTGCGCTCCCAGCCTGGAACGCACGCAGTGCGCTCCCATAAGGAGAAAGTTCAAACGGTGATTCCGGTTTGCTCGGATGATGCCGAATCTAGAAATCGTTTTTCGCGGTTGTGCATACACCTGCGGATAACATGAATAGGAGCTATGTCATGACCAAACCTGTTGAACTGGTTCTTGGCGCCGGCGGCGTCAAGGGCTACTTCCACATCGGTCTGCTCAAAGCTGTAGAAGAACTCGGCATCAAGATCGACAAAGTGACTGGCGTTAGTGTGGGCGCGATCATCGCGACTTTCTACACCAACGGCATGTCGTCGGACTTGATTCTCAAGCTCTTCCTGGAAGCCCACGAAAAATCAGGCAACCCGCTCTTGCTAGCCAGCGCCGTCACGGTGCCGGACATGCGGAGCTTCCTGGTTGGGATGAGCTTTCTGAGCCTCGAGAAGCCGTGGGAAGAAACCGTTGAGCGTCTCGGTTTGATGCCCAACGATCGGCTGCGCATTGTCGCTTGCGACGCGCGCACCAAGAAGCCTGTTCTCTTCGAGGGCCGCGACTACAGGCTACATGCGGCCCTGAGCGCTTCCGGCGCTCTGCCCGGCGTCTTTCTGCCGGTGCACCACGGAGAGCAGCTGCTCATCGACGGCGCGGCTTACCACCGCCACCCCGATCAGTTCTGCGAAACGACCGCCATCATCTCGGCGCTCGGCTTCGCAACCCGGCTCAGCCTCGAGCCGCAGGATCCGATCTCGTGGTATTACCAGTGGCGCGAAGTGTACGCTCCGGTTGTGAATCAGCCAACCGAGGTGGATCACCAGCGCCATGTTGTCGTCGAGCATCAGGCCGACGACATCTGCGGTCTGGCGTTCAACCTGAGCGTGAGGCGCTGCATGGGCATGTACGAGGCCGGTTACAAACACGGCAAACAGGTCCTGACTGCTGCAATCGCCGCCGGCAAAATCGAAGCCGACGGCAAGAGCGCAAAGCCTGTCACCTGACACGAAGGAGAAGCCCTAGATGATGCATACACTCGAACTTCAAAAACGGATCCTCTCCTTTGCACACCGCGACGGCGCCAGAGAGCCTCAGACCGAATTAACCAAGCTGGTCGATACGCTCGGGCTCGCCATTGCGTCCCACATTCAAAGCGGCACCCCGCCTCAGTTTGTGGCGCTCCAAATCGCGCTTGTCGGCGGTGAGCGAGTCGAGAAACATCTCGACGAGCTTGCCCGGGCAGGCGTGATTGCCGAAGACGATCAACCGCCGCGCTAAACGGCTTGTTGCCTGCAGCTAAGACGATTCGGGCTGCGTTAGTCCGAGTCGTCACAATTTGTCTTCGTCTCAATCGGGGCGCATAAGTGCGTTCCGGGAAAAGGAAAACACCATGGTTCGTGTTGACACACGCCTTCTTGCCAAGTACGGCATCCTTCAGTCCACTCGCCGCGGCGGTCCGCTGGCGATGACCATCATGCATCCAGTCGCCAGTCTGTCGAAGGACGAGCGCCTGGACCTGATGGACTTCGCCCAGATGATGGTCGAAGAGCACGAAAATGGCTATCCAGCGCTGGAGGAAGCTCTGAAAGCATTGGACGGCGTCGGCGTCGGCGGCGACGACAACAACGACCGCCACGACGACGAAGATGAAGGAGTGCTTCACGACGAAGCGTGACGGCTGAACCGTCAAAAGCACCAACAAGAGTCCGGCAATCAAGCCGGGCTTTTGAAGAAGAAAACAAAGAGTCGCGTCGAGGCGAGGGTAAGGTGAGAGCCTCTCTTTCGCCTCGAACGCGGCAGAAAGTGAAAAGAATGATTATCGACCTGATCATTTACGCCATCGTCACGATGGTGGCTATTCGCTATGCCGCTGCCTGGTTCACTTCAGGCCAGACGGCTTTCGTTGCGCGCGAGAAGAATGCGCTGGTCATGCGCATTCTTGCCGTAGGACTGATCACCGTGGTCTACATGGTACTAGCCATCGGCATGAACATGACCTCGCCTCTGCTCGGAGCCCTCATCTTGACCGTTGTGCCCAAAGGCATGGCAGCCGGCATCGTCCATGCGCTCGCTTTTGCGGTGCTGGATGTTCTTGCTCTGGCTGTCACCATCAAAGGTGCGGCAATGGTCATGAAAAACACCGTCAAAGCCGAGAACTTCGGTGCGGCAGTGTTAGCAGCATTGCTCATCATCGGTCTGGCGACGATCGCACAGACCGCAGTCGCAGTAGCCATAGTCAGCATGATTGCGCCCTGATTGCTCGGTGAACTCGCCGCCCGGACACTTGCGTGTTAGCCGGCGAGATTTCACTTCTTCATTCCGAACCCCGCTCACACAGTGAGCACCGCAAGGAGAAGCAACATGTCCGTCACCAGCAAGCCCGTTACCACCGTCGACGATATGAAGGCTCGTGTGGCAGCCTGCCTGACATCGCTGATGTCCATCCAGACCCGGCTCGAGAACGGCGTCAGCGCCGGTCCGGCTGAGGCTCAGACGGCTCGGCTCGTCGGCTTCGGCATCGCCAAGCAGGCAGGAGAGCTGTTCAAGCCGCTCAACGACACCTGCCAATACCTGAGCACGCCGGCGCGCACCGCCAGCCCCGCAGGCGAGGGCGAGGTGAAGGCACCGCTCGACAAGGTGATGGACATCGCTGAGCAGATCGGCGAGAAAGACGAGAAGGAGCTCACCGGCTCCCTCGTCGAAGTCGCCCAGGAGGTCCTGGAGTCGCTCATGAACCAGATGGGTGTCGCGAAGGAGGCCGTCGCTCCCTTCCTGTTCGAGACCAATGCCTACATGCTGGGCATCGTCGAAGACATGGTGGCCACCGCGACAGCCAAGCTCGACGAAGCCGACGCCCTGACCGCGGCGGCGACACCGGCAGCCTGACGCAAGGGCTACAGATAGCCAAAAATCGGGGAGACATCTCAGCTATGGCTGAGGTGTTCTCTCTCGAACGGCTTTCCGCCACGGGGCGGCGTATACGAGCAATCGTCACGCCGCCCGCAGCGCCATTCTTCTCATCTTTTTTTCAATGTATGTGTTCACTGCCAGACACTGCCATTTTCTAGAAGTGGGCAACGAAGGTCATGCGCCGCAAAGACAGACGCGTGGCAAGTCTTTGCTCTGCACAACCTTCCCGTTGCCATTGAAACAACGTCCGCCACTGAATACTTACTTCTCTGCGTTATCCTACTGTCTGCTTTAGTATGCAGATCACAAAAACGAAATTGCGCAGAAATGAGTTGTGGAAGCTCATACTGCGCAACCCGTTTTACTGCGGGTGCTGAAGCAAACTCAGGCAGGGTCCAGTGCCGGCAGCGTATGCAACGCGCCAAACACTGGATACCCCGCCTTTGTTCACTCTTGCGATTCTGCATTGGCAGCAGATTCACTCGGTTTTACAGCGGCAATTTTGCCGCTGTCCCTTACTCAGTGTCGTCGTCGTCCAGGCAGCAGACGCTGTCCAGGTTGGGGGCGATTGCGAGCCCTTCCTCCAGGAAGCGAGCAGCCTGTTTCGAACAGATGAGCTCCACCTCGAACGTGCCTTCCCGGGAGCGATACTCTTCGGAAACCAAAGCCGCTTCGACCACCTCTCGGATGATCTTGGCCTGGCCCTTGAGCTTGATCTGGCTCATGCTATGGGGCATGACGGGAATGGACAGTCTGGTCAGGCCGCGGTCGAGCGCGTCCTTGACGGTCAGGGAAATCGCCTTGCAGAGATTGCGCGGGAGACGATCGGACATTTCGCCGAGTCCGGCGATGTTGATGCGCTTGACGGTTGCCTTCTTGGGGGCAGCAAAGCTGAGCATCTGTCCGACTTCGCCGTTGTAACCTTGTTTGCCGAGCTGGCGGCTGATCAGGCCATTCAAGCTCTCGTCAACGGTGCGGGCGGTAGGACCGAGTTCGGTTCCTGCAACTGTGCAGAGAAGCAGCATGTCAGTGTGGACGGATTCCACACCGGATGTGCCCTTCAGAGCGGGATTTACTACGAATCTAGCTTTCATAGTGTTTGGTCCTCTCCAGTTAAACTGGCTAGCGACTTTTGGCATTGCGATGAGCGCACACTCATAACAACGCTTGGGTCGCAAAATTAGAAATCGATCGATTGCTTCGTGTGATGATGCCGCTTCCGCATCCTGCGGTCACGGAGACAGTTTCGGTGTGCGCACAGCCTAAACAGTCATATCAACACACTCAACAAGCTGCAGCTTGTGTCTCTCCCACTTGCCACCACCAGCAATACTTTCGGCGCCACACCCGGTTAGGTGTGATTAAGACAGTTAAAGCCGATGATGACTACTTTTCGGAAGTTGGAGTGTTTTGAGTGGAAGAAAAAACAAATATGCGTAGTTAATCTAGAGAAAGGTCGTGGATAGACACAAGATATATTTCTGAAGGTGAACTTAACTCGCCAGGCCCGGCCGGCCAGCGTTTTCAGTCTCGCCGCTGAAGACCCTTACCCTGACCGGGTTTTCAGGAGGCGATTCACCGCTGCAAAGATGAGAGAAAACAGAGATTCGCTTGATAACTAGCGCGAGTGCCGCCAGCCTCGCGAGGCTGATGTCGAGCAGCTCTCGGCTGTTTTCACGCAACCCCAATGAAGGTAACACTTTGCAGTTTTCACTCGAGTTTTCAAGACGTAGCAGCCCTCCATATTTTTTTTGCGCCAGGCCCAGTTAGGTTTCTCTTAGATCCTTGATGAACGGTCAGTCAACTTGTTAAGACAAGGCGCACTTCTTTCTCTCTCTACTTTTCCAGTTCTTTTTCTCAACTCTCATTTGCCTTGCTGCCCCTGTTTAACGTCACCTGACCGGGTTTTACACCTGGTTGGCGGTCACTACCTGAGGACATGACTGAGGATATCTAAATGTCGAAAACAAAACTGAGCAGCAAATTGGCTGACGTTCCCACTGAGGAGCTGTTGAGCCGCTTGGTGCACTCATCTGTATTTTCTCTGATTGGACTGTCGCTGAAAGATGCCAAAGCTACTACAGCTGAAGCCGACGGCGTCACCGCGCACACCTACCGCTCCGACAGAGGGCATATCCTGGTGCGCAATGACGGCGTCCGCATACTGATCGAAGGCTGGCTGGGAGAAAAACCAATTCTCCGTTGCGCGCTTCGCGATAGGCTCCTGGACGGCACCGACCAATCGTCGCCTCTGACTTTCTTTCCCAACACCGACCCAGCCTGCAATCGGCTGCCTGAGGGCTTCCTCGCCGCGGAGCTGTCAATCTACTCGTGGGATCCCTCCACGTATCTCGATGGACTGGATGTCGAAGACAGCGTTGGTCACTTCATCTCCGACCCGGACTTTTACGTCTGGAAAAACTACGACCGCGACACTTACCTGTCGCTCTGGTCGCAGGCGTTCTTCCTGGGCCGCGCGCCCTGGCAGATGGCACGCCCGATGTCGGCGGTTCCTGTCCACTTCGTCCGCCAGGCAGCCAGGCTGCTCAAGGAAATCGGCTACCACCGCGTCGATGCGGTGCCGAGCTGGTACAACGTGGCACGTTTCTTCAAGACCTTGGGCTTCGAGTTCACCTATGGTGAGCACGAGTTCGCGTACGAGGGGATTCGCGAGGGCTTGAACGCGTTCATCGCGCGCAAGGCTGAAGAGGGCAAGAAGGCACGCCCACTGACCCGTTCGCAAGAAGCCTGGCTGGCCGCTCTGCAGAACATTCCAGCCGAGCACATTCCGGCCGAACTGAAGTTGCCGTGCCGCTGGCCGGTCACTCACACAAACCAGTACTGGGTGCGCATGCACCTGGAGCTGAACCCGTATGACGCCGGCAAGTCAAAGGCGGCTGAGAAGCTGCTCAAGAAAATCACGGCTATGCGCGATCCGGCCCACGTCCACGACCGCGTTGTCGTGCACTCATCCGGCTACTGCCCGTGCACCGACCAGCTGGGTGCTTCCAGCCCCGCTGCGACAAGCCCCGCAGCTACTGGTGAGCCGGAAACTGGAGAAGGCAAAGCGTAACCACAGGTGGTGCAGCGTTAAGTTTGTGAAGCGTGGTTGCGCTAGCCAAACAAACACCGCCTGAGATTAATAGACGCACAGGGGCGGGCACTTCGCGCTAACTTCAGGGCTCTTGCAGCCCTCTGAAGAGAGTTCCGAAAACCCGCCCCTGCATGCTCTTTTCAGATTCCAGCTCTCTGCTTTGAAAGCTTAGAAAAAGCCGCCTTAACCTTTTCGTTATCCTCTGGATAAGCGGGATTTGATGGATCTTCCTTAGGCGAAGGAGGTTTGTGTTGTTAGGTTATTCGTACTCATAATTCTTTCGTTCGCCCAGAGCTTCCGTCCCACCTCAGCCTTAATCCGCCCATACCCGAGCGCACTTTATCGACAAGCCCAGGCTTGTCGGTTTTGCACTTCAAGTAAAAATGGTGGCAGAGGCTTCGCGTGACGATTGAATGACGAGTCGTAAAAGCGGCAAACAAGCATAGGGCTTGTCTGCTTCGTGCAATTTCGCCCGTGCCTGCCCGCACAGAACCCAAATCACGGGAAGGCATTGCCCAGTTCAGGTTAAACCCTGGATTGCGGCTTTGGCGCTTCAACCCCGCCTTTTCCCTCCAAAGACAAAAGGCCCATACAGAGAGTGAACCTCAAAGGCAATACGGCCGGAGAGCTTCCTCGGAGGAAGAAACGCATATGATCACAGTCCGAGTATGTGATACCGCTCGCAGAACGCTCGATCGATTTGTCGAACAGGACGGAACCACCACATTCGTCAGCGTGCCTCAAGGCACGGTGCCTCAGATGCTTGCATTCGCGCAGAAGCCCGGCTTCATCGCATGCATCGAGGTGGACGGTGAAGGAGTCTCCTGTGTCGCCCTCGACGAGCCCGCGACTACCATCGACCTGCCTGTGGCTTCCAAGCCATCTCGCCCCGGCTCCATCTTCCGCAACCTTCTCGGTGGCGGCAACAAGGACCAGGGGAAATCGCCCTTCCCGAACGAGTTGACGGTGCTTGTGCGCCGCGACAGCGAGGAAGGACAAGTGGTCGGGACGTTCAAGTTCCACCTGCTTGACCCGATTTCGTTCGCCACCACGCTGGAACACAAGGTCCAGGAAAGTGCTTCGCGCAGCACGACCCCGCCTTTGGTCTACACCACAGACCATCACCTGCCGGGTACCGTGCCGACCTGTTGGAACTGCTCCTCGCCCTTGCACGGCGAATGCTGCAACAACTGCGGACACTGCCAGGATCACGCCCAGTAATCTGGCTAAGCCAGGTCACACTTTCACCAACCATGTAACCGGAAGCCCGGCATCGTCGTCCCGCACACGGATGATCGATGCCGGGCGACTGGTCTTAGCATGGGCGAATGCCTCAAGTCTCGAGGCATTCGTTTTCTTTGGCAAACGCTACGATATTTTATAGTTTTTTTCAAAAGAACCGCAAAACGTCAGTGGTGGACGTCGTTTCGATGGCAACGGCAAAGTTGTGCAAAGCAAAGACTTGCCACGCATCTGTCTTTGCGACGCATGACCTTACCGTTGCCCAATTCCGGAAACAGGCAATGTCTGCCAGTTCTTACAGACAACGCACCACTAGTGGTGCTTGCCTCTTGTGCAACCTCCCTGCGGCAAAACAAACACCGACGCGACAAGATCCAGAGCAGCGGATGGCGTCAGACTAACTGCCGGTCAGAACCTTGCGGAACAATTGGTCAAGGCGCCTGGAGGCTTGTTTAGAGGCTTCCAGAACTTCCTCGTGCCCGCCCATCGGTTCATCGTCACGCCAGACATTGGTGACCACCGAAATCGCCGCAGCCATAGTTCCAGTGCCTTCGACAGCAAGCAACTCCGGCACGGTGGACATGCCTACAGCGTCGCCCTTGAGGCGGCGCAGCATTTCGATTTCAGCCAGCGTCTCGTAATTCGGACCGCCTAAGGCACAGTACGTGCCCTGTCTCAGCGGGCGAAAACTGCTGTCTTCTTTCGCCAGCGCATCGCCCGCTTTCAAAAGCGCATCTGACAACGCATTGCTGCAAACAGTTGTCGGTTTCTCCACTGCAGGCAGACCGCCTGTTTTTGCGAAATCAGGATGCAAGTGATCGCGATATCCGGTCAAAACCATCAAATCGCCGACATGATAGTCGCGATTCAAGCCGCCGGCAGCATTGGTCAAAAGCAATTTCTTGATGCCCCAGAGCGCTACAACACGCGCTGCCAAGGTGACAACCGACCAGTCGTGCCCTTCATACAGGTGAAAGCGTCCGCGAAAAACGGCGACCAGAGGCGCATCGGCGGCGTCGCTGAGGCGCCCGATCGTAACAGCGCCGGAGTGACCGTGCACACTTGGTGAAATGCCGAAAACATCTTGAAACGGAAAACTGCTCCTATCCGACAGTCCTTCCAGAACGCTCACTCCGGAGCCCAATACTATCGCCGCAGACGGAACGCCTTTCACTTTTTCCTTGAGAAAGGCAACTGCGCCCTCGGCTCTATCAACTACTGTTTGACTCATTTCACCCTCACTTGCAAACTGGCCGGTTCGACTGGCTTAGCCTCTGGCTGAGACATGGTCTTAATTCAATTGAGCTTGGCAATGGCAGACAGGAGGTCTGCGCTGAGCGTTTTTCCTTCCGGCACAACAATGGCAAAAACCCTCTTTTTGGCGTGGGCAGCCACGATCATCGTGTGCACTAGATTTTTGCAAAAGGCCTCTGCACCCAGAGTTTTTATCAACGCCAGATCCTTTTCGCCGGTTTTGATGCCGTCTTTCAAGCCGGCAACCACGACCTTTTTGAGCGACTGCAATGCTCTGGGCAACTTGTCGTTTTCACAGACATAAATGCCGTTCACCACAGGAAAGCGCTCACCGATTGGATTATTGGG
>JADZFV010000287.1 GCA_020854255.1 Candidatus Melainabacteria bacterium | reverse complement strand
TGGTTTGTCCACAACGCCGATTGTGCCACCATGAGCAGTGATGATTTGCTTGCATAAATACAGCCCCAATCCGCTGCCAGTGGTTGTACGCCGGCCCGCTGTCCCCTGTTGAAAGCGCTCAAACATCCCGCATCTCTCTTCCTCGGGAATACCCGGACCATCGTCCTCGATTTCAATCATGATGCGCTGGTGGTCCTCGTTTAACCGTACCAGAATCAACCCGCCGGCGGAAGTGAAGCGCAGCGAATTGTCCAATAGATTCTGAAGTACACGGCTTATGGCCATTCGATCGGCCGGCAAGTAGACCGGCTGTCCAGAAGTTTCAAACTTAACGCACACACCGGTCAGCTCAGCAAGCGGCTTTATATTCTCAACACGAGACATTACGACACTGGCGAGATTTATCTCTTCCATGGTTACGCATCCGGTCGCCCCAACATCATACTTGTAGACATTGATTAGATTGTGAATCAGCTCGAGAAGCTCACTGTTGGTATTGCGAACCGCATCTATAACCTCTCTCTGCTTCTCGGTGAGCGGGCCGAGCTGTTCGCGAGATATCAGCTCGAGAACGCGATTGGAGCCAAGCAGCGGATTTTTCAGATCATGGGAGAGCGTGGCCATAAACTCCTGCTGTTGCTCAAGCTTACTCATTCGTCGTTCTCTCAGCTCAGCATTCTTTCTTTCGGTGATATTCTGCAGCACACCGGTGACACGCCTGATCTCACCGTCGCAAAAAGTGGCTTGCCCGCTGACAAAGACATGTTGCCAGGTTCTGCTAGCATCGATGATTCGATACTCGATACTGAATACTTTGCCGGAACTCTTGGCCACAGCAAAAGACAAAGCCACCATCTGCCTGTCTTCTGGACGCACCGGTTTGAGAAACGCTTGAAGAGTCTGGCCAAAAGGTTCTCCTTCCCCGGCGAGCAAGGAGGCGACATAATCATCGACAAAAAAGTGGCCGGTTTGCACGTCTAATTCCCACGTGCCCGTCATGGATGCCGTCAAAGCTTGCTTCATCCTCTCCTGGGCGTTCTTGTATTCGGTTATGTCCCTGACCACCAGGAAATGCACAGGATGACTATCCATAACAGCAATTGCGGAGCTCAGCTCGACGTGCCTGAGGTCCCCAGGTCCGGAATTGAGGATCGTCACATACTTATCGATTGCAATGCCGCGCTCCAGTTTCTTGATCACGTGATCTATGCTGGCTGAATCGACCAGAAACTCACAAATATCATGACCAACACACCCGCCTTCTCCTCGGCGCAGCATCCTCATCGCCGGCTCATTGACCCACTCAATAACTCCATCGCAAGAAAGCCGGTAAATAGGTAAAGGCAATTGCTGGAGGAAACGGAGAATTCCGTTTTGATCAGTGCGGCTGATCTTAGTGGGCGCATACACTGGAAAAGCTGGCTCTATTGTTATGGAAGCACCGATTACAAATCCTTCTGTATCCCGGACCGGCGCAATAGTAAGATTTACTTCAATTATCTCTCCGTCCTTACGCACTCGGCTGGTTTTCCACTTAGCGACATTTCCGCCCAGCCTGACTATATCTTGAATCTTAGGAATGTCATCCAGCAACCCGGCCGGGACCAAAACGGTGTTGTATTTTCCGACAATCTCTTCGGCTGTGTAACCAAAGAGTTTTTCGGCATTGTAATCCCAGGTGGCAATAACCCCAGCCAGAGTTTCGCTGATGATTGCGGTGGACGCAGAACCTACTAGAGCGGCTAAACGAGTGGCTGTGGAAAAGGGTTCCAAGTTCAAGATCCCATACACTGTACGGTAAGGAGAATCGAAAGGGCAAACTTATTGAGCTGCCGAAGTCGGCAGGATCAATTCACCAATATGACACGGAAAGGCAGGATTAAGGTCATTATATTCCATCAATGCACCATTGCGAAATCCCTCAAAAGAGTGGTTGATCACACTATATTCATGCTCAGTCAACGTTTCGCCCACTGACCACCGCTCAACTCCACCGGCACATTAAGTGGTCGGCAGGCAAATCCGCCCAAATTCAGTCTCCCTGAGGCGAGCCGGGCTAACCACATGTCACATCACGACCGCCTGAGTAAGCATTGTGCCGATTTCGGGTTTGCACCACTAGCAGTGGCATTATTGGCAATGACAGATGCCGGCGGAGAGACGGACTTCTGGTGTAAATTTTCAACAACACCGGCGCGATGAATGTGGTTTCAGCCAATGATTGTGCAGGGATATGAGACAAAAATTGACGTCTATGTAATTTCTGCCGACGCTATTCTCAACTTTACGTTGAATGACATCAGAAATTTGGACGCGGGTCCATTAATGTCGATCGAATCTTCCAGGGATAACAATCGCCGGGCATGGAACATCGCCGGTACTGTTGTTTCTCAAGAAACAATTCCGCTCTTATCGAAAGAATTGCTCGGCGGTCTGATCCGCGAGAAGCTATCTACGCACAATCAGGCTGAGCGCGCAGCCGCATTCAAAAAGCGTGCTATGGCGGCGCAACCGACTCTGCCGGCAATAGTTTTTGAGCAGCCGGAGCGCCTCCTGAAAGACGGGCGGCTAAAGCGCAGATAGACGGTGCCGCCATCAAATACGATCAAAGGAAAGCACTCTTTATGAAATGCGGCGCACATTCTTACTTCTCACACTTTCGGGTGTTGCAGTCCGCGATTTCAGATGATATACCTGAATTTAGGGGGAGAATGGAAACTGCTGGCGGTACAGGATCGCCGTTCGCCTACAGTTTACTGATTCATTTCTTTGACATTCCAGGCGTCCTTTAAGTCTCGTTTCTCACATAATCACGATCAACCTGCAAAACCAGGTGCAGCGATCGCTGCACCTGTGTTTTTGACTGACGGGGAACAATAGAGTGAACACTCTTAATGACACCTCTTCTGCTTTAGATTCGCATCAACTCCTTTTGACCCGGATGTCCGGCCTCATACCAAAGATGGTCTGGCTCTCGGAAGTAAACGGAAAGAGATTTTTCTTCTCCGGCAAATGGCTGGAATTTACCGGCAGAGCTTCTGAAAGCCCAGATAGAATGAATTGGCTTGAGTCTGTCCATGAAATGGACCGCCCGAACGCAATCTATCAGCTGAATGAAGCATATTCTGGACGAAACCCCTTTCACATCCAGTATCGCCTCAGAAGAAGAGATGGGACGTACCGAGAATTTCTCGATTCCGGAACCCCTCAATTCCGCAAAGACGGCGCTTTTTGCGGATATATGGGAGTTTGCAGCGACCTGGAAGAATCAGGCCGGTCCGGAATTGAGTGGAAGACTTTGGAGCCAGAGAAAGCATCGAAAAGCATCAGCACAAACAACAACTCACCAATCGCAATGTGGAAACTCGACAGCGATTTTCGCATTGTCAAAGCCAATCCCGCTGTCTACGGGCAGTTGGGTGATCATTACAGCGACAGCGACGTGATTGGACAGCGTTTTACAGACATCGTGCAATCGATATCGGAAACTTCCCTGCAAAAGGTTTTGCAGGGAAAAACCAGACTGAATGACATTTGCCATAAGGTTGTTCTTTCTTCCCAAAGAATAGGAATTCAGCCGGTATGGCAGATTAATGCCTGGCGGCTCCAGGATGAAACGGGCCGGGCAATCGGCATAGGATTGAGCACAATCGAAGTAGAAACAAATCACACAGGCACGGAGTCGCTGGAAGAATTTGTAGCGGCGCTGGTGCACGATTTAAAAACTCCATTGATCGGAGCGGATAAAACGCTGGAAGCCATTCTGGCCGGCGCGGCCGGAAATCTCGATGAAGGACAATCTCAGATACTTGAAGTGCTGCAAAAAAGCAATCGCTCGATGCTATCCATGGTTCAGAATCTCATAGAAGTGCAACGGCAAGAAGCCGGGAAGTCACAATATTTCATGCAACCAACCAAAGTCTTTCAGTTGGTACGAACTACGATGATGGAGCTTTCAGCTCTGGCTTGCGATCGTGGATTGGAGTTAATCTACCAGTTGCCGGATTCCCACTTAGAGATTCCTCTCGATCAAATGTCAATGAAGAGAGTTTTCCTCAATGTGATCGGCAACGCCTTGAAATTCACGAATCGCGGAGGTCAAGTTACGGTTAGTGGCGCCATCGGGCAGAATGAAATTTCCATTACAGTCACAGACACGGGCATCGGTATCCCGGAAGTGGATATTCCGCGCCTGTTCATGCGTTATTTTCAGGGCTCCAGAGGAAGAAGGAGCACCGACGGGTTTGGTCTGGGTCTATATCTCTGCAAAACAATAGTGGAAACGCACTGCGGTCATATACAGGTAACAAGCAAAGAGTCCGAAGGATCGTCTTTCACTGTCACGCTACCAATGGCATCCGGACCGCACACAACTCATCCTTCCGCATGAGGCAATATGTCTCAAAGACTATTATTCGAATAATATCGCGACATTTGGCTTAAGCTTCTGGACGTGATTAAAAAAATCGCCTTTCTGAAAGTTCAAAATCAGACAGCGTGCAGTTAGCACTTTTTGCACAATGCAATTGTGCGAGATCGCTTGCCAAACCAATCTTTTCAAGCAAGTTATCGATCATGGCACGAAGGGAACATAAGGATTTGAAGATAGCTGCTGAGCAGATCTGTGAGCCGAGACGAAGTCAAAGAACAACTAGATGAGCGCGTGTCCCTTGAGGAAACCCAGTCGGATTTGTCGTCCGAACCTGTTTTAGCCGAGGCGGCATCGCAGCCAATTGTAATT
>JADZFV010000286.1 GCA_020854255.1 Candidatus Melainabacteria bacterium | reverse complement strand
CTTCTTGCCGTCCTTGCAGCCGCAGCCCTTATCGCCGTCCTTCTTGCCGTCCTTGCAGCCGCAGCCCTTATCGCCGTCCTTCTTGCCGTCCTTCTGCTTCAACTTCTCGATGGCTGCGCGATCTTGCTCGCGAGCCCAACGCTCCTCTTCGGCCTTACCGCGACCGTCGAGCGGACCTTTGTCTGACATGGAGATTTCCTTTCGTTTGCGAATTGCAGATTGTTTGCTTCCACCCGCTCACCGCCTGACTTCACCACATCCTGCACTCAAACAATCAAAGTTGAGTGTTCAAACCAAAACCTGCCCCCTCATCAAAGTCGCTGTACGCGTCTAAGAAGTAAGAGGCTCTCTGTAAGTGAGATTAGGTTTTGTTTTTGAGGAGGAAGGTGGTTAATTTAGAGGTTACGGGTGAAACAAGACCACTCTACGAATAAAGGTCTTTGATTTTCGGATAGCTGTGCTAACTTTTGCAACTTTGCCGCTCGCAACACAAGTTCACGATCCAGAAAACGTTGAATCGATCGTACTTTCGGCAAGCCAGCTCGATCCTCGTTATAGATAGCGCGGATGGATAAGCGCCTGACAACCAACTTGCAATCAGCTTTCCACACCGACGATCTGCATATACCAGCGTCGATTACATAATGAAGAAAGAAGCAGAAGCGTGAATAAAATCTACAGGAGCCTAAATGCTTGAAGAACACTTCTTCACATGCCCTTACTGCTGGGAAGAAATTTCAATGTTGCTTGACCTCACGTCGGCAGGACAGCAATATGTTGAAGACTGCGAGGTATGCTGCAATCCGATCTCCATTTCTTTTCAGGGCGAAGACGGCAACATTACAGCTTTTTCGGCAGAACCCTCGCAACAATAGAATTTAGAAACATCGCCACATGATCAAACTGACAATCAATGATGTGCCCACTCTTTTCATCAAGGCGTTCTCGCCGGAAGATGTAGAGGCAATCATTGATTTTGTGCGCGACTCTTTCAAGTTTCACTCATCCAGCACTAATACAATCTTGTTTATCGACACGCCAATCACAAATGCTACGGTTGAGGCGGTTGAACGGCTAAAGCGCGAAGGCTTCGATGTCGTCTTTCGCGACCATCACGGCATTGATGGAGAGCCAGAAAACGACCGCGAACTGCGCGTTGTGAAAGCGACTCACAAACTGCAGCAATTGTTGGGCGACAACTGCAGAATTACAGTGCGGCGCTTGCATCCGGCGTGCAGCACCCTGGTTGAAGAGGGTGAATTTTCAAAGGCAGTGGCAATCATCGCCGATCCGGATGCCGATGGTTTGACGGCAGCCATGAAAGCAGCAGGAATAAATTATCCCGGCCTTGATGATGATGCGGCCAAGCTCGATGGAGAGCCGCAATTGCAGGTAACAGGTACACCGATAAGCCAGCTGCTAGCGAAGGGAATTGCAGTCATTCCTTCTTACGATGCGACAAGACCAAAAGAGCGAGAAATTGCTCATCAAAAGCTATTTTCAGATTGGCTGAAGGCAGTTTTAGGTAACGAAGCGGCGTTAAAAAGATTGGAAGACCAGGTCGCCACCTACGATCAAGCTGTCAATGTGTCACACGAGCTGGCCAAGTCAGCTCAATCAATTGCACCCGGGGTGGTGCTGGTCGATGTTGCAAACAAACCTTTGTTCGATCCTGGCACTCTCAATGCTTTGCTTGAAACTATTCCAGAATGCCGTATCACTGTGGTTCGAAAGAATCTCGGACCGATAGCGGCGGTGCACGGAATTCAATACAGCCTGGCGGTTGCGAAGTCATTTCAAAACACGATCAATTTGCACGATCTGGTTCCCACCGATGCAAAATCAAGCCCGGAAGCCGGAATCATCTCCAACGTTTCCTTTCTTTTGCACACATCGGAAGACGTCTGGCACAAAGAAGTTTTTCCCAGGCTAAAGTCAATGTAATACCACATTGTATGTGCCTTGAACGCCTGATGCGCCTTAACATAATTCAAAATGGGCTGGGCAAAACTTCTAATCGACGCCCAATTTTTTCATCGCCTCTTTGAGCAAATTACCGGCACGCTCACCAATGGTGTGATCGGCGAGGTAACGGGCCTGGTATGAATCGATCTGTCCCTGAACGGCGCCGGGCTTTTTCAAAATCCCGGCTACTGTGATGTCTTTGTTCACCAATGCACCGAACACTGAAGGTTTCAAACCGGCGGCAACAGCGCCTTCCTTTAACATCTCCAGATTCATTGCCGTTTGCGAACTGATGCCGACACTTGTTACATGCTCTGCCGAAAGACGTTCCACCACCTGAGCGCCTGTGACTTTCCCTGCTAACTCTCCATCCACAAATGCAGCCTGAAAGCGCTCCAGATGCACCGCAACAGCGCGTCCGTTCGGTGCGGTTGCCAGACCTGCCTTCAATGCATTCAAATTTTCTGCCCCCGTCACCCAGGTGACTCTGTTGCCCTGTCTCTCGAGCGTTTCCTTGATTGCGGTTCCAAAATATGGACTGTCTTCTACAAGAAGAACATCGTTCTTAGCGCCTGGTAATAGTTTTGCCAGTTTGCCGCGACTGGCAATCGCCGCAGCCACTACAAGCGCTGTCCCACCGACCGCCAGAGCCGTTTTACCAGGATTTTCGTAAACTGCCTGCCACAGTGAATGCGAAGCATCTGCGCCGCCTGCTGACGTCGTCTCGCCATTATCAGCCACGGCCTCTGCAACCATGCGGCCGGAAAGCGAACTGTCGCTAAATGCTTCGTTTGCCTGGTGTGTGCCAGCCACTTAGAACTCCAATCAATTACACGGAGGATTGTAAAACCATAGTAGAGACGTCTTTCACCCAAAGCACTGGGGAGACTACGAGCCAAAAGCTTAAAATTGCAACTAGCTATGCTTTTCAGGTTTTGCCGAGCTTTCAAAGACCAATCCTGCAAAGCATCGGTAGCCAGTGACAACCAGCAGAATGTAAACAGACGGCCGCAAACGCCGGCCAGGCGAAATGAGCCTATATGCTTGTGCTATACTCAGATTCCCGGTGTTACGCCTGGCAGGTGAATTTCATTAGCCAAT
>JADZFV010000285.1 GCA_020854255.1 Candidatus Melainabacteria bacterium | reverse complement strand
CCAGCCACTCAGACACCATGCGGGAAAGGCTTTCATCATCTTCGGCTACCAAAATTTTGGCCATAGCCCTGGGATTCACAATTTTCCGAAAACGTCCACAGCATAATTCACCGCATCTGGTAAGCTTTGATGTCTTGAAATCTGTGATTGGGCAGGCAAACAGCCCCCCGCATTTAAGAAATGGGGAAGTGCAGCCTAAACTGGCTTTAGAAAGGGTCGGCTTTGAGCTTCTCGGCTGCCTGCATATCTTTCTTCGACAGTTCTTTTTTTCCTGTGCGTTCATAGAGCTTTGCACGCTCGAGATAACTTTTCGTAGTTGGTTCCAATTCGAGAACTTTAGAAAGATCGCCTATGGCACCGTTTAGATCATTCACTTTCACCTTGAGAGAAGCACGAACACGATAGGCTTCTGCGTCGGCAGGATTGGTCTTGATCAATGCACACAACTCAGAAATGGCTTCCTTATTCAGGTTTTGCTTCTCCAGGCAGCGGACAATCTGAAATGTCGTCCAGTCTATACTCTGGTTGCTGGTTGAAATCGCTTTGCGGTAGGAAGCAGCAGCTTCGCTGTACCTTTTCAGATTTTCAAGGATGCTTCCCTTTATGCGCCAGAGTTCCGCGCGATAACCCGCCGGTTTTTCCGCTTTGACAACGCACTCGAGAGCCTCATCATAGCGCTCAACTTGAGCCAATACTGCAGCTCTGACCATGTAGGCTAAATGATATGGAGCCTTCGGCTGAGATACACTTATAGACTTATCGGAATACCTGATAGCCTTAGCAATATCACCTTTTTTGAAACTCGTATCAGCCAGAAGAGTCCAGGCACGACTGCACTTTGGATCAAGCTTGATCGCCTGTTCGAGAATTTTTTCGACAGGATGGGAAGGATCCGACTCACCCATTTGATCGGTGCTGTAATCTGCCAGCGAACAAAGAGTTTCGCAATTTGCATACTTGCTATTACAAATGACAGTCAAAATCTCACACGCTTCACGCCCCTTGCCCTGCTCGTGCAGTTGATTTGCTACGCTGAACATCTGCTCTGCATTCTTTGCCGTCATTTTTCCGCGCAATGCACGGGCCCTGCCGACGAAATCCTGGACCTGGTATTGCGTGTAATCGGCGCCAAAAACAGGCGCTGCAGAGCCAAGTAAAATCAGGCACGCCGCAATGCCTTTGGAGAAATATTGCAGCAGCGGCAGTCGACTATGCTTCATCAGCAGAGACCTTTTCATCAGCTTTCGGCAGTGTAAACCAGAATACAGAACCCTTTTTAGCATCGTGGCTTTGCGATCTATTATCTTCCACGCCAATCGCCCTGCCGTGCTTTTCGACAATGGCTTTGGAGATAGCCAGCCCGAGACCGGTACCTTTTCGCTTTGCGGCATCGCCCGGATCGACTTGTTTGAACCGTTCAAAAACCGATTGTTTCAGATGATCGGGAACACCGCGTCCCGTATCCCTCACTTCCACTCGTACATGATCGGCGTTTTCGCTTGCTGCCACAACAATTCTCGAATCAGGTTCTGAAAATTTTATTGCGTTGGCGACAAGATTTACAAGCACCTGATTCAAACGATCAGCATCGCCGACAAATTCCAACTCCTGGTTTAAGAGAATCGAAATGATGATGCTCGATCGATTAGATTGATCCATTTAAAATTGATCGTGTTGCCTGTTTTGGCAGAACACCGAACGAATACGCCGAAATGCTCAATCTCGATCTGGAGTTATTGAAGGCAGGGAGTATTCTGGACTGCGCGTCAGGACCGGCTTGGTTCGCCGCCAAAGCGCGGAAATTACTTTGCAGAGACAAGACACTTCGATTTCGTTTGCCTTACTGCGCTTTTGCCTTTAACATTCGGCTTTTGATTCTGTATGATCACATAGACAGTAGAAAGATACCCACGTTTTTGCCGGGGGCTCGCTTATGATGGAAGTAGATAGCACCAAACGCTTTTCCGGATTGGCGGATATATACGCAAAGGCACGACCGACATATCCTGATACGGCTATCAATTATGTAATGGATATCTGCAACCTGGGCGCCGACTCGGTGATGGCTGATGTGGGTTGCGGCACGGGTATTTCCAGTAAACTCTTTGCTGAGCGCGGATTGCATGTTATTGGTGTCGAGCCCAACCATGATATGCGGCAAAAAGCAGCCGCAGTGATTAACCTGATAAAACCGCCCGGCAAACTGCGCCTGCTTGACGGAACAGCAGAGAACACCACACTGGAAAACTCTTCAGTGAGTGCGGTTTTGTGCGCGCAAGCCTTTCACTGGTTTGCCGCCGACCGGGCGCTCAAAGAGTTTTATCGCATTTTAAAGCCGGATGGCTGGACGGTGCTAATCTGGAACGAGCGCGACGAACGCGACCATTTCACGCGCGCATACGCAGACGCATTTAGAAAGTTGAGCGAGATAGACAAAGTGGAGGCCAAGCATGGCACCTCCGGCATTCCCCTTCTCACTTCGGAATACTTCTCTAAAGGCGAACTCACTCAGTTTGAAAACGAGCAGGTTCTCGATCGCGAATCGCTTATCCTGCGCGCATTTTCCGCATCCTACGCGCCCAAAGAAACGGGCATCGCCAATCGCTTGAAAGAAATGCTCAATACTGCCTTCGAGCGCTTTCAAACAGACGGAGAAGTGGCGCTCAAATACAGCGTCGCAGTTTATTCCGCCTGCCGAAAATAGGTTCTATTCAGGCTTGGGTGTGCCTGTTTTTAGTTCGTGTAATTGCAAGAAATAGAAGGCCACTAAAACCAGCGCGTGAGTAATAGCGCCTGAGGCGATCAAATGCGGAACTTCGTCCAATTCGACAAGCTTGATTTTGATATCTTCTGCGCCCTGGAATGTGGGCTCACAAATTTGTTTGGCGCCGCGCGCTAAAAATGTGTCGCAAAAATTGCTCTGCAGTGCCGGATTGGGGTGATTGCGGCCGATGAACGTGAGTTCGTTGGCGACAAATCCTGTTTCTTCAAACAACTCACGGCCGGCAGCATACTGAGAACTGGCATCTTCTGGATCAACTGCGCCGCCAGGAATCTCCAGCGTAACTTTCTCGATGCCATGCCGGTACTGCTCGATGAAAACGACGCGACCATCATCTGTAATCGGGATTACGTTGCACCAGTGCGACGGGTGCAACACATAGAAATCAAACGCGCGATTGGCTTCGCCCGTTGGCATCAACGCCCGATTGCGCTCAAGTGAAAAAACTTTGCAGTCGGCTATCTTGTGGGATTCAATTTTTCTCCAGGGGAGAATTTCGCGGCTCATGATTACGTGTGACCAGATTCCAGAATTTAACGGCTTTATTGTAGACTGAATCGACACAGGCTGTGAAGGTGTAAGCCGAAAAACTGCTTTGGGTGAGGCTTTTACCCACCCAATAGTCAAGGGCACCCCCTGGCATGCCGTGCCGCATGTTTCCAGCCCCGGGGCAGGAATTTGGGTTAAACTGAATTATCTGGTCTCTTTTGAACCGATAGCCTGGATAGGGCTTAGCAGACATACTCCGACAACGAATGTTGCCAAGCGCCCTCCGGGCGGAGCGCCCAACTACACCCGACAAACCGAAATATGCTCAATGAGAGTCGGCAACAAAAACCGGCGCCACAACCAAGCAAAAACCAAATGCAAGACTTCCCACCTAACGCCGAGCAATTGCAAGAAATGGTGAGAGAAGCAATGCGCACGCCGGGAGATCCCATTGAGCTTAGTTTTGGAAATTCACTCAAAGCATATTCTCTTGTGGCTTTTCAGCCGCTCGGCTCCATTTGCACATGGACACTCAGAAAAATGGACGGAGAAGCCCCCACTTTGATTTGGAATATTTCCTCCAGCGATCAGCGCGTGATATTACAGCAGCTGTCCAGCGATTTTAAGAATTGGAATGAACTCGGCAAGGAAAGACAGCAGACGACATCCGGTCACAATCTGCCTTTGCCGACGACAAAGTTGTATACGAAAGGAGATCTGCGCAGGCAGCAGTTCTCCAATCTAGTCCGATTGATTGCCACAGATAGAGCTTCCGGTTGCCTTGAGCTATCACGCACGGTTGGGCAGGACGAAGAGAGCGCCGTCTTGTATTTCAACGAGGGCATGCCCTCACACTGTGTGATCGGTCTGACGTCGGGCGACAACGCATTTTTAGAATTGGTCGGCTGGCTGAATGGCAGCTTTTCTTTTTCTCTCGGCCCGGGCTCATCTGAAATAACAATTACGAAAAACATCGACCTTCTGATTATGGAAGGCACTTATTTGAACGACCACGTTCAGGAATTGGCAAAGCTCGGCATAACGCCTGAAACCTGCCTGGAGCGCTCAGTCACCGAAATCAGTCAGGACGATTTCATGGCCGTGGCGCAGAACGAACAGGGCATCAGCAGAACCTTGCAGAAACACATTTTTGATCTGGCAGATGGAAAAAATCCAATCAGTGAAATTGTAAAAACGCTTGGTGTTTCCAAAGCGGATTGGATGCCTGCAGTCAATAACTTGATTAAGAAAAAACTTTTGGCGCCACCATCGCTTCCACTCAATAGCGAAGATGCCGCACTTGCCACCGCCGACTGGAAGATGATCGAAGCAGTCGACCGCAGTCTCATCCGTGCCGACACAGGCGTTTACGGATATCCCGCATTGCTTTATTTTTTGGAGATGGAATTCAACCGCAGCTCTCGCTATGGAAAACCATTCTCTTTGCTTATAGTTCAAATCGGCACAAAAACTCAAGATGGCTCCGGCAAATTGGTACCTTTGCCGCCACAGGCGGCACGCGAGCTGTGCAATCTCATATCGAAATTAAAACGCAAACCGGATATTCTCGGGCACTATCAAAACAATTGTTTTGCGCTGATTTTGCCTGAGACAGACAGTATTTTAGCCAAACGTTTTGCCAGCCGTTTGATTGAAGTTTTGATGGGTGGGCCGTCGCTTGAAACAATCGGCTTCTCAATTGGTGTTGCCGGCTGCCCGCACGAAGCGCAAGATCTAAACAATCTGATCAAAGCCTGCGTTCAGTCCAGGCAAAAATTCGGACTGGATTAAAGTGGTACGAAATTCACAAGAAAATCATACCAACTACAAATTTTAAAGGCCACACATTACCGCGGTCGAAATTCTAAAATGCGCGCTCGATAATTGTTTGAGTGTCAAGGTCCGCTGCAAGAGTCCCGAATGTCCTGCCCCAGTCGCCCTCAATGCGACTTCGAATGAAAGCATCAGAAACGGCTTGCGGTGAGGATTCAAGAAGCAACTTTGCCTGCAGCAATAGAGCCAGGCGCTCAACCAATTGACGAGCTTCCTTTTCGGATTTGCGCGACAACAAAATTTCGGCAACTGCAATTTCGGCATCAAGCTCCTTATGCTGACCAGAAATTTGCTTGATTTCGTCCATCAGGACAACTGCGGTTTCAGGCTCGGTGGAAATCGCCCTCAAGACATCCAGGCAAATTACATTGCCAGACCCTTCCCAGACTGAATTCACAGGAGCCTCACGATAAAGCCTGGGCAGCATGGACTCTTCCACGTAGCCATTTCCGCCGAGCACCTCCAGACATTCATAGACATGGAAAGGAGCACGCTTGCAAATCCAATATTTGGCGACGGCGGTGGCAATTCTGCGGAAAAGATCTTCCTTACCATCTGTGGCACCGGCATCGTAAGAGCGCGCCACGCGCATCGCCAGTACAGTCGCCGCCTCAGATTCCAGTGCCAGATCGCAAAGTACATTGCGCATTAGATCGTGCTCTATCAGAGTTTTCTTGAAGGCAGAGCGATATTGTGCATGATGCAGCGCCTGAGTCAAGGACTGGCGCATCAAACCGGCAGAAGAAACCGCGCAATCAAGCCGGGTGTTACTGACCATCTCAATGATCGTTGCCACGCCCCGCCCTTCATCGCTTAACAGCCAGCCTTGCGCGCCTTCCATTTCGACTTCCGCGCTGGCATTGGATCTGTTACCCAATTTGCTTTTCAGCCGCTGCAACTGTATCTGGTTGCGCTCGCCGGAGGGAGAAAAACGGGGAACCACAAAACAGGACAATCCGCCCTCGGCTTGAGCCAGCATTACGAATGCATCCGACATCGGATGCGAGCAAAACCATTTGTGTCCAGTCAATTCGTAGAGTTGACCAGGTCCTCTGGCATTGACCGGCTTAGCTTCGGTGGTATTGGTCCGAACGTCAGAACCGCCCTGTTTTTCAGTCAGGGCCATACCGACAAGCAAGCCGCGTTTTTGACCGGCCGGAATAAATCTTTGATCGTACTGGTCGGACATGAGCGCCGCTTCGAAGCGAGCAAAAACATCCGGCTGGGTTTTCAAAACCGGTACGCAGGAAAATGTCATGGACACCGGGCACATGTGGCCCGCTTCATTCTGAACGGCGAGATACAGCATCGCCGCCCGAGCGACGTGGCTGCCTGGCGTTGGATCGATCCAGGGCAGATTGGTGAGGCGATTTTCTACCGACATGGAAAGCAGTTGGTGCCAGGCTGGGTGAAACTCGACTTCATCGATGCGATGGCCAAACCGATCGTGAGTTGTTAAAACAGGTGTGTTTTCATTGGCCAGATAACCGAGTTTGATTGATTCTTCGCGGCCAAGCAATTGTCCGAATGCTGACAGTTTTTCCGCAGACCAACCTGCTGCCAACCTCTCTATGGATTCAACAAGCGCTCTGTCTTTCAGAAAGAGATTGTAATTTTGCAGAGCCGGAGGCTGATTTATCACAGAATGCGTGTCACTTGAACGCGCGAGCTTTTCACTGGCAATCATGCTCTAAACTCCCATTGTGCCGGTCGACAATTTTACTCCAAAGCGAGGCAGGATGCTGTAGTCTTGCTCGTATGTTTCCGCTCAGAGACTCCCAGCCATCAGGGACGCTTCCCGCCGTCACTTACTTGATCATTTTGATCAATGTCATAGTTTTTCTCTTTGAAGTTTCGCTTGGCGACCACGGACTGGAAGTATTTCTCAAGAACTTCGGACTGGTTCCGCTGCTTTTTGTTCAGCAGTTTGGTTTCTACGAAATCTTCACTCTTTTCAGCTGCATGTTCCTGCACGGCGGCTGGATGCACCTGGTAAGCAATATGTGGGCGCTCTTCATTTTCGGCGACAACATCGAAGACAAGCTCGGTCATTTTGGCTTTCTTTTCTTTTACTTTGCCTGTGGCGTCACAGCCGGGCTCACCCAGGTGTTCATGTCACAGGCAAGTGCAGTGCCGACAGTTGGTGCCTCCGGCGCCATCGCCGGCGTCCTGGGCGGTTACATCATTTGCTATCCTTCAGCACGCGTTCTTACCGCCATCCCTATCTTCTTCATCATTCGATTGATTGAAGTTCCTGCTTCCGTCTATCTAGGATTTTGGTTCATCTCGCAGGCATTTACAGGCATTGCCAGCATCGCCAAAGAACCCGGCGAAGAAGGCGGCATCGCCTGGTGGGCCCATATTGGAGGATTTATCGCCGGGGCTGTTCTCATTAAAACAATGAGCTTTAGCAGACAATCCCGCTCAAACGATTTCGACTACATTGACAACTGACTTGAGGCATCAGCAATGCAGTTAACACAGTCACCGCCAATAGTGCAGAAAACATCAAAATTCCAGCCGGGTCGCTGAGCAGCCGACGGTTATTCTTTGACTGGCTCGGTCCCCTTCTCGGCCACCTTTTTCCTGGCCCTTTCCTTTCCGGCATTGGACTTTTTGCCATTGACCGGCATCGAATCGGAGCTGTCTGCTTGCGATTCCTGATTTATAAAATCGTCCGCTCTGGATACTTCGCCCTTCTCTTCGTCTTTAAGTGGGCGAATTTTTCCGACTCTAACCCTGCGATTGGACAAGACTTTTACTGAATAACTTTCAACAATGATCTCTTCTCCCGGCGTCAACGTTGCTTGCGCTCTGCGCTCGATCTCCAGTTTTACATCGGCAAACTGTCGGTCGGATAAAAGCCGCTTGCCGCCTATGTTTTCTTGCAATAAGAGCAGCAGCTTTTCAATCGATAACATCGGATCATTGATGTGCTCGTCAAACATCGTATCGAGCGAAAAAATAATTGCCTTCTGTGTGCGTTCTAGAACCTTGTTGCTGTTGGCGCGATTAAAGAGCGCCTGCACTTCAAACTTGAGCAAGATGGAAGAAGTCGTTTTGTCAAAAGTAATTGTCAGCGTGATCGGGCGCTCATCCCTTTGAGTACAGAGACACTCGGCTTTGAGCATGCCTGCCGCCGGACTATTCTCGACAATAGTCCAGACCCAGGATTTGCCGCCGAAATTCTTGAGGGCTTCCTCGACCGCCTTGAACACCGCTTCCCTGTCGCCGCAAACACGAATGGGAAATGGATTTTCAAGGACATCATTGCGCCCCAAAATCTTCAGTGTATAGCCGACAACTCCAAAGGTGGCTGCGCCAACCAGGAAAAACGGATTCATTTCCATCTCCTTTTGAGCAGGGTCAAGAGCCCCGGCAACTGAATGTGCAAGACTCCATTGACCATAATTCAGGCCGACAATAGTTTGGCAGATTGAGGACCGGTTTGATACGGTCCGAATGAAGAACTTTACTACCATTAACGCTTGAGACTCAAATCATCGCTCCGCAAAATCAGGTCAGGACCCTGCGGCAAAGCCTGGACATCCCGATTTCCGCCATCGGCAACGCGCACCATTGCCTTCGAATTCTTCACAAGGTCAATACTTTGAACAGAAGAGCCGCCTCTACTGTCACATTATTAGCGGTGATGCGTTCTCGAGCAATGCCGTCGGCAGTCTCAGGCTACACATCTGGAGCGCCGGCAAGAAAGCGGTAAAAAACAACGTCTTCAGCCTTTTGCGGGAAGAACGACTTGAACACCGAATTGGTATCATCCTTGGTCGAAAGCGCGTCCGAATACATAATTTCCGGAGCTCCGCCCTGCACAGTTCGGCAACGATCGGCGGCCGCAGCTTGCGCACGCGCGTAATCACCAACCTCGATGGCACTATCACTGCCTGAAGCGCTGCCCCGCCCATCCTTTTAAGCACCCCGCCCTTAAGGGCGGGGTTTGACCGTTCAAGCATTCTTTCCACTGCCGTCCGCGGGTCTTTGAAAAACCGCCCGCGCCTCGACGCCGGAAACGCCCGCCTCCAGACTGGAGGGAAATATTTGTTGAGCCTTGACCGCAGTCCGGGCGGCGAAGGCCTGAGCCAGAATTGAAAATAGAGACCAGAGACTTTATCGGACGCGCAGTATCAAAACTCATGCTGCGACACCCTGATGACTATCGACCACTTGTTTTCCGGTCGCCAATTTCCTTGTGCCCGATCGTAGAAAGCCCGGGAACAAGTTCGAAAAAACCACCATCTATCAATTCATGGTCGCCAGCATAAGCCCCATGATGCCAGGCACTGATCAAACAATCTTGAGGAAATAGCCGCTCAGGGCGGGTATTATGAAGGCACGGAATCACCTAGCAGGGAAACATGCGGTCGGATTCATGAAGACCAAGAACAGACAAAGCATCAATTTCATACTGGCGTTTCTGAGCTTTCTAAGCCTGACGCTATTGCCTGCCGTGGCCAACCCGCAGTCGTGCTGCATGGCGCCTGCCGCCTCAGCCGAAAGCTGCATGTGCTCAAAATCTGCAGACTGCTGCAAGGAATCCACTCCATCCAGTCTCGCGGAAGATCGCAGCACCGTTTCGGTCAAGCCGGTTAAGCCCGCGCAAATGCCTTACAATGCCGCACTCTGGATACCTGCTTCCCGCCTCGTCCAGCTCGCCGCCACTCAACCACTCTTCAAAAAACCTGCCGGGCAGGTAGATTCGAACAATAAGCGGTACCTCATGCTCAGGGTCCTTTTGATTTAGAGAGACGAAAACCTTCACGGGTAGTCAATCTCACATCAAATCAAAAAGGAGAAAGCAATGAAAAGCTTTTATATTACTGCTGTTTTGGCATTGGTCATGGCACTTTTCACACCCTCTGGCGCGTTTGCAAACAATGCAAGCGGAATGAAACTGGCTGAAGCCGGTGCGCACGCCACTTGCGCAACCGAGTGCACAAAGTGCGCTGAACAATGCGAAAAAGCTCTCGCCCATCTGGAGGCAAAAGGAGCGAGCGCAGCCACGATCAACACACTCAAAGACTGCATTACGCTTTGCAAAACAAGCGCCGATCTGAAGAGCCGCGGTTCTGAATTGTCGTCAAAACTAGCCTCCGCCTGCGCGGAAGCATGCAAAAAATGCGCTACTGTTTGTGCTGAAACCAAAGACGAAGCCCTCAAGGACTGCGTCGAACAGTGCAATACTTGCGCCGAAGCCTGCACGCGCACAGCCAAAGCCGGCGGCGCCAAGGACTGCTGCAAATAAGCTGCAGTCACAGTAACTGAGGGATAAACTGAGGGGCCGCCGGAATCTCCCGCGGTCCCTTTGACATGGTCCATCACTTACGGTTCTCTTTCCATAGTAAGCGACGGATTGCCGGAGACTGCTCCGAATGAGCTTCAATTCACATAGCATCAGGGTTTTCAAACTTAGAGCCGGCTAACGTGCTTAACATTTGCTTTTGCCGGATTTGCCAAACAGGTATGGCAACCGCTCTCTTGAAAGACCCTAGCATTAAGCATTTGCAGATTTGCCACTGAAAAAAACACGGTGTTTTTCTCAGTTTTTTATACTCGTAATCCTACCCTTACGCAACGATTCAACTAAATGTTTAATAAGCTCTGTTGACATCCAAATCAAGAACGATAAATTCATGGTTGATACCGATATCCAGGACAGCCGATCTCCTAAGAAGGACATTCCTTCGATTGCCGAGATGGCTCGTGGCAGCAAGGACAACCTGATGGCAATTTCCTATTCCCAAAGACCGAAGACCCCGATGCGCACTTATGTCGTGACCACGGCCCTGGTTGGCGCGCTGGGAATCAGTCTCGGCTTTGGCATTTATCTGATGTTCAATCCCGACCACAGTGAGTATTCGGCATCAACTCTGGAAGGAACACCTTCGGTCGAACACGACCAAGTCTTGATCTCCGGGCTCAAGAAAGTAGTGCCGATGCACAATGCACCGGGCGGACATAATCCGACTTTCGGAACGCCGAGAAAGATCGAATTTCTGCCTGAGCACCAGGTACCAATAAGCAACAGCGTACCGCCGCCTCTAATCAATCATTTACCGCCGGCACCGGCTCATCATTTCGCACCGGTAGCACCGATGCCTTCAAGCTATGCTCCCGGAGCAGCCTCAGCCGCCGTGCCCCTTCACCCCAGTCAGGAGCAGGGACGAGCTCTGCACCCGCCGGTTTTCGACGCACCGCAGGCAGATCCTCCACAGCCTCTTCCGCTATTGCCCCAGCAATCAATCCAGGCCTGTGCGCCCCAGTTTTCCCAGGGCTTTGTCATCAAAAACCATCGCCTGAAAATGGTTACCAATCGGTAGTTTGCAGATTTGCCCGCCAGACACCAAACCGCACCGACCTGCAGTTTGCCGGTTTGAAATCATGCAGAATTAAATGCCAGAAACCCGTAACCGCCTGTGGTGGCAGCTTCGAAATTACCACCGGCATTATTGTGCGGACTTTTCCCAGCCCGCCTAAATGCAAGGTGAGGCCGGTAGAATTGGCATGCTTCAACCAAGACTCAGAACCTTTCTTGAAAGTCGCTGTCCAGTTCGACTAGCCCGTATCTGAGAAAGCTCGTGAATTGCCGCAAAAGGCTCTGGAAATCATCAAAAAGTCAGACCGGCTCCCACCAGAAGATTGGAACTTTGCAGGTGGCGAACGGCTCTACATCAAGCACTATAGTCGAATTGGATTAAGCGGTGATAGAGTAGTTTTAGGAGGTCACTACTTTGAGGTGTATCAGGGGGTTCTAGGATGCCATATTTTTCTGACACAGACGAGCTTTATTCCGTGATGGATCGCCTGTGGACATACATCAAATCTGAAGAAGAGATCTGCGGAAAATTACTAAGTTCAAAACTTGTGGTCCGATTCAAATATAAGGATCCGGACGGGATGCTCACCATCGACGGTAGCGACGGTCAGGAATTGCGCTTTCATTTCGGTGAATGCGAAATTCAGCCGGATGTAGAAATGACCATGAAGTCCGATGTGGCACACAATTTCTGGCTGGGTAAAGAACCACCGGCAGTGGCACTCTTGCAAGGGCGCATCGTCAGCAAAGGTCCTGTACATAAGGCCCTGGCGCTCTTGCCCGTGATCAAGCCGGCGTTCAAAATCTACCCTTCTATGTTTGAAGGGGGCAAATCAGCCTGATTTCGAGCTGCAAATTTCAGCAAGTGCTTGGCTGAACCTGCTAGATAAGGCTAGCTCAGGTCAACCCATTTTGGGCAGACTTCTTTAATTTGCGCGAGCAAAACAACAACTTCCTCACCTTCTGGGGTAAGGGTGTACTCCACTCGTGGTGGAACTTCCCTGAAGGTCTCCCTGGTGACCAGCCCGAGCTTCTGCAATTTGCGCAAGCGCTCGGTGAGCGTCTTTGCAGACAATCCGGGCAATAACCGCATCAAATGCGTAGTGCGCCTTGTGCCGCCGGAAAGCTGAATCAGAATGGCAGTGGTCCATCTGGGACTGAGTGAGTTGAGGCCACTCTCAACTAGCTGTGCGTCCTGGGGCTTGAGTGTAGTGACGGTCATAGATTTTCCATGGATACCAAAACGGATTTTATTACACCATTTCGAAAAACGGTTCGCCTCGCCCGATGGCCTGATTTTCAAAAGCTTATAGAAACTAATTTAGAAGGTTTCGAAGCTCGAAAAGATCCTTGCTATTTCTGAGTTTCTTGAACGCTTTAGATTCAATCTGCCTGACCCGCTCACGGCTCATTCCCATGCGCTGTCCGCACTGTTCCAGACTGAGCGGCTGGCCATCCGTAAGCCCATATCTGAGCTCAACAAGCGACCTTTCATTAGTGCTCAGGTGCTCGAGCAGATTGGCAACTTGCCTTGAAACCAGCTGTGCGCTTACCTTTTGGTCTGGTGTCTCTCCGCCTTCGTCCGGGATCATTTCAGCAAGCGCTGTATCCATGTCTTCGCCCACCTGAAGGTCAAGGGAGACAAGCGTTTTGTCCGCGCTCAGGGCGGTCTGAACCTTTTCTTTATCGAGTCCAGACAATGCGGCGATTTCGTCAATAGAAGGCAAGCGACCGTATTGGTCAAAAAAGATCTTTGTCGTTTTCCTGACCAGGCTTCTGGTTTCAATCATGTGTACGGGAACCCTTATGGTGCGCGACTTATCGGCAAGAGCCCTGGTGATGGCCTGCCTGATCCACCAGGTTGCATAAGTGGAAAATTTAAATCCTTTTTCCGCGTCAAATTTCTCAGCCGCCCTTATCAAGCCGACACTTCCTTCCTGAATCAGATCCTCAAAACACATACCGCGGTTGCGATAACGCTTGGCGATGCTGACCACAAGACGTAGATTCGCTCGCACCAGGTCGTTCTTGGCATTTCGGTCACCCGACTTCAGGCGTCGAGCCAGATCGATTTCCTCAGACCCCTTGAGCAGTTTAGTCCGACCGATTTCCCTCAGATAAAAAGACAAGGCATTAGGATCGCCTTTTTCAACATATGTGCTTTCGCCGGACGCAGGCGAATCGGAAGATTCCTCGGAAGATTCCAGGACAGGATCCGCCTCTGGATCCCAGCCAATATCTTCAAAAGCAGCCGATTCGATATCCAGAGGAAAAGTGTATTCACCAGAGCCATTGGCATGCTTGCCTTTGCCCTTAGTGTTAGTGAGTTTTGGTCTTGGTTGTAGGCTGGATTTGTTCATGTCAATTACTTATCGAGTAAGTTTTTTGGGTATCCTGCAAACCCAGTAACGACAAGAATTTGCCGTTCTGGAGCACGCTTTTTTCTTTCCGTTTGCAATATACCCAGCATGACGTATGGTGCCATACATACGTTCCAGCCTTAATCAAATCGTAACGGTTGTCAGAAGAATTTGGACTGGTGAAATCTGTCCATCAAGTAGGTATAAGCCACTCTTTCGAGTGACGCGGACCCGATCACTCTTACGGATAATGAGGATTAGAAAGGATTAGCGTTTAAGCATCTTCACTTCTGGCAGGTCAATCAGGGGTAAATTTTTCCCTATAAAGGCAAGAATGAGAGCGGTCATCCTAAAGGATGATTCTAAATGAAACAGTACCAACACTCACGTAACTATAAAGTAATTTGGATACTACTTACGTTTTGATACCTAATATGTGCCAGGTAGTGATGTAAAAATACCGCGCATGGAAAATGATCACTCAAAAAGAAACGAGATAAAGGTGGTGCTGGTAGAAGATCACCTGCTCACGCGCATCGGTCTGAGAACGGTCCTGGAGCGTACCTCAGACATTCGTGTTATTGGCGAAGCCGAAAATGGAGCGATCGCCGTACGGTTGGTCAGAGAGCTAAGACCGGACGTAGTCTTGATGGACGTTGGAATGCCTCAAGTGGACGGCATTGAGGCGGTCCGACAAATCTGCGCCGAAAATCCCAGCCAGCGCATAATCATGCTCACTTCCCACGACAGCGAACGAGAAATCCTTGCTTCGCTCTCAGCGGGGGCGGGCGGATATTGTCTGAAAGACGTGGCGCCGGATCGACTCTACACTGCAGTAAGAAGCATCCATGCCGGCGATGTTTGGCTGGATTCCGCCATCGCCTATAAAGCGTTAGGGCGTTATGCTGCAGAGAAAAACGTCAAGATACGCAAACCAGCCGAGAAACCGCCCGGTCAGAACGGAAACGCTCAATCAGACGACTTGCCAGGACTGTCCGATCCCCTGTCGAATCGCGAGCTGGAGGTTTTAAAACTTCTTGTAGAGGGCTGTTCGAATCAAGAAATTGCCAATCGTCTGGTGATTTCATTGGCCACCGCTAAAACTCATGTGCGAAACATATTGAACAAATTGACCGTGGACGATCGCACACAGGCGGCTGTGCAAGCCATGCGCCGGGGTCTGGTCTAGGCACAATAAGGTGCATCGTAAAGATAGCGTCAAATTGCGGCATTTTCGCTTCAGCTTGCGATACAACTGAAGTGAAAGATCAGTTTATTTGCCGGGTGACAACTTGTGAAAGTTCTGATTGCAGTAGACGACTCGCCATATTCCGAAGCTGTTGTAGACAGTGCCGTCAAGCGAAACTGGCCCAAACAAACGCAGTTTTTGATCCTGACAGTGCTAGAGCCTATCCCTTTGGACACAACGAATCAAAAGGAAATGCAGGCTCTGATTGAAGAAGGAACAGAAACACGTCGCAAAACCGCAAGAGCACTCGTAGAAACCGTCAGCGCCAAGCTGAAGAAACAGCTTTCAACCAGCGCCGGCAAGGTCGAATTCAGAGTCAAAGAAGGTTCGCCCCAAAAAGAGATTGTCGAAAGTGCCATCGATTTTGGTGCCGATCGAATATTAATCGGAGCACAGGGTCACGGCACCTGCGCGCACAATCTCCTTGGAGAGGTATCGCGGGTAGTGGCAGCTACGGCTCACTGCTCCGTGGAAATAATTCGCGAAACCGTACCTAAATAATCTTGTGCGGCTCTTTTCCGCCGCAAGTATTGTCAATGTTCTTCCGGTGCGACAGGGGAATGACAAGAACGCAGCAAGGCGCGTTGGAAACCACCGCCTGTGTGACGTTTCCTATCATCAAATCGCTGACGCTGCGCCTGTGCGAACCCATCACTATAAGTGATGCTTTGAGGCTTACGGCCCGATCGAGAATTTCTTCTTTCGGCAAGCCTTCGACCACTTCAACCTTAATTTCGGCGCTGTTTTGCACGCTGTCTATGACGTTTTTTACTTGATCTACCAGCAGTTCACCTGCTTTCAATCGCTCTTTGGAAATGTTTTCCAAAAGAGGACCAGGCAAAACGCTCATAAAACTGCCGACCTTCACCGGCAAGCAAACATGCAGCACATGAAATTCGCTCTCGGCGGGCCACGGATAAGCAGCCATGAACGAACTCAGCTCACCTAAAAACTGCTCGTCTTCGACGGCAATTAAAACTTTCATCGAAGGCCCGACCTGTTTCCTTTTTTACACCCTCAGTCCAGCCCAATCATATCAGCCGCAAGAACTGAGACAACAAAAGCTGAATCCGGTATATTTAAAAGTTACTGCAGTCGGCTTGCAGAGAGCCGACAGGGGAGCGGTTTTTGGACTTAATGTCTTCAAGGAGCAGGCAGACATGGAAAAACTGGCCGGCACGCTGCCCAAAGCGGAATTGCACCTTCACATCGAAGGTACTTTCGAGCCGGAGCTCATCTTTTCAATTGCCGAGCGCAATAAGATCAAAGTGCCGTTCGCCTCAGTCGAGGCGCTGAGGGCGGCGTACGAGTTTCAAGACTTGCAGTCTTTTCTCGACCTCTATTATGCAGGCATGAATGTTTTGCGCACAGAAGAAGACTTTTACGATCTGGCCTTAGCCTATTTTGAAAAGGCGCACGCGCAGAATGTATTGCACGCGGAAATATTCTTTGATCCTCAAGCACACACGGCGCGCGGAATTTCGTTTGACGTAGTAATCGAAGGATTGTCCAAGGCTGTAAGCGAAAGCAAAAAAAAATTCGGCATAACCAGCAAGCTGATCATGTGCTTTCTGCGCGACCAGAGCGCCGAGTCTGCGATGGAAACATTGGAAAGCGCGCTCAAATACGGCGATCGCATTGTCGCTGTGGGACTTGATTCGGCAGAAGTCGGCAATCCGCCGCAAAAATTCAAAGATGTTTTCGACAGGGCGCGCGCCAACGGTTGGTTGACTGTTGCTCACGCCGGCGAAGAGGGACCACCTGAATATGTCTGGGAAGCGCTGAAAATCTTGAAAGTAAGCCGTGTCGATCACGGCGTAAGAAGTCTCGAGGATGCGGATTTGACCAGACATTTGATTGAAGAACAAATGGCTCTGACCGTCTGCCCTCTTTCCAACGTGAGATTGAAAGTTTTCTCGCACTTAAAACAACACAACTTGAAAAAAATGCTCGAGCTGGGCATTAGAGCAACGATCAATTCCGATGATCCGGCCTATTTCGGCGGCTACGTGTCCGACAATTTCAGAGCCGCTCAAAATGCGCTCGAATTGAGCCAGGAAGAATTAGAAAACCTGGCGCGCAACTCTTTTCACGCTTCATTTTTGACAGACGCGGAAAGGGCAAAATACTTATCAATGGTTGATGATGCTGTAAAACACTGGCATGGGTTGAACCGGCAGGATTGCTGCCAGCACGATTAATGCCATTTCAATATCGAACCGGAAACCAAAATAAAATACAAAGGCAAAAGGAGTCAGAGGAAAAAGCGCCGGCGATGGATGAAGAAAACCCGATACTGAGAGCAGGAAGCAGCGTCAAATGTCGAGTTTGCCAGAGCGAGCCCGGCGGGTACTCTGTGAGGCTTGTTCCCAGCGGCATAGCAGGATATCTTCCCTGCCAAGAAGAGTTGAATGAAGGTCAGGTCGTGCCTGCCACTTTCGTTTGCATGAATAAGGAACAGGCGCTTATGACTTTCGCCTTCCGCATCGGCACCACCGAGCGCGTGCAAATGGGTTTGCCGAGCGAGCCGGAAACAGCTTTTGCAGTGTGGGCTGATTCGCACCCGCGCACTTTCAAATTGCGCAGAGCCATCGATATTGTCATGCCGCCGATAGCGAGCGGTTCGGTATCTCCACTTAGATCCGGAGACTATGACATCGCCAAATTAATCACCGATCTCGAGGAAGGTCAGCTTACCGGTTGCGTAAAAATGATTTGCGATGAAAGGCTTTCGCGTGGCGCGCTGATCCTTTATCGTGGGCGCGCGGTCGGCTGCATCTACGGCAAAAAACCAATGGTCGAGCCTTATCCGATCGAATCCGCCATTCAAATGCTTTTGCTTGACAGCTTTTTGCCGGAAACAAAATTGACTGTCTATGACCTTCCGGACGAAGTCGTGCTGTCGATGTCGGCGATGTTCCTCGGAGTGCCGGTCCTGGAAAAGGACTTCGCAGAAAAGAAAGAACTTCAGGCCCTGATTGGTCCACTTAAGAAGGAAACGGCCATCTTGACGGTGACGGCCGACAATGAGATGTGCCTGGCCTTCCTGCATGAAGGGGAAGTCTTTGGCTCCTTCCACGTAGACGATCAGCGATTTTCCGATCGGGCCGAAGGTTTTGACGATGTGATCGATAAAACACCTGAAAGCAAGGTGGAAATTTCCATACTGCCTGCCGAAATGACAACCGAAAAAGTGCTTTTCGGCTATGGGCTGTCAACTACTCTGGAAATCATGAAAGGACAGGCGCCCATCGAGATGTGAATGGCTTGGCCGCCGCTTTGCACAAAAGTATATATTTATTTAAAAGGCCAGCTTACTAAATAAAAGCTTGCATTACCGATAATGAGCTTTCAGCTGGTGTATCACAAAAGGAGTAAATGTCTCGTCCAAGGGAGTCAACTATGGGTAAGGCTGTAGGAATCGATCTCGGAACTACAAACTCGGTGGTAGCGGTAATGGAAGGTGGCAAGCCCACCGTAATTGCCAATACGGAAGGTCTGAGAACGACCCCCTCTGTGGTTGCCCATTCTAAAACCGGTGAACGCCTGGTTGGGCAACTTGCCCGCCGCCAGGCGGTTGTCAACCCGCAAAATACTGTTTATTCCATCAAACGCTTTGTCGGCCGCCGTTTTAACGAAGTTGAAATGGAGCGAAGCATGGTTTCTTACAAGGTAAAGGAAGGTCCGGACGGCGGCTGCAAGGTAGTCATGGGAGACAAAGACTACACGCCGGAAGAAATCTCCTCGATTATTTTGCGCAAACTGAAAGACGACGCTGAAAAGTATCTGGGCGAAAAGGTAACCTCAGCCGTTATCACCGTGCCCGCTTACTTCAATGACTCGCAGAGACAATCGACGAAAAACGCCGGTTTGATCGCCGGTCTTGATGTCCAGCGCATTATCAACGAGCCGACAGCGGCAGCGCTTGCCTACGGAATTGACAAGAAGACCAACGAAACCATTCTTGTATTCGACCTGGGCGGCGGCACCTTCGACGTATCCATATTGGAAGTTGGAGACGGTGTATTCGAAGTGCAATCGACTTCCGGCGACACACACCTGGGCGGCGACGACTTCGATCACGTGCTCGTCAACTGGCTGGCTGAAGAATTCCAGAAATCAGAAGGCATCGACCTGAGGAAAGACCCTCAAGCGCTGCAAAGACTTACTGAAGCAGCTGAGAAAGCAAAAATCGAATTGTCTACAGTAACAGAAGCATCGATCTCGCTGCCTTTCGTAACTGCTAACGAGACAGGTCCCAAGCATCTGGACATGCGCCTTACTCGCGCGAAGTTCAACGAACTGACAAGAGATCTTGTCGAAAAATGCCGCAAGCCTGTCGAGCAAGCACTCCAAGATGCCGGTTTGAAGGCTCAAGACTTGCAAGAAATCGTGCTTGTTGGCGGCTCCACTCGCATCCCTGCTGTTCAAGATCTCGTGAAGAGTCTGACCGGCGGAAAAGAGCCTAACCAGAGCGTCAATCCTGATGAAGTCGTCGCCATCGGCGCCGCCATCCAAGCCGGCGTGCTGGGCGGCGAAGTGCGTGACGTAGTTTTGCTCGACGTCACCCCCTTGTCGCTGGGTATTGAAACCATGGGCGGTGTCTTGACCAAACTGGTCGAGCGCAACACCACCATTCCCACCCACAAGTCGCAGACATTCTCCACGGCAGAAGACAATCAACCGGCTGTAGACATTCAAATCTTCCAGGGCGAGCGTCCCATGGCCAAAGACAACAAGATGCTGGGCACTTTCCGTCTCGATGGAATCAGACCGGCCCCCCGAGCAGTACCTAAAATCGAAGTCTCATTCGACATCGACGCCAACGGCATCGTGTCGGTCACAGCTAAGGATACCGACACCGGTAAAGAACAAAAAATCACAATTACCGCGTCCACCAACCTGAGCAAAGACGACATCGAAAAATTGGTCAAAGATGCAGAAGGACATGCTGCCGAAGACCAAAAAGCAAGAGAAAGTGCCGATGCCCGCAACGAAGCGGACAACCTCTGCTACACGGTCGAGCGACAGATGAAAGACGCCGGAGATGCCCTAACCAGCGGCAACCGCAACAAAGCGGAAAGCCTGATCGCCGACATTCGCTTGAAAATCGAACAACGCGCCGATGCCGAAACTCTGAAGCCATTGCTCGAAGAATTGCGCGGAGTAATCGTCTTGATTTCGCAAGACGCTCAGCGCCAACCGGCAGGCGCCAGAGCAGGCGGCGCAGGCGCAGAAGCAGAAGCAGAAGCTGGTTCCGGACAGGCAGACAGCTCTTCCGGCGCAAGCGGCTCTTCATCTGCAGGCGGCAAGAAAGGCGACGACGACATTATTGACGCCGACATCGCCAACTGAGCGGCATAAAGTAGCTACAATTACAGGATGAGCGCAGAAAGCGAGTCCAAGCCATTTCATAGAGAGATGTTCTTGCTCGTCCTGGCGCTCTTCTTTGCATCCGGTTTCAGCAGCCTGATCTACCAGGTTGTCTGGACCCGCCACCTGACTCTCATATTCGGCTCAACCACGTTTGCCACAGCCACCGTCCTGGCTGTTTTCATGGGGGGACTGGCACTGGGCAGTTTTTGCGCCGGGCGCATTGCCGACAAGGTGTCCAGACCCTTTCTCTGGTACGGAATTCTGGAAGGGATAATCGGGCTTTGGGCACTAATCGTGCCCATACTTCTCACCATATCTGTCTCCAGTTATCGTGTCATTTGGGAATTGACTCATTTCGATTTCTTCGCCTTCAGCCTTCTGAGACTGGCTCTGGCTGCGATAATTCTTCTTTTGCCCACAACTTTGATGGGCGCCACCCTGCCTCTTTTGTCGAAGTACGTGACCGTGAGCCTCGCCACAGTCGGTGACAGAGTCGGCACCATTTATGCAATCAACACCTTAGGCGCCGTATGTGGTGCAGCCCAATCGGGGCTCATTCTCTTGCCCGGGCTGGGCTTGTCTACTACTACTCTAATTGCCGCCGGACTCAACGTTTTCTTGTGTCTGCTCGTCTTATATATAGGTACACCCAAGGACGCTGAAACACGTGCAGATCCGTCATCGAAATCGAATGATGCAGAGCAGGGCGCAACAACAAAAGACAGTAATGCAGCACTCGAAACCTCAAACTCGAAGAAGAAAAAGAAGCGTAAGGGAAAACATAAGATCGCTGACGATGCAGAAGAGCCCGATTCAACCGGTCAATCCAAAGACACCGCAGCCGCAAGTGAAACCTCCCCTATTGCAGCTTCGGTTGCCGCTTCCAGCGATGATACAACGCAGCCTAGTGACGCTGCCCGTACAAAACGGGCGAAACTTCCCAATCAAATATATGTAGCGTTGGCAGCCATTGCTATTTCAGGTGCGGCAGCAATGATTTATGAGGTGTGCTGGACTCGCGCACTGAGCATGGTGATCGGCGGAAGCACGTATGCATTCACCGTAATGCTGTCGACGTTTTTATCTGGAATTTTTCTGGGCAGCTTCATCTCAGCAAAAGTCGTGGACAGGTTTCGTCAGCCCTATCTGGCCTTTGGAGTCTTTCAAATACTGGTGGCAACTGGCTGCCTCACTTCGCTTGTCCTGTGCAGGTATTTGCCAACCTGGAATCTTCAACTCAATGAGTTATTGCCCAACGCCCTTTTCTCCGTCTGGATCCGTTTTATCCTCGCTGAGGCGATGCTCTTACCTCTGACCCTCTTTCTGGGCGCTCTCTTTCCCATCGTCATCAAATGCACCGCCTCCGATATCGAGCACATTGCCAGCTCCGTAGGCACTGTCTATAGTGCAAACACAATGGGTGCGATCGTCGGATCGATTTTGGCCGGCTTTGTGTTGATTCCGCAATTCGGAGTTGAAAAGACAATGGTCATCGCTACCGGCGTCAACATGCTGGTTGGAACCGTGATGATCTTTGCGCAACAAGATGCAAAACTGATGGTCAAACTTGCTTGCGTTTTCTTTGGCGTCATTGTTTTCAGCAGCTTCATCCTCAACCCCTACGCCGTTGGCGACAAGAAAGATTTTCTTCTGGCTCAGTCAACCCGCAGAGCGATGAGAGACGGATACGACGTTCTCAATCCGAAGAGCAACTGGAGCACCGTAATGGCGAGAACTCAGCTCATCTATTACAAGGACGGACCTTGCTCAAATGTTGCCATTTTGAAGTTTGCCGAAGGCGATAAGGTTGGAACCTATTCCTTGCTGACAAATGGTTGTGTGGATGCCAGTGACGGCGCCGATATGTCACAGCAAGTTTTACTGGCCAGTTATCCGATGCTTTTCCGCCCCAATTCAAGAAGAGCGTGTGTAATCGGCTGGGGCTCCGGTGTCACAGTAGCCGAGCTTTTAAACTTTCCAGTCACCACAATAACAGCAGTTGAGCTGGAGCCGGCTGTAATCGAAGCCGCCAAAACATTCAACCGGCATACGCACGAACCGGAAAAAAACCCGCGAGTGAAAGTAGAAATAAATGATGGTCGCAATTTCTTACTTGCCACCACTCAAAAATTCGACGTCATTATCTCCGAGCCTTCCAATCCCTGGCAAGTGGGCGTCTGCAATTTATTCACCTCGGAATATTTCGAGTGCGTCAAAGACCGTCTGACACCGGATGGGGTGCTCAGTCTCTGGTTGCAACTCGGTGAAATCTCGCCTGATTCTATTAGAGCCGTCATGTCGGCGCTCAACGGTCAATTCAAATATTGCCTGGCCCTGGCTTCGGATCAGTCTAACCTGGTGATCCTGGCCAGTCAAAAACCGCTTGCGGCAAATTATCAAAAACTCGAAGAAGTGTTTAGAGACCCGTATGTTACTCGCGCGTTGGACAAAGCCAAAATCACTACTCCGGAAGGAGTCCTGGCCCGCATCTTCTTGACGCCAAGTGGTGTCAGCTATATGGTGCGTGGATTCAAACCGAACACCGATAATTTGAATGTTCTCGAGTACAGAATTGGTCGAACCTATGAATCGATGACGTTCGGACACGCCAATGGTGTGTTGCTCTCGGAGAATATGGGAACTCCATCCGGCTATGTCGACTGGGGCGACATGTCAAAAGAGAAGATTGCCGCAACCATGGCGCGTGTTGCCATTGAAGCGACCAAATTCGGTCATCTGACTGCAGCCTATTCCTGGGCGCGCAGCTCAATGGATACAAATCCGAATAACGTGGCAAAACGCATTCTCTTCTGGCTGGAAGAAGAAGACAAAAAACGCACGGATACGGCGCGCGCTCGCGGTGAGATCGAATCGCTCGACCTGGCCAAACGGGCAAGAACAACTAAAACCGACGCAACAATAAAGCCCGACCAATCAGGCAAGCCGGATAACGCAGCAAAGTTAGAAACACCAAATACGGATGTTGAGCAGCATTACGGCACATTTCCCAGACCGGAAAACCACAAAAATGCGGCCAAGTCATACCCAACACCCGAGCCGGACCTGACACGCGGTAATTAACCAAAAAAGACGCACAGGCAAGGATCAATTACAATTGCCATTCTACGTGGCCTTTGCCTTCCCTTAAACCGGACTATTACATGAATACTGCCAAGACAAAAAATCTTCTTAGTGGCGCTCTGGTCTGCCTTTTGGCCTTATCAGCGCAATCAGGCGTCCTGACAAGCCCCGGACACGCAGCCGCTCCCGCCAAGGATTCCGCATCTGCTTCCACCCAGATGGACGAGAAATCCGGTCAGATTATGAAAGGTGTTGGCGCCTTTTATAAGAACTTGAAGGGTTTCACTCAGACCATGTCAACAGATATGAAGATTTCGGCGGCGGACAAGCAAACGTCTATGTCATCGGTATTCAAAGTAGCGTTTGCGCGGCCCAACAAGTTCTTTCTCAACCTGGAAAGCGGCAAGATGGGAGGGCAAATGGTCTGCGACGGCAAAACCGCTTATCTGTACACGCCCGTGCTCAACAAATACATGAGCGTTCCGGCTCCGGAAAACCTCTCCCAGGTTTTCGACACAATCGACTATCAAATAGTCGGAGGCGGCTTCAGCAGCATGTCTTTGATCGAGTCGATGTGCAATTCCGATCCCTACAACCAAATACTGGCTGACGTGCTCAAAGTCGAGCACTTAGGACAGGAGAAGGTCGGCGCGGACGAATGCGATCACTTGCGCTTCACACAAAAAGAATTCACCTGGGACATGTGGGTGAAGCAGGGAAAAGAACCCTGGATTGTTCAAGTAACAGCCGACATGTCCAAAGTGCTGGCCAACAAACCGGGTGCTCCTCAAGGCATCTCAGCGCTTCTCACCTGCAGTTATACGAACACACAGGCCAACGTCGAGCCGACTGCCGACCAGCTGGCTTTCAAAAAGCCTGAAGGAGCACAAGAAGTGAAGAGCTTCCTGGAAGACAGAGCCGCTGCGCCGGCCTCTGTGCATCCGCTCGTCAACAAGCCGGCACCTGCATTCGACCTGGACACCGTAGATGGTGCTAAGTTCAATCTCGCCTCACAAAAAGGCAAAGTGGTCGTGCTCGACTTCTGGGCAACATGGTGCGGGCCATGCACTATGGCGCTGCCGATTATCACCGAAGTAACAAGCTCCCTCAAGGACAAAAATGTCGTTTTCCTGGCAGTAAACATTCAGGAAACACCGGAGCAAATCAAACAATTCCTCGACAAGAAAAATTTGAAAGTCTCAGTCGGGCTGGACACTGAAGGCAAGGTTGCCGAGCTTTATCAAGTACGCGGCATCCCACAGACCGTCATCGTCGGCAAAGATGGAAATGTGGCTGAAGTGCATATAGGTTTTTCTCCTGATTTGAAGGAGAGTTTCACCAAAGAACTCAATGATATTCTCGCCGGCACAAAGTCCACCAGAGAAGCAGGCAAATAGCCGTAGTGCCGCTCTGCCTGCGCCCAGGATTTTTGAGGAGCGGGTCGCTACCGGTCTCGCCTCCGCAATGAATGCCATCTACAATCTCAAGACTCTGACTTTTGCCTAAAACGAAACGGCAACGTGACCTCCGTCGGCACCAACACATACAAGTGAGATGCCGAGAATCGGCTGATTGAGATCGATTAT
>JADZFV010000284.1 GCA_020854255.1 Candidatus Melainabacteria bacterium | reverse complement strand
GCGCAAAGCATCCGGTCCAAATGCTGAAAATAACGGTCCGGCGATGGCGCCGATTTTGGCAATGCCGGTTGTCGCCGTGTAGAGCTCCGGCACACGCGGCAGAAAAATGAAAACACGATCGCCTTTCAGGACGCCCAATTCTTTGAGCGCATTGCCGATGCGATTGGATGCTTCGTAGATTTCCTGGTAGGTGAATTTCTGGAGTCTTTCTTGAGCGTCGATGGCGTAAAGGGCAACCTTATTGCGCCGACCATCGTGCAAGTGGCGGTCTACAGCGTTATACGCAGCATTGACCTTACCGCCGGCGAAGAAATCAACTTCCTTTTTGGCGTGCTCCCACTCCCATGTTCTGTAGGCTTCCTCGTAGTTTTCCAGGTTTACTTTGACCGGGAATTTTTTCAAAAGTTCTTTGCGCTCTCCACGTGGCACTTTCTGACCCTGCCCTTTAGTTTGCGTTTCCTGCCCTTGCTTCGATCCAGCTTTGGACTTTTCTACGACTTTCATTCCTACCTCCGGCTTCTTTCGCCGCTCAACTCACCCAAACTCTACAGATTCTTAACGAGCCATGAGCTTCACGCCTGGCGGGCGGTGAAACTTACTTACAGGCTGAATAGTCTAGCGCGGACTGCCGTTTTGGTGTTGTTTCAGGCTCGAAAATAGGTTCTAAATTAGACTCTTTTTGCAAAATTCCCCAAACCTTCCAGCTTGCCATTGACCCGACCACTAGAGACCCTGCGCCTCGTGTCACCTGTCAAGAGGTTGTGTTGTCTCGGTCATGATGGTAGAAATCTTGCGTGCTCAGCCGTTCTTACCAGCTTTGATTCGCTTCAAGACCTCATGCCGCTCACAGAAAACTTCTGCCCCTACCCTGAATGTCACGAGCAGTTCAGCGCTGATTTGCCTGCCGGGCGAACCAAGACCACCTGCCCGACTTGCCGGCGACCGATTACTGCTCGCCTGGCTGCCGTCTTCGCCACGCTCGAGCGCGAGCAGGAAAAGCGCAAACGAATGGGCGTGCTCAACGTCAATGACAGCGCAAAATGCGGTGAGCAATATGTAGAACGCTTTGTCGCGGTCGTCGAAGATGTCCGCAGTTTGTTCAACGTCGGCGCCATCTTTCGCACCGCAGATGGTGCGGGAATGGATAAGATTTACATGTGTGGTATCACCGGCGCACCGCCGCGAAAAGAAATTGAGAAAGTAAGTCTGGGCGCGGAAAACACCGTCAATTGGGAATGGCGCTTTGGTTGCGTGAGCATTTTGCGCGATTTGAAAGAACGCGGATTTCAAATTCTCGCGCTTGAAAAGACAGATAATTCCCAACCGCTTTCGGAGTTGCTAAAAGAGGGCAAGATTTCTCGCCCCTTGTGTCTGGTAGTTGGAAATGAGGTGTCCGGCGTCTCTGCAGAAGCGCTCGCCTTGAGCGATATCGTCGCCGACCTGCCGATGAAAGGCATGAAAGAATCGCTAAATGTTTCTGTTGCATTTGGAATTGCTGCGTATGCACTTTCGGAAAAAACTTAAAAGGTGTTTTGCAAATAACGTATTGAGGAAATACGCTTATTTGAATCCTTCAATCGTCCCTGTGATGTCACCCGATGCACCGCCCTGGCTGCTCAGCACCTTGCCGTCTTTGTCGAGGTAAACCACATGAGGGTAGGTAGAAACACTGTATTTTTTGACCAACTCCGCTGAGCTAGAAGCGTCCGCATCGACCAATTGGAAATCGACCTTCCCTCTAAATTTCTCCTGGGCGGCATCCCAAAACGGTCCGAACATCTGAATGCTGCGCTGGTCGTTGCTGGAAGGGGACGTGAATTGGATTACTTTCTTGCACTTCATCGCCTTGGGATCGGCTTTTGCGTCAGCTACCTTCTTCGGATCTGCAGCCTTGCCGTCGGCGGCTTTGGCGTCAGGCGCCGGTGGCGGCGGAGCACTGCCAGGATGTGTGCGGCTGGAGCTGTAGCGATTCATCGAGTCTAGCCCCGCTCTTGCCTGCGCCTTCAGCTGAGGACTGCGGGCATATCGCTCGACCCAGGTATACATCTGCGTCGCCTGGCTGACCTGATTGGTGTGCTGGTAGCACAATCCCATGTAATACCTTGTGAGCGGGTCGGAAGGATATTGTTGAGCGACAACTTGAAATTGAGCGAGGGCTTGCGCGTATTTGCCTGCCGTGTACGTTTTGACCGCCGCATTGAAGTTGGCGTCCGCTGCCTGAGCCGGCAGATGGGCAAAGGCCAGGGATGCGTACAAGCAAAGTGGAATCGAAGCTGCAACCAGGCGCCTGCAAATCCAGGAAGCCCCCACAGGACTGCCCTGGTGTCTGATTTGCGTGAATTTGAACTGCATCAAGCCGCTCCTTAAAATAGCCCATTAACTGCCGCCGGCGGGTTTTGGCCCCAAAGAGCATATTCCCATATTCTGAAAAATAACAGAGTTTTGTGAAACGCGCCTGCGGGGGATCTATTACGCCGGGACTCATCTTATACGATAATATGCCTCTGACTTCGGAGGATTTTCTCGTGTCTCAATCTGTAGATTGGCTTTATTACCGCAATGGCTGACAAACCTGCCTAAAGGCTCAAGAGTTTCTTGGGCGAAAACATGTGTCGGCGGAAGTTTTGGTCGATGCGAAGAAAACTAAAATCGATAGAAGTGAAGCTTTGAAGATGGCCGAGAAAGCCGATGAAATTTATTCGCTCAAAGGCAAAAAAGTGATTCGCCTCGATTTGAAAAAGGCTAAAGCGGATGATGACGAGATTGCTTCACTGATGATCGGACCGACCGGCAATCTCAGGGCGCCGACATGGCGCAAGGGTAAGACTATTGTTGTTGGCTTCAACGAAGATACGTATGTGGAACTGCTCTTGAAATAGTTGTAGGGGCGATGTCATGCGTCAATGCGGTTCACTTAGTGACGGCAGAAGCACCTGAGTAGTCCCGGCATCCTGGCGGCATCCCGGACAAGCCATTTTTCTGCCGAAGCCGGCAAGATGCCGGCGCGTCAGACCGTATACTTAAAGAACAGCACCACGCTATTTACTTAAAAAACAGCATCATGAGCTTGCCGACGGCGACCAGGAGAACTGCAGCCAGCGCTCGCCTGAGCAGGTTGTTCTGCAATTTTTTTGCGCCCAGAAATGATCCGGCCACCGCACCGATAAAGGCTGCCACCAGATACGGTACTATCGAGCCGAATTCCAATCTGTTTGTAACTGCCCTTCCGATCAGTCCAGAGATAGAGTTGCAGACAATGAAGACTGCAGCCGTTGCAGAAGTTTGTTTTACCGTTGTCCAATTCAGAAATAGAAGCACAGGGCTGAGAAAGACACCGCCCCCGATACCAGCCATTCCGGAGAGCAGCCCTAGGCTTGCACCGATACCTAAAGCTTGAGGGATGTTGACCGCCTTGGTTTCATGGTCTTGGGGAGGTTTGTGAAAGGAGTCGTAGAAGAGCTTTATCGACGTCGTCAAAAGTACCAGCGCCAGAAGCAAGAAATAACCCTTGTGCAATGACACCATTCCACCTACAAATGCAGCTGGAATGGAAGTGGCAAGCAGGGGCGCGCACACTTTGAGCTTAAACTGTTTTGCTTCGATGAAAAACAATAGCGAAACAGTTGCAGTCAGCACGTTGAGAACGAGAGCTGTGGTCGATATTTCATTGGGCGGCAGCTTTGTCAAGGACAAAATCGCCAGATAGCCCGTCGCGCCGCCATGTCCCACCGACGAATAAAGCAGCGCGATTAAAAGAAAGCTGAGGAGCTGGATTACCGAATCAACCATTACGGGGCAAAAAGCTGAAGAAATGGAAATACAAAAATGCCACCCAGATTGCTCTGCGGTGGCATTCATGCTACTACCTGACTGCCCTTTGCAGGGGCTCAGTATTTCACCACACTTCAGTCAGTCCTTCATGTGATGCGGGCTCCGTGCTACCGTTTCTGGTTAGCGCCAACCTGGCGTTTCCGCATGGCCCCTCGGCTCAAAGCAATCAACTCGTTTGAGTGATCGCTCACCGTTTATGCAATTAGTTTATCGCGTTGCGGTATACAGACAACTACCCCAAAGGACATTTTAGAAAGTCTATCTTGGCAAAGTTAAGAACCGCATGTGGTGCTCTCCTGGACATATCGATTACATTAACAAGCGCTGGATCATTTTGATGAGCTTGATATAGCGGGATCTCGCGCGATCAGGGTGTAAGTAGTGCCGGCTTTGGATATGCGGCGGATATCGACTGTCTATTTCCTGCCCGCAAAAAGTGAAATTGCCGTTGTTCCTTTTCGCGTTTCGGAAATCATGACGGTAGTCTCTCTGCCGTTTTTTGTGGCAGCCAGCATCATGTAGGTTTGTCTTTTGACGACTTTGCCTATGTCCCACCCTGTTTCCTTCAAACTTTTGGCGTAAAAGAGAAAAACAGAATGGACGCTGTCAGTAGTTTGCAGGACTACAATGGGAGCAGAACTCCTGGTCGTGCGCAGATGCGCAATTTCCACTTGAGAGTTGGGATACTTAGGCAGCGGGAAGTCAGATGGAAATTCCTTTGAGCGATTTTTGTAGGCATTCTCGGCTGCGCTTGCTGACGGCTGTTCCGTCTTGCTGCCGACTACGGCTGTACCGCCTGACGTGTCGCGGCTGCATCCTTGCATAAGCATTGCAGTAAGCAAGAGCAAAACAAATTGAGTGGATAGCCTTTTCATTTCAAAGAGTTGAGGCCTCGGCGCAAATCAAAATCTTGGCAGTATCAAACCGGGCTTCGGAGTGTATTCGATGCGCAGCATTCCTGACGGGCTTTGATAGAAATACTGATCAGGCCTGGCCGGTTGGTCCCGGACATTTATCACTACAGATTCGCTTTCCATCGTGTGTCCTGGCTCGACCTTGCTACCTGATTCAATCATGTAGGACATGATGTTGTCGAACACCTCCAGTGTCATCGGCACATACTCCTGCAGTATCTCTTTTGAGATTATCGTCCCCAGGTCGGGAATTCCAAGCAGGTGGTTTCCGTAGGAGCGCATCCACAGCAACTCATTGTCGTCGAACTCGTGAATCACCGGGCCGCTAAAGAGAAAGAGCGGAGGCATGTTCTCGATTGCATCGAGCCAATCTTCGTCGGCAAACAAAGTCAGGATCTGCGCTGCATTGAAACTTGTAAATCCATTGATATTGGCAATGATCAAGCCGCTTTGCGTGGCAATCACGCAGGCTAAAAATGCCAGAACTTGATAAGCATCCAGGGGCTTTGCCGGGTTCGGCTCCACCGACAACTCGATGTACGAGGCATGCTGTTCTATCTTTTCGGCTGCATCCGGAACCAAACGAATGTGAGCGCAAATCTGTGCAAGAGCTTGCCCCTCCAACTTGCGGTTGCAAAAACTGATCTTGATTTTGTGATTATCAGTTGCCGCGCCCCCCTCTGCGTCGACTGATGTGTCCTTGGGCAGCTGATATCTAAATGCCGGCGCGCGGTGGGAAACGTTGGCGGCCAGTTCGGTAAGCTCTCGCTCGGAGAAATTCGGCAGAGTTTGAAAAAGAATCTGCAGGCTGATTCTATCTTTTGGCACTTTGAACTCCGGATTTGTTTTGTTTGAATATGCGAATTATACCCAGTGGATATCTCGCGCGTTCTAATTGAGACGGAAAGGAAAAACAGGCGCATGCAAAGCGCCACTGTAAGAAAAAATGACGCAGCGAAAGGGCGATGTATGGCAGCGCCCTTCAAAAACAGCACAAACAAAAACGCCATCCAGATTGCTCTGCGATGGCGTTTAAGCTACTGCCTGACTGCCCCTTGCGTTGGGCTCAGTATCTCATCACACTTCAGTCAGTCCTTCATGTGATGCGGGCTCCCTTGCTACCGTTTCTGGTTAGCGCCAACCTGGCGTTTCCACAGGGCCCCTCGGCTCAAAGCAATCAACTCGTTTGAGTGACGGCTCACCGTTGATGCATTTAGTGTATCGCGTCAATCGAAAATTGGAATATGTTCGGAAGTACCCCAGAGGTCATTTAACAATGCATTGCTCGGCAATACGTTGCATTGGTTTCGATGCCACTTTTGGTGGCATCGTTTCATTAACAAGCGCCGGATCAATCCGCGCCGCTAGGCTGATCGAGATCGACGACCGGTATCTATGCGTTGGATATCGAATGCGAATTTGTTTTTTAGCGTATTGGAATCGAACGCATATTTTTCCGCGTTTTCGGGCGTTTTTGTGAGAAACGGTTTATGTTCTGCCCCCCAACCTGAGAGGGTAGTCATGGAACAAAGTTGTCTATCTTGTAAACTCCTTAAGTCTCGTCGTATGGGGCATTCAACCCTTTCGACGCCCCGGCGAGGCAAAATTTTTGGAGCCGCCCCGCTTTGTTATTCAACAGCTTCGAATACCTGGTCTTTCTGCCTGTGGTGGTCCTTGCCTACTGGCTTGTGCCCAGGCAGGTCAAGCCGATATTGCTGATTGGGGCCAGCTACTTTTTCTATATGTATTCCTTTAAGGTCTACGGGCTTTTGCTCCTGGGCCTGACCGTCGTCAACTATGTATTGGGACTTCTGGTCAATCGCTTTGAAAAACGTGTGGCCAGGCGGCTGGTTTTGATTGCGGGAATTACCGTCAATCTGTCGATGCTTGCCATCTTCAAGTACACCAATTTCATCCTCGACTCCATCAATACGTCCTGTGCCTGGCTGGGTCATGCGCTGGCACTGCCTCTGGACAAAGGTGTGGGCATTGGCGATTTGCCGATCATCCTGCCTCTGGGTATTTCTTTCTTTGTTTTCGAATTCATTCATTACCTGGTGGACATATATAAAGGAAGCAAGCCGGTCAAAAATCCGCTGCGGTTTGCACTTTTTGCATCTTTCTTTCCGTCTCAAATTGCCGGACCGATCAAGCGTTATCAAGACTTCGACAAACAGCTCGATGAAAAACCCCAGGTGACATTCGATCAATTTGCTGCCGGCTTGTTTTTGATCGCGCAGGGACTGTTCAAAAAAACTGCGCTCGGAGACAATCTTGCGCCCATCGTCAAAGCTGGTTTTGACAATCCAAACTTGATGGGCACATTTGAAGGCTGGCTGTGCATCACTGCTTTCGCATTTCAGATTTACTACGATTTTTCCGGCTACACCGATATCGGCAGAGGCTCGGCGCAGCTCATCGGATATTCGCTTCCGGAAAATTTCAACATGCCGTACATTGCCTCCAGTCTCAAAGAGTTTTGGCATCGCTGGCACATGAGTCTTTCCACCTGGCTGCGCGATTATCTCTTTATCCCACTGGGCGGCTCCAGAGCCAAAGATGCGCAAGTCTCAGCTAATCTGATTACGACAATGCTTTTGGGCGGACTCTGGCATGGAGCCTCGTGGACCTTTGTGCTCTGGGGACTGTTTCACGGACTCGGTCTGGCAGTAAACCGCATCTGGGACAAACAATTGGCAAAGGCGCCTGCATTGTCTCGTGTCGCCAATTCGTTTGCCGGTTTGGCTGTCGCTCACGTCATCACTCTTGTAGCGGTGCTGAGCGGTTGGGTTTTGTTCCGCGCCAAAACATTGCCTGAAGCACTAAGCGTTTTCACGTCCATGTTTACTCTGAAAACAGCTCACATCAATTGCCAAGTCGCTCAAACCTTCTTCAATTCGCCTGTTCCGGCTGCCATCTCCATATACCTGGTGATTCTTGTAAGCGGTGCTTTGGTCAAGCAGATGGAGAAGAACGGGAAATCAACATACAGAGACGCTCATGCATTTCCTGGACTGGACTTACAATCTTTCGCCGGACCGCCGGCGCTCTCTTTTGCACTGCCACTGCCGGCAATGGCAAATATCAGCATTTCCTTTTTCATCGGATTAGTGCTTTTGGCATTCTGTCGCGGAGAAATTCAACCCTTTATTTACTTCCAATTCTAGAAAAATGTCTCCAACCACACTCTACGATCCTGAAATCATCACGTCGACGCCCACTGTAGGCAAGTTCGAAAGGCGAGCGCGTCCGTTGATTCGACCGCGCAAGCCTTTCGATTCATCGAAGCTGATGGCTGCTCTTCTGGTTGTTCCCTCGATGCTTGTCATATTTGTATTGATGGCGGTTTTTGCTGAACTGGCGCTGGCACTGGTCGGACTGGGCGATGACGAGTACATCAAAGCCGATCCGATTTTGGGCATTACCCATCTGGAAAATAAATGGGTTGACTTTCGCCACGAGGGATTTTCCAGAGCCAAGATATCATCGGCAGGATTGCGCGATGTCGAGCACCAGGTAGCAAAACCTGCCGGAGTAAAACGGATTGCCTTCATCGGTGACTCAAAAACCCAGGCGTTGCAGGTGAGCATTGAGGACACATTCGCTCGTCTGGTGGAAGACAATCTCAATGGTTCAAGCGCCAGAAGAGTCTCTGCGGGTGTGCATGCAGAGACTGATTCCAGGCGATTCGAAACAATCAATTTTGGAATGTCGAACTATGGGCTGGTGCAATACTTTGTGCAATTTCTCTTTAGGGTGCGGCAGTATTCACCGGATGTGACGGTGGTTGTTTATCACATTTTTGATTCGAGCGAAAATCTTCCCAAGTTCGGAACATTGACGATGCCGGCGCCCACTCTTTCGCTGAACAACAGAGACGAACTGGCTCTCGATTTCACTTTCCTTGATGGCTGGCTGAACACAGAAAGTGGACGCTATATGATTGCCAGCCAATGGCTGCGGCGCAATTGCCATCTTTTTCAAGCGCTCTCTGCCGACGACTTCATGCTGCGCAACAGCAGCAAGTGGTACACGAATATCTCGGGCGGCCTATTTGCGCCGTTTTCAAATCTCTACGACGATGTGATGCGAACAGTTTCACTGACCAAATTTGGCGACTATCAGTCAACCAGAAATTCCTTGTCGGATGAGACCCGTGACCTCGACAAACAGGTTTCTCACGAGAATATCTGGAACTGGACGGTCAAAGCGCGCAGGGGTGGAGCAGGCTCTGCCGGTGCCTTTGCGGATCAGGGCGACAGTTATAAACTGTTGCACGATGCTGCGAAATCTGATGTCAATTTAGCTGGACGTGTGTTGCGGATGCTCAACCTCGCATGCAAAAAAGCCGGCTCGAAATTGGTAATCGTCACTCTGCCGGCGCCGAACAATATGGTTTTCTATTTCAGAGAAATCGAATGCCTTAAAAAGCTGGGGGAAAAAGAGGGAATCACAATTATCGACGCCAATGCAGAATTCCCGAGCCTGGCGCCAATGCAGCCAAGTCCCCTGTATTATCGATCGCACTTCTCACCTTCCGGGCACCAGAAGTTGGCGGACATTGTTACCGAAGGACTGAAGCCGATTCTCGAATAGACCACTTTTGCGCAGCCAAAGCTGTCGGATTCGGAGAGATTTCGAAGCTGCAAGAATAAACACTGACAGCGCCGCCGTCCAGGCAGCTTCCGAGGACTATACCGCTTGAAGCTGAGCCGCCTACTGGTGATTTGCGAACCCTTAACTAATTAGATTGAAAGTGATTGTCGTCTGTGAGGTAACCGAGTACGAGACCGGCAACCGCGCCTACGACCAGACCCCAGACAGCGCCCGTCCAGCCATCAAAATAAGGATCGACGCTGGCAGGAAGCGGATAGTATTTGATCACCTCAAAGCTGAACCCGACAACCAATGCACTTGAGATCGCCATGTAGAAGGCGGCCTGAAGCGGGAGATTAGGTCCGGTCTTTTCAACTTTTTTCGGTGTCATTGCTACCTCTTGGCCTGGTGTGCAGGCTCTCTATGCTGTGTAAAACGCGATCTTAAAATCGGAAAAATTTTGCCTTAGTATACCAATACGGTTGTGCAATGGATTGCGCGCATCCTCACCAGTAACGATTGACATGAAAGATGATCGATTAATAATTGACACACATACGTAGGTATGTATAATGGTGTTATAGGAATACTGCTTCTTCAACTGCTCAGAGCGTTTTGAAGCTCCCTATGCGCGAGTGTCTCCCGGGGCCCTCGCGTTAGAAATGGGGGTTGCGTGCAAGCTCGAATGAGCAGTTATTCGTGCTGGTGCAATATCGCTCAACCGTTCACATTCATCCTCACAATGAGACCCCGGCATTAATGCCGGGGTTTGACCTCATCGTTTACTTTCCGGCACCTAAAAGTCCCAAGCCTGCGACTGTCTTGGCATCTCGAATCTTGCCGTCCAACACCAGCTGCCAGGCGTCGGCCAGAGACATAACAATTACTTCCGCCTCTTCGTCGTCATCAAGAGATTGCTCGGTAAGAATCACGTCGGTCGCCTCGTACATGTAAAGCATTTCATTGCAAAACCCGGGTGCGGTATACACGCGCACCAGTTCTCGCCATTTATTTGCTGAATATCCCGTTTCTTCGGTCAATTCCCGCTTGGCTGCCAAAATCGGCTCTTCGCCCTTCTCGATGCGTCCGGCGGGCAGCTCATAAAGTAATTCGTCGACCGAATAGCGGTATTGCTTGATGAGTACTACCGAATTCTTGTCAGGCTTGCAGCAAACCGTGACGCCGCCATTGTGCTCGACAAGCTCGCGGATAACCTCTCTGCCTTCCGGATTGCGCAGGTAATCAACGCGTAAATTGATAATATGACCCTCATGGATCCTGTCGGATCTGAATGTATGTTCGCGTGTAAATAGCGCCACAAGTGAATCCTCTCAGCCGGTCTGCCAGATGCCTGTTTGAGAATAGCATCATCCCATCTGATGCTTGAATTGTGGTTATAATTTCCCGCCCGGTGTTTAAGCAAGTCCTGCCGCCTGCTTTGACTCCGGCTGATGCTGTCGTCTACTGAAAGCGCATCGATGAATTACCTCGAATCGAAAACATATCTTGAGAGTCTGACACCGACTACGACGCGCCCGACTCTGGAGAGAATGCGTCGTTTTATGGAGGGGCTGGCTTCTCAAGCTGATGTTGCCTGCATTCACGTAGGCGGCACGAACGGCAAGGGCTCGACGGTTGCGATTGCAGACAGCATACTTCGCTGCCGCGGCTACAAAGTCGGTCGTTTTACCGGGCCGCATTTGCTGCGCTGGAATGAGCGTTTTCACGTCGATGGCAAGCCGATAAGCGATGAAGATTTCGCGCGCCTGAGCACGCAGCTGCGTGGATTGTCCGAAAAGTTCGCCCGGGAAAATCCTGACATGGGCACACTTACATGGTTTGAATTTCTCACCGCCATTGCATTCATGTATTTTGCAGAGTGCAAAATCGATGTGGCAGTGATGGAAGTTGGATTGGGCGGCCGGTTCGATGCCACGACCGTGCGCACAAACCCTTATGTGACGGTGATCACCAACGTCAGCCTCGACCATACTCATTTGCTCGGAAATACGATCGAGAAAATCGCTTTTGAAAAAGCAGGGATTATCGAGCCTGGAATATCAGTAGTGACTGCTTGCCAGGACACCGCTCTAGATGAGGTTTTGCGCGTTGCTCGTGAGAAAATGTCGCCTGTGTATGCTGTCTCCGCCAGCGATCAAATTTGGCTGTACATCAATGGAAAAAGAGAGTCGTCTATTTCGGATGCTGCCATTTTGAGCCTGCTCAAAGAAAATCTTTCGCTCAAGGGAAGTCACCAGTTGATGAACGGTCTGGTTGCTTTACTGGCCTGCGCTAAATTCATGACCGTCGATCGAGAAGTTGAAATGGGGATAGCTCGGTCGACTTCAGAACTTGCCTCAGGACAAACTCCACCGCGCCCGCAGGAATTAGTGGATGTTATTTACAAGCTTGATATTGAAACATTAGGCGCTGGATTGAGAAATGTCCGCTGGCCCGGACGTTTGCAGTATCTGCCCGGTGCCGATTTGCTTCTGGACGGGGCCCATAATCCAGCCGGAGCGCAGGCTTTGCGAGCTTCTCTGGACCAGCTTTACCCCGCTTTGAAGCCGCTTTTTGTGCTTTCCTGTTTTGAGAGCAAGGACGCCAGGCGAGTGCTCAACAGTTTGGTTCGCGCCGGCGAGAGAGTTTTCGTTGCTGAGGCGCAGGGGCGCAGATCCAGTCACAGCAAGGATTATCTGAAAGATTGCTTGAAAGATTTGGGGGCCGAGGCAGAAAGTTTTTCGACCATTGCAGCAGCCGTCGACGCCGCTCGCGCCAGACGGGACAAGGATGAGTTTATAGTCATCTCCGGGTCATTCGCGGCTATCAAAGAAACGATGCAGCACTTCGGTTTTTCTTGCGTGGAGGACAGCTATCTCAGCAATGCTGAGGCTTAAGGGGATTGCGGCGGTCACTTGCACATGCCGATATGTGATTGGCGTCAAGGCTGTATCGCAGGGCTATCGCACGCATAGATTTGGGCGCTGATGCCCCTCTCTGGGTATGAATTATCGCGTCCAGACGGTAAAATCTTGCGTTGGGTGCGAGTTTTTGGGCAAGACGAGGTTCTCTTGGCATCTTCTGAAGTGACATTCAATCTGGCTGGACAAATACGTCACCAGGGTTTGCCTGTGCAAAACGTGCTGGTAAATGTCTATGATGTCTACCAGCAGATGAGCGCTGGAAACGGTAATGGCGGCGATACTCCAGTCGCTGAGCAACGCACCGGGACACGCGGCGAATTCAGCTTTGATGTCCGCGCCGGTCTGTATCGCCTGGAAGTAAGCCCTGATTCCTCCACCAGATTTCTCAAACAAGCAATCGCCGAAGCACGTGTCATAAGCAACACAAACTGCAATATCAATATGACCACCGGCTGCATCTTGAGCGGCAGCGTTACTGCTTCTACCGGCGAACCAGTGCGTCGTTGCGAAGTGATTGCCCTCGGGATCGAACCCTCCTCTTATAAGGCTTCGGCGAAGACCGATGAGGAAGGCAATTACAGTCTCGTATTGCCACGAGGCAAGTACCACGTCGCGGCACGCTCAACAAAAGTATTGCGTTCTGAAGAAGATGATGAACTCGAAGATGACGCTGGCGATGACGACGAAGAGCAAGCATCTTTTGAACCACCGATGAATTCCGACCCGTCGCATTCATTTGTAAGCACGACTGTGCAAGTAATGACTTTCGGAAATGATGACGAACTCGATCTTGTTTTGCCACCACTGGTTAATTTCGACGGCGAAGTTCACGATGTCTTCGGGCAGCCGGTTGCACGAGCCCATGTTTCTGTCACACCGTCTCGATCTTCTATGGACTTCAAAGACAAGGTCCTGGCGCAAGAACTGGATCTGACCGGACATTGCGTTACTGACTCGCTGGGACGTTTTCGCGCTCTTGTGTCACCCGGACACTATGATGTTTTCATAGAGCCTGACGATGGTGCGCTCCTGTTTTCCACGAAGGAGACAGGACTGACCGTTGGAGAAAGTGTTTTCAAAAAGTTTACTGTTTCGGAAGGACATCGCTTGAGAGGGCAGGTCGTCTACGAAGATGAGCCTCTGTCTCAAGCTCTCGTGCGCATACGCGCTGCCGATCGAAAGACGGAATTCCTGGCTCGAACCGACTGGCAAGGTCATTTTTCCGCGGCTGTTCCGGGCGGCAATTACAAACTTGTCGTCACCGCGCACCCCAAAGATGCGCCGACAGTAATAATCAACGATCAAGCGCACAACGGACTGGCTCCCTGGACGAAAATGGTAGTGGTCGGCGGCGATACTCACGTTGCCGTCAAAATTCAGCAAGGGACTGCTCTTCAGGGGCGCGTTTCAGACGAACAGGGACAAGCCCGCCCCGGCGTTCGAGTTTCTGTTTATTCCGATTCTGAAAAACAGTTGGACGCCGACAAGGCTACCCGAGCTCTTGCCAGTGGTATCACCGATGGTGATGGACACTATTGCATATTCTTGTCGCCTGGAAGCTATTGGCTCGTCGTGCATAAAGACTTTATCAATGCGCGGATGGTAGAGATAGAAAACGAGCCGGTCAACGTGGATATTACCTGGCACGGTTGGTGTCAGGTCCGCTTCGAAGTTCAAGGCGAGGACGGACACACAGTGCCACGCTGCCGCGTCTCGTATGCCCCCTACGGCAATGACGAAGCAGAACTTCCGGAAGACGATGAAGAAGGACACGAGTACGAACAACAGCACTTCAACCAGGGCGGAATGCCGCGCGGCTATTACGTCACTCCTGATGATGGTATATGCCGATTGACTTTGCCCTCGGGCGTTTACATCTTCCG
>JADZFV010000283.1 GCA_020854255.1 Candidatus Melainabacteria bacterium | reverse complement strand
TCCTGCAAAATTCGTTGGCGAAGTAAGTCCATAAAGTATCCTCCGGTCAGCCGATTATAGGTTAGCCGGAGGATTCAAGATCATCTTCATAGGAGACCGTAACGAACCGGATCAGTATTGTTTTTTGATCTCAGCGTCAATCAAGAACTGCTTTAAGCCGTGAGGATTCTCGTCAGGGAATACTGGAAAAGTACCTGATTTCGAAGCCTTGTTCTCAGGCGTCTTGGGCGCATTTTCCTGTTGCCACTTATGAAAGCCAGCCAGCGGAACGAAGGTTCCGGAGGCAGTCGCTCCGAATTCATTTACGGCCAACTCACCTCGGAAAGGGCGCACAAGTAGATTGCGCGGACGTCCTGAGATTATCTGCGAATCGGTCATACGAGTGATGCTCATGCTATTGGGAGCACGATGTAATTCCGGACCGACCGGTACACTACCGGCAGCATCTGCCACTTGTGAAGATGCCGGATCAACAGCTTTGAATGTCCCGGAAGTACATGCCTGCAAGTTTTCATATGTGCTGCGCGGATCAGATTTGATGTCGGCATGCTTGTCACCATAGAATGTCTGCGTGCAGCTGTCCAAGTAGGCCTGCTTCAGTTGATTCCTGGACTTAGCATGCAAGTCTTCAACGACAAGCTTGTCCGTACACCGATTAGGGCGATAGAAAAGCCGCTGCGACAGCTCAATTGGTGCAGCCACGATATCCAGAATAGTTACGACTACCGTACGTGCAAATCGGGACAGGCGTGGCCCCAGCTTGCGCTCCATCCACTCGTCGAGCCCGTTTTCCTCATATCTCCATGCGGCGAACATTGGTTTCCCCTCCATCTTACTTATCATCCGCGCCACCTTTCCCCTGAAAATCATGCGAGCTAAAGCCCGCAGCAACAGATGTTGCGGCGTTTGAAAAATAAGAACCCCTAATGCAGTTTCTAATACACGAATGAAATTCGTGTGAAATGGCGATTTTTCCCCACCCGGATTACGCCATTTTTGTCGGTTTCATCCGTTCTAAGTACTAAGACACGGCAGCGCTTGAAATGTTCCGATTATTTTTCTCCTGCGTTACAGCGAAATGTTTTGCCCCGCACCGATTCGCGGCGCTGCTGTGCGATAATTCTTCACTTAAGGCAATCCGGGTAACTCATTCAGGCTAGCTCTCAACAGGTACCAAAAGGTGAGTTTTGACAGTCTGTCGGCGTTAGTCATCGGTTCGTTCAATACCGACATCGTCGGATTCGGATTTCCAACCCTGGTAAAACAGGGTGAAATTGGCTACGGAAGTAAATTAAAAGTCGGTCCCGGCGGCAAATCTCGTTATGTCGGGCAAATGTTGGCAGCCCTTCTGGGGCAAGGCAAAGTGGCAATGGTCGGGCGCACGACCCAGGATCCATTCGGACTCTGGCGGCCACCTGTTGATGCTCTAATCGATGCCGGGGTGGACTGCTCGGGTATCCGCTTCGTTCGTTTCGACAAAGAAACCGGCTGGCCAGGCATCTCACTCATAGCAATTGACGACGAAGGCGCCAAACACACCTATGTCGTCGAAGGCGTGAATGCAGAGCTTTCTCCGGATGACTTAGGGCAATCAGATCACCTCTTCCGCGCCGTCTCCCGTAATAAAGGCATGCTAATTCTTTCTATGGAAATTCCTTTCGGAACAGCCATATTTGCCGTACAAAAGGCGCGGGAGCACAAGATCAAAGTAATGATGGACCCTGGCGGCGCACGTGGTCGCACAGACTGCTCGTCGCTTATTAACAGCGATATCTATCTTCTTAAGCCGAACGAGCAAGAAGCGCAAATCCTTACCGGCGTCAAAATCAAAGACAACGACAGCGCTATCGAAGCAGCGCGCAAGCTTGTCTCAATGGGACCGCAACATGTACTTCTCACTCGCGGAGAAAACGGTGCGGTGCTGGCTTCCAAGGATGGTGAAAAACTTTTGGACTGCCCTCACGTGACCGAAAGGGGTGATGGAGATGCCACCGGTTGTGGTGAACAGTCATTGGCCGCAATGTGCGCGTCCATTTACCGCGGAAAAGACATCCAGACTGCAGCAAACATGGCTGTTCTCGCCGGGACGTTACAATACTACCGCGAAGGCGTAGTGCCGATTACCGAAAAGGATCTCGCCGTCGCCGCTAAGTAGTGCGTGCGCCGTTTGTGGCGCATTGCATGCACCGTCTCTCAAGGGGCGATGCTATGGCATCGCCCCTTGAGAGACGGCGTCAGTTCACAGTCGTACAAGTTGCCCTGTTCGGCTAAAATATGCGCTTTGTCGGCCCACTTCAAATCAAGAGGTAATTATGGGTCTTTTCGGCACTAGAACACCACCCAAAGGCACCGTAGAGAGCGTTGTCTCGATGCTTACCGAGTACTTCAAAAGACGGCACATGGAAATTGACGGGCACGTCCTCGCGTCGGAAGCAGACAGCTGCGGCTGGTGGATCAAGGAAGGCTCCGCCAAGGTTTACATCTTCTTGCAGGAGGATAAATCTGGCAACATAGTGATCAGGGTCACCAGCCCGATTGTTCACTTCCCTGAGCTGGAACGCGAAAAGTTCTTCCAGCGCTGCCTGGAACTCAATCAGGACCTGAGCTGCTGTTCTTTGAGCGCTCACGAAGAAATCATTCTGGTCACAACTCAAAGACCGATTGCCGGGCTGGATCCTGAGGAACTCAACACACTCATCTGGAACGTCTCGCATGCAGCAGACGTAATAGATGACCTCTTCTTGCACGAGTTTCGGTGTCGCCTCTACGACGAGCGCGGCTAGGCTAACGCCAAAAACCATGTTTATTGGACGCTTCGGGCAGATCGTTTTAATCTTGCCCGCGCCCGCATAACCAGAGATTAGACGAAAACCGGTGGAATAACATACATGGATACTCTTTGTCCACCAACAGTAGCCCAAGCTGACCGCACCGAAAGGCGATGGTGATCGATGCACGATAGAACGACTCAGGTCGATAGCTTTTACCAGATAGTGGTTTCGGCAAAAATAGTTGGTCCGGAGGAAGCGTCAGAAGCGCAAGCAACAGCTAAAAAGCTGGGCATGTCGCTGAGCCAGGCGATTCTTATTCTGCGCCATGCTACAGAGCCGACGCTGCGCTATGCCATGGATGCGCATGAAATGGTGAAGGCTGAAAGAATCAGTGTGGACACGGCCATTCAAGCGGTCATTTGCGCCAGACAAAACGAGTTTTCCATTTTGCAGGCGCTGGAAATGATGGGCATTGTGCTGGACAGACCTCCGCCGCCCAAAGTCGAAACAAACCCCCTCACCGAGTTGATGATTGAAGCCTCGGCAATTACTATGGAACAGCTGGGCAGCGCGATAGCCAAGGCGAACGAGACAGGCATGCCTTTGACGCGTTCCATCATCTTCAATCGTTACCAGAGCCGCCGGGTGGTTCTCGAATCAATTGCTCTTCTCAAACTTGTGCGCGAAGAAAAAGTGGAGAGGGCAGAGGCCGTAAGAGCGCTCAGAATGGCGTGCGACAAACGGCTGTCAGTTTGGCAGATCATGTTCGAACAGGGCATTTACAAAGATTGTGCGGGCGCCAGTCTCAGACTTCCAGAGCTTTTGGCTATGTCGATGGTTGTGTCCGAATCCGACCTGATGGACTGCCTCGAGCATGAAGTATTGCTTGAAGTACCGCTGCACAAGCTGCTTTTGGATGCAGCATTGCTTACCCATTCTGTTCTGGAAGCGGCGATGACGATGCTCGATCTTGTCCAGAGCTACTTGAAGCCCTACCAGGCTGCCGAAGCGCTCAGAAATTGCAAGATCAAAAACGTCGGCGTCTATCAAGCGATGGCAGAGCTCAACCCGCCGCCACAGGTGCAGGCAGAGCTGATGCGCTTTGGCGATTTGCTTGTGGCAGCAAAAGTCGCAGACCGCTCCATAATTGAAAAAATCGCCACTGAAGGCGAAAAACCAGTGAGAGTGGGCAAGAAATTGCTTGATGCCAATATAATCAATGATCAAATGCTCTACAGTGTCCTGCGCACGCAATCTCTATACAAAGAGGGTTTGCTCTCGTCGGATCAAGCAATCGAATTGCTGAAGATGTGTGTCAAGACCACACTCACTGTAGACGAAGCAATCGCTAAGTTGGGCTGGACAATTCCGATAAGAATGCAATGGAGCTGGACATAGTCAAAAGTTCAAGAGGAAAGAAGTCGAATCTCTGCCCGAAAGCAGCGCTTTTGGCTGTTCTTCTGTGGACATTTGGACCTGGTCTCAGCCCGGTTTTGGCCCAAAAAACCGACGTTGCTTCTCAAATTGGTTCGCAAATCAGCCAGCCCGATCCTCAAATAAATTCGCAAATCGATTCTCACATAAATCCGCAATTAAATGCAAGCGTTTCCAACAAACGCCGTCCCAAAATCGGGCTGGCCCTCGGCGGTGGTGGCATGCGCGGAGCTGCTCACATAGGCGTTTTGGAAGTACTGGAAAGAGAGGGGGTGCACGTCGACTACATTGCCGGTACCAGCATGGGCTCTGTCGTCGGTGGCTTGTATGCTGCCGGAGTGCCGATATGCCAGCTGGAAGAAAGGTTTACTCACGGCAATGTGATGAAGCATTTCATGACTGCGCCCATAAGCGTGAGATTGGCTGTTGCTCCGGCTTTCCTGCCGCTCAAAGCTATGGGTTCGCACCAGTACGACGGGCTTTATCGAGGAAATATTTTTCGCAAGTTCCTGGACAAATCAGTGCCGCAAGAAGATAAGAACATCGAATCTTTCAAGATTCCTTTCTGCGCAGTGGCATTGAATCTGATTGACGGCAAGCCGTACGCGCTCAGCAAAGGCAATTTCGGCAAAGCATTGCAAGCAAGCTGCGCGCTGCCCCTGCTCAGGCGGCCGGTTAGAATAGACGACAAACTTTTCGTCGATGGAGGCGTGCTCGTCAATTTGCCCACACGGCAAGTTCGCGACATGGGCGCAGACATCGTCATTGCCGTAGATATTGACGAGAGCATCGACAATATTCCAATGAGCGATTTTGAAAAACTCGGCAGCGTCGTTCACCGCGTCATCTGCTTACACCTGGCGAAAGTAGACCAGGAGTCACTCAAGCTGGCAGATATCGTCATTCATCCTGACCTAAACGGGATAAGAATGGTGTCGACCAAACGCAAAGATGCAAAAACGGCAGTAGCGGCCGGAATTGCCGCATGCGAAAAAGCGCTGCCGGAAATTCTCAAGCTGGTCGGACCCGAAAACCTGATGGTGGAAGGCCAGGTGCTCAAAGCACCTTGTGAGAACCTGGACACGCTAAAGAATTAGACGCTAATTACGAATACGCAGGCGAAGGGGACTTCGATTTTGCACCTTGCTCGAGCAAGCGCAATTCTTCTTCGATGTAGCTCTGCAAATCGCCTTCGACCAGCTTCTGCACATCTTGCATGAATCTGGCAGCCGGAGCGCCGTCAATCAATCTGTGATCGAAGTTGAGAATAAGCGTCATCATCGGGCGCACTTCAATGCGACCTTCTCTAACGACAGCTCGCTGTTCGATAGCGCCGACGCCGAAGGTAGAGGTGCTTACGCAGGGCGGAATCAACATTGTGCAGCCGAATTTGCCCAGCGAGGAAACACCGAATGTGGCTCCAAGATAGCGCAGACGGACCTTCGGAAAGCGCATACCGAGCCAGAGGATGAACCGTCTGAACAACCACGGCATGTTGTTGAATTTGTTTTCGATGTCCAATTGCGGGACAGTGGAAATTTCGTCTTCACCGTAAGCTCGAAGCTCTTCAGCCACCTGAACAAGAGGCTTGGAATCGGGAGCATCGATTGAGCCGAAAAATACTGCCGGTTGCGGGCCGATGTATCGCTCGACAGTAAAGCCGGCGACGATATCATTGAAAGTAACTGTGCGTCCCCACGGCAAAATGGCGGTGCGGCTGGCCGGATGAAGGCGCTGAGCGATGCCAATCGCTTTCAGGAGAATCGCGGTGGCAGTCACCCTGATTCCCTTCTCCTTGAGCTCCTGACGCAGGGTCTCAGCCCACGTCATATCAATTTCGTAAAACATGTAAGTCGGTACTGAACCACGGCCGATCACGTTGATCATGTCGAGGACGTTCCAGCGTGCCCGTGCTAACCACGAAAAAGATAAGTTTTTTGCCACCCTTTATTGCTCCTAGGCTACATGGGGAGTTGGACTCGATAAAAGTGATGCCAGGCTTCAATAATAATAGAGAAGCTAACTAAAGTACTCCTATTATACGTGCAGCTCCGGTTTTCAAGAATATGATTTGGGTCGGTTTTATAAAATGACCATCAGATCCTGGAAAATAGGGGTCTTCGAGCGCTCGTTTTTTGTGCCTTTTGTAGCGATCAAGAAACATTGGCAACCGAGTAGTCATCAGCCTCACCATACACCCACTTGACTAGCTAGACGCGGAGTGTCTCCTGGAGTTCCATCCAGAGCTTTGCGCCTCTACAATAGAGCAGCAAACCTCAGGTAAATCAGTAATGCGTCTATTTCGTCCTTTGTGCCTATTAGCTCTTGCAAGCTCAATACTGGTTTTTCAAGGATGCGGCCGCTATAACCCGGCTGCAATTGGGGAAGTTGATTCACCGGAGCTCTGGCAACCTCACCTTAAACAGATCGACAGCAAAGATCTCTCTGCCTACCCACGACATGGCCGGGCTTATGTACCGGTCTACTCACACATATACACCGAAGGACGCGACAGCGTGCTCAACCTGGCCGAGACGGTCAGCGTAAGAAACACTGATGACGTCAACCCCATCGTTATCGATTCTGTTCGCTATCAGTCGACTACTGGCAAATCGATTCGAGAATACGTGTCCAAGCCGGTCTTGCTTGAGCCGATGGCGACAGCCGATTTCGTCGTTCGTCTCGATGACACCTCCGGTGGTTCTGGAGCCAGCTTTATCGTCGAATGGCAAGGAACCAAGACAGTCAACCCACCGCTTATCGAAGCAATCATGATCAGCACAGGTTCAGGACGCAATCTTTCTTTCGTATGTCGAGCTGTCGAAATGCCGCCTGCCAAACCAGGTGCGGCCAGAATTGAAGATAAGCCGGAAATCAAAACAGAAAGCAAAATTGACAGCAAAAGCGAAGCGGAGTCTGCCTCCACCAGGGCAAGCGATACTAACCCGTAAGGTCTGCAAAAGGGGCTCTGCCATGCGCCGCCCGGCAAGGCCTTGCAGGGGCGATGCCATACTTCACCCGCCCGCCGGGAAAAGCAGTTGAAAGGTTTCCCTTTTCTATCTGAGCGATTGAGCGTGAGCTTGAACCTGAGCATCCACGATCATCGGAATATGTTTTCTCTTTTGATACCGCTTCAAAGCCGACGAGAGAAGTTTGCCCTGGGCAAAACGGTTTTTGCTTGATTGAGGCACAGTCGCTGCCATCGATTCGGCGTAAGACAGCGAGCTGGTTTGTGCTGACGATGGTCCGCCGAAACGGCCGAGCACGCCGGACAACACTTGCTGTGCGGACTGCAACAGCGAAACCATGGAGCCACTATCCAGGTTGACTGTCGGCACGTCGTCGGCTACAGGCTCAACCATGGAGAAGAGGAAAACCCTTCTTCCCAGATTGAGAACATCATCATGATTCAGCAATGCCCGCCCGTGGATTTGCTTTCCATTCAGGAGGGTGCCGTTGGTACTGGCCAGATCCTCCAGGAAATAGCAATCACCTACGCGGGTGATGCGTGCCTGTTTTCGGGAGGCAGTCAAATCTCCTTCCAGTACGAAGTCGTTCTCGCGTGAGCGGCCGATGCGCACTTCGCTCAGAAGGAGGCTTGTTGGGAGTCCGGTAGCTAAGTCCACAAGGGCGGCGTACCGGCCATAGGCGGTTTTCTTAGTAATTAGGTTCACGGTAGTAAGTTTTTAGAAGCGAAAGGGGATAGGAACGAGGGCTCCTTCGGGTTGTTCAGAGTTTATTGATCAATTGTGGAAAAGTTGTGGCATGAGGATAAATTACTGGAAGCAAGTTACTAAATAGTGACTGAGACCTGTATTTATGCCTCAGTCCCACATATCCAAAATTGGCATCGGGTCTCTGAAACATCCGCAGGTAGAGACTTCAGCGGGAGCGCCAGAGATCTACCGAGGACATCCTATCCAGCGAACATAACACCTATGTGACTGTTTTGATTAAAAACTTTGCCGAACTCAAGTATCGGACGAAAATGCTAGGCAGCCTGAGCGCAGCGGCTTGGACGCCAGTTCACCTGGCAAACACCACCGGCGCAGGACTGAATCGATTCACTTGCAGTGGAGAGAAGCTGTTCCAGCTCACTATCTGTCACTTGTGCGGTCAAATTGATAAGCGCTTCACTGGATACTTCGAACTCGTTCTCTTTATCTTCAAACATTTCGATTCACCTATCTACCTGGCTTCCGCGATAAAAATTCGCGCTGCCAGAGAGGTTGCGTTCCGAGAACCTTCAGTCTTCTGACTCTCCAACATGCGCTTTTCGTCTGCTGTGTGAAAAGACATTTTTCGACCGCCATTGTTCCCGCGAAAACAGGATTGTCCATTCGCCTCGTGAAAAAAATGTGGAATTGCGCAAACATGCGGCTTTTTGGCAATGTCACAAAAAAACCACAGACCTGCCACATTTATTTCACGCGGTCTGCATACACTTCAGCCTGTCGAACAAGCGGTGCCTGAGCCGCAGCCTCCAGTTCCCCCATATATAACGATTACCAGGAGTTGACTATGACAGTTGACGCTCCACAGCAGCCCATCGAAGATGCAAACCGCCTTATAGGTGCCAGTGCGCAAGGATTGAATGCCGATTGCGTGTTTCAAGGTTGGACCAGGGACAGGCAAATGGCAGCCTATAGAGAGCTAAATAAGATTCAAAATCCCAATGACAGTATTCCGGATCTCACCTTAGCCATGGATGGAAATGGCATGCACCTGGTCAAACGCGGTCAGACCGAGCCTTCCAGAGACAATTGCCCGACCGCCGTCAAACCTGAAGCTACCAGACACCTGCCTCAAGTAGAGTTTGAAGGTGACGAAACCTGGAAAGCATTCAGAAAAATTGAGAAAGAAACCCGCGGCGATAGAGCCGCAACAGAGGCAGAGCGCGTAAAACACCCGGAAATTCCAGCACGGAAGGTTGAAGATCTGGCCACCAAAGCCTTGAATGGCGATGAACAGGCAAAACTGGATCTTAGAAAAGAACTCGAAAAGGTAATGAACGATCCCAATCAAGCTTTCCGAGACCAAGTTGTGAAGAAGCTTGCCGAAGACGGAGCCAAATTCGGCGGCGACTCGCCATATATCGTGATCAATGAGGATGAGCAAGGCAACCCTCAGACAATCGAGTTCAAGAGCACTAGATTTGGTGTCACAAAAGAAACCGTGCATGTGAATGAAACCCTTGAAGAGCAGGTTGCACGAGCCAATAGAGACTTTATTGAAGCATTGCAAAACTATCCAGGCGGCATCGGCAAATTCAATCCTGCGCAAGGAATGAGATGCATAGAAATCCTGGAGGGAGCCGATCCCAAAGTACCGAGCTGGTTCATGATCTACAGACAACAACATGGTCTGCCGATGCTCGACCGCAGCGTAGCAAAAACCGCCAATTAGGGGCGTCGCCGCACGTCGCCCGCCCATAATGCACATGCGCCAGTTTGAAACTTAGATTGCCCAAATAGGAAAGAAGCTGGGACAAACTTCCAGCTTCTTTCTAGTTTGTCTATTTCAGATCGAACAGCTAAATGCTGTTTTCCCAGAAATTGCCGCCGGCTGCGATCGGCTCTTTGCCCTGTGCAATTGCGCTTAACTCATCTTTCAATCCCGGAAGCGCCTCTTTCAGCCTGTCGGTGAGATCGCTCGTCAGCCCGCCGACTTTGATTGCAGCAATCAATTCGACTGCCTCGGAGCGGAGGAACTGTTGCAATCTGGGAGCGCTGGCCGCAAATTTGGATGTTTGCAGATGCTTCAAGCACAAGGCTCTTACATCCTCGAGAGGCTTCCAGTCTATGTTTTCACCGGCAAGGTATTGAGCAAGCACGGCAGCGAATTGACGCACCATTTCATTGATCGCAGTGAGCAATTCCGATGGTCCTTGAGCCTGAGGCGGCTGCTTGGCACTTCTTTCTTGGATTGGTTCGTTCCAACTCGATGCACCAGAGTTCTGATTAAGCGAGGTACAGCGTTTCGCTCCGGTATTGGGTGGAGAACCCGGTGCTGCTCCCCAACCTCCACCTGCACCTGCCGCCGGTGCTCCCCAGCTGCCTGTATTGCCTGTCGACTGATCCTGGCTCCACTGCTGCGGTGCCGGGCAAGCTTGCGGTGATGCTTTTGCGGAACCAGGCATCGCGGGAGGAGGAGGAGTGCCCCAGCCACTGCCCTGAGGTGCCGCGTCGCTGGCTTGACGTTGGCGAATCAATTGCCCCATGGTTGACGGCGAATAGGACCCGTAAGAGGCAGCCATTCCAAATGATTGCACCGCTCCCAAAGTACTACCATCAACAGCTTCCCAATCGGCGGGTTGATGCACGGGCTGAACCACTGTGCGGTTTTTTCCGTCCTTGTTGACCACCTCCGATTCGTCAACAGCGATAAAGGCAGTAAATCTGCACAAAACCGAATGCTTAAGCGATAAATCAATAATCCGTTTGCGAATCTTGTTGCGGTCTGCCTGCTCTCTAAACTCATCTTCCAGATCGCGGATCAGCGACTTAGCGTAGAGTGAGGCAACAGCAGGCAATTCGATTTTCTTTTCGGTGACCTCTTCGACATAGGCAGAACCGTCTGCTCGAGTGCCTTTGATACGAATTTTCTTTTTCCCTTTGCCCGGCAATAAACCGTTTGTCATCTTGAAGAAGATTGTCGAGGCGCGACCTCTGAATAGGTCCGGCAGGTTGGCAGGCGTGATTGTTTCTGCCTCAAGACTACCCTGCACTGCTTCCAGCTTCAAACCGGTCAGAACAGGCACTCCAATCTCGCGTCCGATTTGACTGAGTGCTTTTTCCAGCTTGGCTCCCGGGGTGACCAGTGCAGAGGTTCCGCCACCGAGGGTGGCCATGCGCGTCAGAAT
>JADZFV010000282.1 GCA_020854255.1 Candidatus Melainabacteria bacterium | reverse complement strand
GGACGGCGCTGCCGCTGCCGGCCCGGACGGCGACGCGAAGTAAGTTTTTGCGGCTCCGCCTGCAAAAGCAAACTCGTCTCAGGTGAGTACCGCACCGAATATGGTGCGGCACTTTCCTGCTCGGTCGGCTGACAAAGCTGACCGGGCAAAACGCAGCGGGAGTAAAAGCCCGGGCTGTGGCCGCTTGAGATAAGCAATCTCATGAACCGAAGTGCATGGCACTGCGGAAGCCGACGGTAAGAAATCGGCGAACACGGCGCCCCTGCAATTGTGTGCAGCGGCCCAGATGTCCTCACGCTTGCCCCCGGGCAGACGTGATTGCAACTCTCAACGGGGATTTCCCCTGGTCAACAAACGGTGGCCAGCCACTGTGGCGAGCCGCATTTATGCGCCTCGCAGTAACGGAGCGCGTTTGCGCTTCTTGGAGAACTCACTATGACAGAACTCATGTCCATGTTCACAGCCGGCTTCAACATCGGCGGCATTGCCGCGATGATTGCCGGTCTGGCCTTGCTCATCATCGTTCATGAATTCGGACACTGGCTTGCTGCCCAGATGCTCGGATTCAAGACTCCCATCTTCAGCATCGGCTTCGGCAAGCCCTACTTTGTTGTGGGCAACTGGCGCGGCACCGAATTCCGCATCACTCCATGGTTGCTCGGCGGCTACGTGGCTCTCCCCGAAATGGGCGATGAGTCAAGCGCCAAGGAGTTCATGAAAGCCAACGGTCTGGAAACACAGGGCTTCGTCTACCAGCGCAAAGCCATCTGGCGGCGCGCTGTCGTAGCGGTCGCCGGCGTGACGATGAACATCGTCCTCGCCGTCGTCCTGCTCTTTGGGATGTTCGCCACCACGGGCGTGCCCACGCAGGAAGCCGTGCCCAACACCGTCGTCATCTACAATGTCGACGCCACCAACAACACCATCGCTCGTGATGCCGGCTTGCAGGGCGGCGACCGTGTCGTTTCCATCGACGGCAAAACCGTGCAGACTATCGACGACGTTCGCAACAATTTGGCTTCGCACCCGTCTAAGCCCGTCGTTGTAGTCGTCGAACGCACCGGACAGAACATCACCATCACGCTCACTCCCACCGCCGAAGGCAAAATCGGCGTAGCCATGGGACCGCAGGTACGCCAGACCTTCAAGGAAGTGTCGGTCGGCGAAGCCGCGAAGCTTTCGGTTGTCGGCACCTACAACGGTGTAACCGGCATCCTGAGCGGGCTTGGTATGATGGTCGGCATCGTCGAGAAGCCGGCAAATCTGCCTGACGGCGCCACCGACGTGCACGCGATTGTCGGCATCGTTCAGTACGGTGCGGACATGTTCGCGCAGGGCATGGCACCCTTCGTCATGTTCCTGGTCATGATCAGCCTCAACCTGGCCGTGTTCAACCTCCTGCCCATCCCCATTCTGGACGGTGGTCACCTGGTGTTCCTGGCTCTGGAGAAGGTGCGCGGCAAGCCCCTGTCGCCCCAAACGCAGGGTCTGCTGTTCCAGATCTTCTTCTTCCTGTTCATGGCGCTGCTCGCCTTCGGTTTGTGGAACGATTTCACAAAACCGATCGGCAAGTAAGTCAAGACAGAAAGAGCATCGACTGAGATACGCAAACGCCGCCCTTCAAACGGTGGCGCTTGCGTGCTCACATCAAACCATTACGCGGCATCGCCGCTCTCACGTGCGGTTCTCAGGACCGCAATGAGGAATACCATGCAAGAATTTCTGCACGCCAGCTGGCCGGTTCTGGCGATCATTTTTGTCCTTTCGGCTTCATTCACGCTGTTCTCCAAGCAGGTCGCGGACTTCCTGTTCGCACCCAAACCCGGTGGACATCCGATGGTGCAAGTGCTCAAGCTGATCGCCTACATGGCAACCTGGATCTTTGCGCCGATTGCCAGCGCCGTGATTGCGCTATTCAGCCTACTTGCGCTGATCGGCGCCTTCTCATAAGGCACCGGGCGAACGCCAAAACGACAAAGGCCAATTGAAGCGTTTCCTGTGCGCGGGGCGAATGCAAGACGAAAGTCGAACATTTGCCTCGCACACATGGAAGCGTGTCTTTTTGACTTTTTTTACTATTGTTTTTAGTATTATGGGACTTTTTTATTTTTCAAAACATCAAATCCGGCTGCCGTGCGATGAATACGAAGACACTGCGCAGTCCAGGTCATGCGTATCCACCGCCGTCATCACTTCAATTCCACTCAGCCAGCCTCAGCCAAGACGAAATTGAAGATACCCTTCTGCACCACACCGCATGCCGCATAATGCGCAGCTTTACCGGACCATTTCTTCAAGTCCGTGCAAAGAGTCCTTTGGGTGTATTGCAACCCGTCAGAATAAAGAGAGTCCCCTCGCACACTTCGGCGCATGCCAGGCCTGATATGCGAGGGAACAGAGTTCATCGAATCGATCAGGGCTGGTTCTTCACCAGCCCATACAGGCGCTTGAGCTCGTTGTAGTCGGCGGCCGCACCGTTTTGCCCGTTCACGTGTTTTCCTTGCGAAACGAACACGAAGGACGGCACGCGCACAGCGCCATGCGCCAGGGCCACGGGCAGGTTCTCCAGGTGAGCGACATTCACCTTTACGACTTTGACGTCGTGGGCATTGCGCCACGCGAATTTCTCGACGACTTCCATCTGCGCTTCATCGCCAGGAGCATTCTTCTCCTGCCGGTAGAAGTAGATGAGAACCGGCTTGGTGTCCTGCACGTTGTCGACTTCCTGCTCGAAGCTGAACAGGTCGACTGCGGTGACTTGCCCATGCTCTTGACGGTAGGAGTAGTCCTTGTGCAGGAAGAAACCGCCAATCGCGCCGACAAGAAGGAGCGCGATGACAATGATGCTTTTTCGGTTCATGGGATCTCCGATTTGGTTGGGACAGCTTTGCTTTAGCCTGACTGCTCCCGGCTGTCTCGGTAGCAGTCGAAGAAATATGCCAGGGAACACGCCTCGACAAGAGGCGCCCCGCGAAGCTTCTAGCTGGCAATTGCGCCTAAAACGCTACAGGCCGACGGAAAAAGTGCGCCAGAAAAACGCAAGCGCACCGGCGACGGAATGTCGCAGAGGTTTCCAGTCGATTGACGATCTTTTAACGGAAGGACGGCGTTTTCTTGCGTTCTTATTTGATTGGAGATGGGATGGAAGATACAGATATACAACTATCAAAAGCTATTAACAAAGCGCTTGGATGTATTCTCTATGTTGCGTCGGATTCCAGCGAGCCCCGGGCAGCAAAACACATACAAAACTCGGCCGCGGCTTCGTTTTTGGCATCAATGCTTGCGATTAAGATTTGCCTTAATGACAAGGCGCCATGGTAGCGACGCTCGTGCTAACTCACAGTTTTGCCAAAAAGCGGCAAGCTAAAATGCTGCTAACAGTCCGATTAGTCCTTGGTCTTCGTCAAAGCGTCTTCCGGAGCAATTTCGATCACCGACCAACTACCTGTGATCAAACCAGTCGCCTTGTCGTTGAGCCTTTGCGCCTCTTCATGGCGATTATTCGTAGTGAGCAAGTCGGCATAGTTTTTCTTAATCCGGATGGTGTCGGGATGGTCTTCACCAAGCGTTTTTTTGCGCACCGCCAAACCACGCTGATAGCAATTTTCAGCTTCACGATACTTGCACTGTATGTGATACAGCGTTGCCAGATTATGCAGACTGGTAGCCACATCCGGGTGATTCTTCCCGTGCGCGCTTTCGTAAATTTTTGCAGATTCTTCCGCGAATTCTTCGGCTTCTCTGTAATGGCCTTGCATGTAATGCAGCTTCGCAAGGGTGTTTGCAGCTGAAGCGACCAGAGGATTGGCCTCTCCCAGCGCTTCTTTCTTCAGTTTGAAAGAGCGTCTGAAATGCGGTTCTGCCAGGTAAAACTTCTCCTGCCGGCACAGCACCTCACCCAAACTATCCAGACTATACGCCAGTCTCTGCGCATTACCTGTGACCTTCTCGGCCACTTTGACGGCGCCGTACCATGATCTCTCAGCGCTCTCGAAATCGCCTCTGGCCGTTTGAGCTTCCGCTTCGGTGCGCGTCTTGTTCCAGACCTCATCGAGGTTTTTCATAGTCTGGGTAATGCGAGCGTTGACGTTCTGAAGGTTGGCGGGGGGCGGTACCTTAACAGCCGGAATGAACTGATTAGTGTTAACTTGACTGCCTGCGGCAGCCGCTGTGCGTTCCGTAGATGTATCTGGAGTGGTGCCTGCAGTGCCAGCATCAGGCGCCGGGGCCGGAGGAACTATGACGCCGCCCGGCTTTCCACCCAACACGGACGATGGATGCGGAGCGGATGCCACAACGGGCATGTTGGAAAGCCTGGCCGGTTGCGCCGGCTGATTGAAAACGATGGGCTGCTTCTGCTGGGCAGAAAGTGCAACAGACGGAGGAATATTAGCTGGCGTCAAATTGGGCGCCCTGGGCATAGACTTGCTGGTGTCGTTGACCCCGGATGACTGCGTATTAGGCACCGAAGACGGGGGCGGCGAGACTGGACCAGCATTGACAGCTGGAGTCTCTGCTTTGTCTTTTTGCGCGGTCGCCTGACCCGGCTGACCCCAGCGCCCGGCTTTGATCGACTCGGCACAACGCTTGATGTAGTCGGCTTGATCGGTCCGGTGCGTAGCATGGAGCAAGTCCGCGTAATCGTCCATGATGCGCGCCAGCTCCGGATGATTAGAACCAAGCCACTTCATCATCACTGTAGTAACTTGCTTGTAGAGCGGTTCAGCCAGGCCTAATTTTTGTTCGTAGTGGTAAAGTGTCGCCAGTCTGTAGCTTATGCAAGCGGTTTTGAAATGATCGGGACCGACAGTGTTTTGGTATAGAAGTAAAAGTCGGCGAGCATGCGCTTCCACTTGCCCGAACTGTCCGCCATACCAATTGGCCTCGACGAGCTGTTCGAGAGTATTTGCCAGACGCGGGTCTTTCTCGCCAAATCGCTCGGCCGAAGCCAATGCGGTGTAGAGCAATTCCTCGGCCGCTTTGAATTTGCCTTCCTTCAGTGCATCGCTTCCCGCATCAAATTGTTTCCGCCATTCCTGATCCATTACGTCAGCGCCCCACCAGTCGAAACCAATTTCGAGCTACCGATTTATTCATTCCCAGTTGATCAGATAGATCTCACGTTAACAAACGACTTTTTCCGGAAAAGGCGAACATAAACCCCGGGGGGGGAAGGCCAGAGCGTGGACGATCGGACACAATTGAATAAAACCGATTGCAATGCAGCCACAACTTTTCGGAAAAAACTGCTGGTCGGCAGAGTCGAGCCGTGCCAGAGCAAAGGGCTTATGCACTCTGCGTCTTGAAGTGAGCGCCACGGACAGAGAGCAACTCGCATAGCACCATATTTAGTATCACCATCGAAAGAAAAAATTGGTTTTTATCAGCCGCCTGAAGGGCTTCGCTTTTTGTATGTATTGACTGGCAGAAATTGCCTCTTTCCTGAAGAAGGCAATGGCAAGGTCATGCGTCGCAAAAATATTTGCGTGGCAAGTCTCGGCTTTGCACAACCTTACCATTGCCACCGAAACGACCTCCACCACTGATCTTTTGCCACTTTCTCCATTTCTACTATCTTTACTAGTGCTGTTGGCACAAAAAAGTGGAGCGTAGAGGCTTGCGCCCCTACGCCCCGTGGCCTGGCTAGTCAGCCGATGCGGCCGACATCAGCTCTTCCGGGTGCGTTCTTTCGAACGTTCCTTAGCGCTCGACGCGCTGGAAAAAGCCCTGGTTGTCGGTGTAGCCGTAGCAGCGCCTCTGGTCGCACCAATTGGCAGTGACGACGCGCGTCACCGTGATGGGCACCTGGCGAATGCTGTAGACCGGCAGATCGACCTGGACCAGAACGTATTTGCCGCAGCGGCGATCCCAGACGCGCTCGTAGCCCTTGGTGTAGCCGCTGATGTAGCGCTCGTCCCGGTAGCCGACGATCTCGGTGATGGTCACCTGGATAGGGGCCGGGCAGGGCTCGACGATGACGACCGGGGGCTCGCAGCGCGGCGCCGGGTAGACGACGACGGGCGGGCAGTGACGCGGGGAGCGATCGTGGCGATCCCAACGATCGTAGCGCTGCCAGTGGTCGTGGCGGCCGTGCCGGTCATTGACGCCGATGCGCAGCGAGAAGCCGTCGCGGTCGGAGCCAACCCGCACACCGAAGCGCACATCCTGCGCCGAGGCGGTACCCGAGAAAGCGAAGCCGAGAACGGCAGCGCAAGCCAACAGGGTGATGGTCTTCATTGGAGTTTCTTCCTTTCGTACGGAGCGCATCAAGTGCGTCCCGTTCGTCAGTTGCGCAAAGCACAACGGACTACCCTCCTGAGCACGCCGAATTCCTATCCCAACAACCAAAGGTTGTTGTTACAAGATTGAATTCCGAAGGAGCGGGCTGTGTGTTCTTTGGTTTACGGTCTCAAAAGATAGAGCGGAGGGTAATTGGGATTCTTAGTCACATCGCTTAATGATGTCAAGAACTCGTAACGTCGGTTTGGGCTTTTGCGGTCTTCAATCGAGAAATCCCAACCGACAATAATTAGCGCAACTAGCGTTCGCTCTAAGAAAGCGTAAAACCCACTGCTCTTGCCACTTTTCTGTCACTTTTGCTCTGCCAATAGCGTGATTAGCGGTGCTCATGCCGGCGCTTCAAACGATCCGCGGCCTGAGCGCGCAACTGCGCTACTGTGTTACTCAAAATTTTGTCGCCACGCGCCGCCCGGTCGCAATCGGCAAGACATTCGTCGTACTTGCCGATCTCGAAATACGATTGGGCTCGAAAGTAATAGGCGCTAGTGTTCCAGGGTTGAAACTTCAGAACTTGATTGAGAGCGATGATCGCCTCATCGTTCAAGGTCATTTGTTGAAAGGCCTGTGCCTGCAAATCATAAATTTCGCCTTTGTTGATGTTCTCGACTGCCAGGTCCTTGTCTGTCAGAGCCAGAAGTTTCTTGCAAGCCTCAAGAGTCAATCCAGGCTTTTTGCGCGCTAGATTCTGGTTTGCCTGCCGCAAAAGTTCCGCCACCTGGTGATCGTGTCTGGTCAACACTTCAGATGAAACTAAGTCTGCTTTGCGAGCCGATTTGCTGCTTTTAGCCAGGGACACTTCTCTCTTCCAGTTTTTGAGGTCGCCTTCCTCGCGGTAATACTTTGCCAATTGCTCATGAGCGTAAGCATGACTCGGCTTCAGCTCGACCACTTGCATGAAATCACGGTAGGCTCTTTTCCTGTCCTTCAATGCCAGATAGCATTGAGCGCGCATTTCGTAGGGTTTGTAGATTTGTCTTTCCAGTTTTATCTGCGCAGTGCAATCGGCAAGAGCTTCTCGAAAGCGCTTCAGCTTCATGTAAGCTTCGGCGCGATAGAAGTAGAGTGCAACCACGTCGGGCCTGTCTCTCAGGCAGAGATTCATCAGTTTGATTATCTCTTCGTGCTTGCCTTTAGCCTGCAGTTTGCGTGCTTCGGTAATACAGGATTGCGGAATCATGCCCCCTGCGTACTTGTGAATACTGGGCCGGACTGTGCTCTGGGCAGAACAAGGCGGCAAGGAGGAAAGGCATGACACGAGCACGGCCGCGATAAGCAGGCGAATAATTTTGGATTTGCTAACTTCTATGTTCGGCATTGGTTCTGAAAAGTGGCGAACACTATTTTAGTGGCTGGGCGCGACCGTCGGTATGTATTCACTGGCAGACACTGCCAGTAAAGAAGTGGGCAACGAAGGTCATGCGCCGCAAAGACAGATGCGTGGCAAGTCTTTGCTTTGCACAACCTTACCGTTGCCATTGAAACAACGTCCTCCACTGACCATTTTACGGCCGTCGCTCCGATTTACTATAAGTTTTAATAACTTTGCGCTAAAAAGAAGGCTTTTAGAAAGCCTTTCAGAGCATGGCGGAGAAACGGGCGTACCCGTTTCTCCTCTTTGTTCAGGCGATCAAAGGCACGCTTTGCGCGTCAGACGCGGACAGCCCACTCGGCTACCTTGGTGAGAGCGCCGGCGTAGCCGCAGAAAGGTGTCGCCGCAGCCCAGGCAATGCGATGCGCGACCACCGCCGGGAAAAAGCGCACCAGATCTTCCTCTCGAACTTCGCTGCGACCGTTGAGAACGGCATGCGCAGCGCAAATCATGAGGAGGTCCATGTCTGCTCGCACGCCGGCGCCGCAGCCGAATGATGCGGTCAGACCGATGTTCCGGCAGGCCGCAGACTCTTCGGTGTCCGGACGGGTGGCTCGCGTGGCATTGACGATGCAACGCAGGAATGCCGGGCTGGCACGCTTGCTCACCGCCTCAGTCGACTCTTTGAGGGCGGTGATGTTTTGGTCGCTGAACTGGCTGTCTTCGGCGACATAGTTGAGCAGCTCGACGATCGCGTCCGGCGGCATGCTGAGGGAGACGGAATAGCACAACCAGTCGTGCATCGCCTCGGCAGGCCGCGAAGCATTGTCGCCAGGCAAGATCAGCAAAATGTGCGACTCCGGGCGCGACAACCAATTGAGAGCGAAGCGCCAGGAATCGAAGTTGGTGAAGACACGAACGACCTTCCCTGCCAACTCGCGCTTGAGCCGGCGATCAGGATCTCCCCTTTGCTCGCGAGGATCGACCGCCTGCAAGGACAGGTGATCGTTGATGATCAGGTCGTACGGCTGACAGGGAATGCACGGCACTTCGCCGGGCCTTCCGGTCTCGATACGCAGCGGTTTGCCGACGGCCAGACTGAGAAGGAGAGCTTCCTTCAAAGTTTTGGCCGCCAAGATGAACTGAGTTGTTGTTTGGTACATACTTGCAGTCTCCATGGACTATGTTGAACAGGACGGTTTCTTAAGAAATGCAAGCGGAGATACGGGCGCACCCGTACCTCCCTTTTTGCTGCCGCTTGAGCGACGAGACCGCTTCAGGTCAGGCGCAGGCCTTCGCGTCGTCCGCGTTCATGATGACGTGAACGGACGGCGTGCCGCCGGTCGGGCGGAAGAACAGCTGCGCGACGTGGTTGCCGGCGGCGTCGAAGAGCTGCTGCACGAACACGTTGTCCGTGTAGCGGAACTGCCAGCCGGCAGGGATGATCACGTCGTTGTACTGGTAGTCGCGCTGGCCGACGAACTGCACGCCCAGCTCGACGAGACGCTCGCGGCCTCCATCGTTGATGCGGCGCGCCAGGGCGAGGCTGCAGGTGCCGTCGCAGACGAACGGAGCCGGCGCGGTGCGTTCTTGCGTGAAGGCAGGAATGACGTCGGGAGCAGCCATCGGGTCGTCGTCCGTCAGGAAGACGTGGATGGAGCCGCAGCCGCCCGCGGGCTTGTAGAAGATCTTGGCGATCATCTTGCCTTCGCCGTCATAGAGGCGATTCTGGTAGAGGCTGACGCCCGACGCACGGATTTCCCATCCGGCAGGCACCTGGCAGCGCGCGAAGCGGAAGGGGCTGCGCGCGACGTTGATCTTGCCGTCGTCCGTGAGCACGGCGCCATCTGCATCCTGCTCGGTCAGCTTGGCGCCGAGCTCGAAGAGCTTGTCCCAGCCGCCTTCGTTGGCACGCACCGGAAAGTAGAGAATGGTGGCGCCCGCGGTGGCGCCCATTGTCAAGTTTGCGATTGCAGTGTTGGTCATTTCAGAACCCTTCGAAAGTTGAGTGATGTTGAGACGAAGCGACACGCCATTATGCCGCTTCCAAAGACAGTCGGGTTTGATCGATGGATCGATGCAAACTGCCAGGCGGCAGGCTTACGCCGAGCGGGGTCTGCCCCACTTGTCGAAGTCGATGCGGTGCCAGAGCCCGGTGCGTTCGAGAACGGCGACGATCTCCTCGTGGCTGCGAATCTTGTCCGACTCGTTCATCACCACCGCTCGCGCGGAAGTGAAATCGCAACGGCGCAGGTGGAAGACTACCGAGCGAACGCAGCTTACGCCGCGCCCTTCGTATGCCTTGGCCTGCAGCTCGTCCAGTTCGTCGGCCAGCTTTTCGGCGTCGGCGACATAGACCAGATACGGGATGTGCTCATCCGGATGACCCGGTTCGCGGTAGTTGTACTCGAGCACGATGCCGGCCAGCTCCAGTGAGACGCGCTCGCTGGAAAATTCCGAGTCTTCATGCGGTTCCACCTGCAGCAGCCGCGCCTGTGCGCACTGCCTGTAGCCTTCCGGCTTGGCGCGCAGGTACTGCATCACCACTTCACCGACCAAACACTCGCTGGCGTTGACGATAATGACGGCGGTGCCTTTGCCACCTTCGCCGTAGCAGCGAACCGCATACGTCTTGCGTGCATTGCGATCAGATCTTGCCATGTAGTTCTCCTTGAAGAATTCATGCAAGGGGGCGCATTGCCCCCTTACACATGTTGCAGTCACCTGGCCTAATGAATGAGCTCAGGCGGCCTTGCGCAGCTCTTCGATGCGGTCCTCGTAGCGCTTCACCGCCGCCTTGAGCTCGCCCATGTGCATGGGCAAGGTGTTCTCGGCAGTGGTGATGTCGGCGATGAGGGCGCGACCGCGGTCGACCTCCTCCACCGAGTAGGCGAAATGACGCGCCATCTGGGAGTCGCTGTGCGCGTTCTTGGCCGCCTCGAACTCGGCGTTCACCGTGACGCGGCGCTGGTCGAGCTCGTCCTTGACGGCGGCGAGGTGCGCATTGGCCTCGGCGTCGTCGGACTTGCCCTGCTTC
>JADZFV010000281.1 GCA_020854255.1 Candidatus Melainabacteria bacterium | reverse complement strand
ATTTGATAGGCGAGATAGTCGAGCGCAGGCGCAGCCGATTAGAGATTCAAAAACTGAACATCATGCTCAAAGAACGCATCAACGAATTGGAGCCGGCAGAAAGAGAAAGGTTGAAACTTGCCGACATTGTCGAGCAAAGCAACGATGCCATTTTCAGTCTGGACCTGGAAGGCAGGGTAATGAGCTGGAACAAGGGCGCCGAAAAAATCTATGGATACGCTCATCAGGAAGTGGTTGGCAATTCAATCTTCAAAATCATACCGAACAGCCCAGATGCTCAGGCTGAAGAGATCAAACGTCTGGTTCTGGCAGGAACGCCTCCACAGATGTTCGAGACGCTGCACACAAGAAAAGATGGAGTGGAAATACCGGTCGCTCTGACAATTTCCTGCATTCGAGACGAAAAGAAAAAAATTGTCGAAGTATCTGTAATTTCGCGCGATATCACAGAGAGAAAAAAAACAGAAGAAGCGCTGAAAAAGTTTTCTCGCGATCTGGAGCGCTCCAACAACGAATTGAAGCAATTTGCATTTGCCGCCGCGCACGACCTGCAGGAGCCGCTGCGCGCCATGTCCAACTACAGCGATCTGCTCACTGGCCGATATGCCGCAATGCTGGACGATCGAGCCGTCAAATATATAAACAGAATTGCCGAATCGTCTGAAAGAATGCAAGCACTTATTCAAGACTTACTTCACTACAGCCGCGTGGACACGCATGGAAAACCATTCACCGTCGTAAACCTGGAAGAAACTTTCCTTTCCTCCACAAAAAATCTTCGCATGGCTATTGAAGAAAGCGGTGCCATAGTAACTGCCGGCAAACTTCCAAAAATTCAAGCCGACCGCTCTCAGATGATTCTGCTTTTTCAAAACCTGGTAAGCAATGCCATTAAGTATCGCGGCGTTGAAATTCCGGAAATTTCCATCGACGCCAAGCTTGAAAATGGCTTGCTCACGCTTCATTTCAAAGACAATGGCATTGGCATAGAACAAGAACATTTCGAGCGCATCTTTGTCATCTTCCAGAGACTGCACACCCGCGACGAATACCCGGGCACAGGAATGGGCCTGGCAATTTGCAAACGCATCGTCGACAGGCACGGGGGCACCATCTGGGTTGAATCACAGGTTGGCAAAGGCAGCGATTTCTTCGTCCAATTGCCTGAAAATCAGACCACGGAAACCACAGAGGAGTCCTCAGCCCATGAACATTCTGCACGTTGAAGACAATCGCGCAGATTCAGACCTTTTGAAAGAGGCATTCGATTGCATTGGCATCGAAGCGACTGTGGAAGTCACGCACGATGCCAAATCGGCGCTGAGCGGGCTGGAAAAAAATCTGGAAACTCATGGCGCCTCAAACCCGGATATCATCGTCCTTGACCTCAACCTTCCTAAGATGGACGGCCGTGAAATGTTGAAAAGACTGAAAGATCATCCGCAATTGAGAAGAATTCCTGTGGTTATCTTGAGCACGTCCAATCTAGAACAAGACATCTCGTATTGCTATGACAATCATTGCAACAGCTACATAGTCAAACCGATTCGCTTCGATGAATACAAGCGCGTCGCCAAAAACATCTTGGAATACTGGTTTTCCACCGTCGCCCTGCCGACGTTTTCGACGCATAATTAGCGCACTGTTTCCGGCGCCTTCTTTACTTATCGCCGCCTGTGACCTTGACGTCGATCGGTGCAAATTCCGAATCTTCAATAATCAACTTGTATTGACCGGGTTTGCTGGTAATCGTCACAGGAGAGCGATCTCCGGACTTGATGAAGACTTCACCGGCAAACAAGCCATCAGATTCGAATTCCAAAGTTGTCGACTCCGAATTTTTGATGACAATTTGACTGCCTGCAGGAACCGTCATTGATTTGCCCGCAGACGCTCGAGAGAAGTCAATTTCAATTGCGCTCTGCACTCCACCTGAGCGGCTGGAATTGGTGGCAGCTTCGACGGCGATTTCGGTGTAGATGCCGAAAAGCAGACCGATGCTGAGAGCAAGCATGGCGCCGGATGGCGTCAGAGAGGCAAAACGCAGGCGCATCAATTCCCTGACCACATAAATGAGCGATCCTACTGCCAGAGTAAGAAATAAGAGCGTGATGTATTCGTTGACGAAAACACCACCCATCAGTGCGCCGACTGCGGTGGGACCGCCACCTATCAATCCGAGTCTGGCAATGCGCCAGAAGCCAACCGGCTTTCCCGCCAGTGGCGCCGCGATGCCAAATCCTTCGGTGGCGTTGTGCAGGGCAAAACCTACCACAAGCACGACTCCCAGGCTGATGGACCCGCCTGAAAACGACTGTCCGATCGCCAGGCCTTCTGCAAAATTGTGCAAGCCGATGCCTGTGGCGATCATGGTGGCAATCGAGTAGGGGTCTGCTTCTCCCTTCATGGCTCCGCGGCGTTCTTCCAGTTTTGCCAGCCCAACCAGACCATACATCAGTCCGAGAAAAACGATAGCGGACATGATGCCCAATTTGTGCCAGTTGGCGTCCATTGCTGTGCGTTCGAGTGCCTCGATGACGTTATAGCCGACATCGACGATCAGCAAGAGAAGTACGCCGCAAGCGGCCATCGTCAAACTGCCGCGCGTCTTCTCTCCGATGCCGCGCAAGAAGGCGACCGGCAGTCCAAGAAAAATCGTGGCACCGGCGATGATACCCATAGTGAGATTGGCTGATGAGTCTGCTTGCATTTTGGCGACAACACCTCTGAATCTTTGCCAACTAATGATTTACAACGGCGACTCCGGCAGAATCGCCGAATATCTCATCAATCTTCAGAGCCAGCTCGTTGAGATCGGCTAGCGAACTTGCCGTCGGCAAATCACTGTCCTGCAGTTTACGCAGTCTCGATATTTTACCCTGCAATTGGATCAGCTCGTCCTCGGGAAGCGGGGATGCTAATTGCGCCCTCATTTGCCGGTTGGCTAATTCAAGACGTTCTTTTATCAGTCGCGCAAACGAGTCCTTGATAACCACTTCAGATGGTCTTTGCTGCTTGCGGAATTCCTCCACCTTGAGAATCACATCTATCAAAGCCGCTGCCGCCGCTTTGTCGGGCGCGGCGCGATCCATAACGCGATCTGTCAGGTCTTGTACAGTGGCAAATTGGTCGCCGACGCCCTGGAATGCTTCCTTGAGTAACTTGTGGGCAGGCACATTGAATGTGAGATCCATCACAACCGGAAACGCCTGAGAGTAATCCTCTCTGTTGGTCAAAAGGAGCGCCAGCAAATTCCGCTCAGCTTCAAGAACGCCGGCCAATCCGCCGGATCCAGGCGTGCCGACGGTGCCGCGATTGCGCATGTGCTTGGCGGCACTGCTGCCGAAATTTTCTTGCCTGAATGGTTTCGTTTTCTGTTTTATTTGTTCGCGCACCGAATGAGACAGTTCATCTTCTTTGGCACCGATTTCCATGGCGAACAAGCGGATGTATTCACCCCTGACCATGTAATTCTTGATCTGCGCCAAGATGGGCACGATGCACATGGCTGCTTCCAGGCGACCGGTATGCGTAGAAGTATCTGCGTCTTTCAAGGCTTGCCTCAATTCATAGTCAATCAGAGGCGGAGCTGTTTCCATCGCTCTGGCAAACGCTTCTTGCCCTCCTTCCGAACGCAGGCATTCATCAGGATCTTTGCCACCAGGTATGCGAATAACTTTCAGTTCGATCCCCACACCTTCGGCAATTTGATTGAGTGTTTCCACCCCACGCTCCACCGCTTTAACTCCTGCCGGGTCGCTGTCGAAAGAGAGATAGACGCGCTTGGACTCGGTATAGCGCACCAGCATTTTTGCTTGCTGCTCTGTCAAAGCTGTTCCCAATGTGGCTACGGCATTTTCGAATCCATACTGATGGAGGCTGATGGCGTCGAAATATCCTTCTACAACGATGACGGCATCCTTCGCTTTGATGGCTTCTTTTGCAAGGTGATAGCCATAGAGGTGCTGCCCTTTTACGTAGATGGGCGTCTCCGGCGAATTGAGATACTTCACCTGATCGTCGCCCAGAGTGCGACCACCGAAAGCAACGACCCTTCCTTGGTCGTCCATAATCGGAACCATCAGGCGATTGCGAAAGAGATCGTATACACCTGTCGATTCAGCGCGGCGGCGCACCAACCCGGCTTCTTCAAGAGTGGCTTCGGAAACCTTCATTGTGTTGTTCAAATACCTGAGCAAACCGTCCCAGGAATTTGGCGCGAAGCCGAGCTTGAAGCGTTTTAGGATCTCTTCTGACACACCGCGACCTTCCAGGTAGCGCCGTGCCGTTGCACCACCTGTCGGATCTTGAAGCAGCTCAGTGAAATAATTGCAGGCCGCGTCATTCAAAGCAAAAAATTGCGCGCGCCTGTCGTAGTGCTGTTTTTCCTCGACTGATTCCACCAACCTTACACCATAACGGTTGGCTAAATCGCGCACCGTATCGATAAAATCCGTACCTTTAGCCTTTTGAAGAAAGGCAAACACGTCGCCGCCTTCGCCGCATCCGAAGCATTTGAAAATCCCTTTCTCAGGATTGACGTAAAAAGAGCCTGATTTTTCGTTGTGGAATGGGCAGAGGCCTCTATACTCTTTGCCCGCCCGTTTGAGGACGACCGTCTCGGAAATAACTTCGACGATTCCCGCCCTCTGGCGGACTTCAGCTATCACCTCTGTCGTCACACCTTTCACGTGGCCATAAACTCCTTGTCTTTTCTGGGAAGGCGTTGCGTAACTTGCTTCGAACGCAAAGTGCTTGCTTCTCTTGTTGTTCGCTGAGACGATTGCGTCTTTTTAAAACGCAAAGTCCGGTTGAGCACGCACTTACTGCATGCAGACCTGAGTCAAGCGCCCGGGTGCCAATCTGATAGGAAAGCGCTGCCTGTCTTTATAACACGCGAATTGCCTCTAAGCTAAGCTGAAACTTCTAAAGATCCAGGGCCAAAGATCTAAATTAACCTGAAAGGAGGTTGCGAAGCGATCTCAATATATATCGCATCGGCTACTATGACGCGCTAGCAGTTCTAAGCGTACAGAGTGCCGAGCACCACGCAGTGCCGAGCAACAAGCGCGCCCAAAACCGAGCAGTCCCAAGTACCCCGATGCCTATTCACACAAAGGGTGGTTCAAATCAATGAAGACACTGATCAAGAACGGTCGCATAGTCACAGCAGTCGACGATTACGTAGCCGACATTTTGGTGGAGGGCGAAATTATATCTGTGATCGCAAAGGCGCTCGACATGGAAGCGGATCGCGTCATTGATGCCAAAGACCGGCTGGTTATTCCAGGCGGCATCGATGCTCACACGCACATGGACATGCCCTTCGGCGGCACCACCTCTGCCGACGATTTCGAGAGCGGCACCCTGGCGGCAGCGCACGGCGGCACGACCACGATCGTTGATTTTGCCATCCAAAACAAAGGTCAGGCGATAATGGAAGCCTTAGATATCTGGCACGAAAAAGCGGCCGGCAAAACCGCCATCGACTACTCGTTTCACATGATCGTCACCGACCTCCCGCACGACCGCACCAAAGATCTAAAACGCCTGATACACGACGAAGGCGTCACCAGCTTCAAGCTTTTCATGGCTTATCCGGGCGTTCTGCTCGTAGACGATGCCACCATTTTTAGAACCATGGAATATTGTGGACAAGAAGGCGCGCTTGTCTGCATGCACGCCGAAAACGGCATCGTCATAAACGAATTGGTCCAACGCGCACTGGCAAAGGGGCACACGGCGCCGAAATATCACGCATTGACTCGCCCCACACAGGCGGAAGCAGAAGGCGTCAATCGCGCCATCGCTCTTGCCGAAATCGCCGAGTCTCCCGTATACATCGTCCACCTGAGTTGCTACGACGCGCTCAAGAAAGTGGTCGAAGCACGCGACGAAGGCATTCCCGCTTTTGCCGAAACCTGCCCTCAATACCTCTTCCTCGATTACAGCATGTATGAGAAGGAAGGGTTCGAAGGCGCCAAATATGTGATGACGCCTGCGCTTCGCGAGAAGTGGAATCAGGACAAATTGTGGACAGGCCTGCGCATGAACGACTTGCAAGTGATATCCACTGACCATTGCCCTTTCTGTTTCAAAGATCAAAAACAGTTGGGCAAGGACGATTTCAGCAAAATTCCCAATGGCGGACCGGGCGTGGAAACTCGCATGAGCTTGATCTACAACGGCGGCGTAGTGCCGGGCCGAATCTCGGTAAACCGTTTTGTGGAACTGACCTCTACCAGCCCCGCTAAAATCTTCGGACTCTTCCCCAGGAAAGGCACAAT
>JADZFV010000280.1 GCA_020854255.1 Candidatus Melainabacteria bacterium | reverse complement strand
GTTCCAGGCAAAAATTATGTGGCACTCACCGGCTATGGTCTTTATCTGAGCCACCTGATCGCAAAAATTAATGGCGGGCAATTGAGAATCACAAGCACCCGGGAAGATGGCACTCGGGTCTCAGTCCGTCTTCCCAATGCAAAAGGCCGAAAGGACTGTTGCCGATCATAGTTGAGATTGGCGACGCCATTTTGGGAAGGTCAAGTAATTGCCTCCAACGTCTTTGTTTTTGAATTGAATTTCTATTTCCGGAGGGCTGCTCCAGTTCTGTGTCAAATCCGGAAGCAGATCGGACGATCCTGTCACGAACAGCAGCCCTACGCCGATGCTGAAAGTGGCCGTGATCAAGCTAAAACCCAAAAGAATGAATTTGCTTGCTCTGGTTGAAACCCCAGTCGACGCCATGACGCAACCCGAGCGTGAGAGCGGTTATCGGCAACGCCCAGTAAGAATTCATCTCCGGCACCTCATTCTAACTAGAATCACCATTCACGGCCCGTGGCAAATCGCTCAAATCTGCAACCAGAGCCGAGGCACTGTCGTCCCACCAGACTTTGCAATTGCTGGCAAAACAGTCGTCAAACCCGTTCTGTCGCAGAAATGATATCGTGCTCACGCATCTGTCGCCCTGAGTATTGCGAATCTTCAGCAAATTGCCGCCGGCTGCCTGATTGTGCACCGGCAGAATAAGAATGGCAGCGGCGGCTTTAAGCAATATCACTGACTCTATTCCTGAGAGGTACCGATTGTAGAGACCGCAGTCGATAAAAAGATTTCCGTCGCGGAAAACAACATGATAGTTCTCATCACCAGTCATGTCTGTCTTCCTTCTCTCAGCCGTTTGATGATTTTTTCGATGACAATCCCGGCCGCAGTCTCAACCGGCGCAGTCATTTCCAGGCCCAGTCCAAGATCCTGAGCCTCAATCAAATACACGGTTATGTCTTGAGGAAACTGGTCCTTGTACATTTTTTGACCGGCATAAATCGCATGGTCCCAGCGAAAGTTGTGGAGATTAAAGCTTGGTTCTGGAATATTGGCCAGCCAGTCTCCGGGCACCTCAAAAATTGCCCCCGGCTCTGCTCCGCTGCGGTTAGCGTCTATGATAATCAAGGCGGAGCTCCCCTTCGCCTGAAACATAACATCCATACCAGCAGTGCCGGCACCGAAGAGCCTTACATCGTCACGATTCAGGGCGGCGATTCTCTCTCTGAGCTGATCGACAACGTATATTCCAACCCGGTCGTCGTTTCGATTGGCATTCCCGCAGCCGATTATGGTCAGCACTGTAATTAACCTCCCCACCTGCGCTCTAGCTTCACGATCTTGCGCACCGTCCACTCAAGTTCACGGAAGAAAAAATATCGAATATCACTTTGACTTTCAGATTCGCCACAACCGGCACCACCAATGCGGCTCCACCGGTAGAGCAATTTCAGGAAGGGCGCACCACCTGCCGCTGACGACATAGTACATGCACTGAGCACAACTATTTTCCCCAATCGGGTGATCGGCAAAGCCGGCAACAATTAATTTTTGCCGGTAGTCTTCCCGGTCGATTTCTCTCAGTCCGTCGGCTACCTTCTCTCTGTCCAGCAATGTTTCCGGGATCGGCTCGAGCTGTATATGCAGTCCTTCGGCCAGCACTGCAGCAAAGGTTTCTCTGCGTTCATTAATGGCAGATTTGCTCACAACAAACTCCAGTTTGGTGAAGCGAACTCCAGCTATCATCTCTAAGTACAATTGTAATTGCCGGCTGAGCCTGGAATCATTAATCATCAGTTCGGCGTTTTCTTTTTCGACCACCACGACCTATCTACTTAGGATTTTGAGGAGAGTTTGTGCCTGATACTTTGTCTGACCAGCATTTCCTGCAGGCACTGGCCGCCCTTGATTCGCCGGAGATAAGCGACGAAGAAAAGGTGGAGATGCTCACGCAAACAGCCCTGAATTTACAGACCCGTCCGCCTTCACCCAAGCAGCTGCATGATGCCGTAGTGCTCTATGACAAGGCGCTTTCCCTCTGCCCGCCGAAAGAGCTTCTGCAGCAAGCGCGACTGCGCGCCCTCAAGGCATCAGCTTTGCAAATGATTCCGGAGCATGATTCGAGCCATTTGGATGAGGCAAGAAAAGAAATTGAGGCGGCATTGCCTGTCCTTATGGCATCCGGCCAACCGGAGGAGCTGGCAGAGGTGCACATGCACCTGGGCCTGATTCTGCAAGCGCTGGCCAGTTCCAACCAGGCAAGGTTAACAGATGCGATTGTCTATTATCAGAAGGCCTTACTGACGTTCCGCAAAGAGTCATTTCCTACGGAATTTGCCATTTTGCACAATAATCTTGCCACTGCATATCTTTCCATTCCATTGACGGGCGAACAGGCGAAAATGAGGGAAGCCCTGGCCGTACAGTCTTACCAGGCGGCTCTGGAAGTGATTACTCTGGAAAACGATCCATCCGAATATGCCATGCTGCAAAACAATCTCGGCAACGCCTTGCAATATGCAGCCTCCGGTCATCCGGTCGAAAATAATCTGCAGGCTCTCAAGGCCTATGACGAAGCGCTGAGAGTGCGCAATTTCAGAGTCTCGCCTCTTCTTTATGCCAATACCATCTCCAATAAGGCCAATTGCCTGCTCAATTTATTTGACGATCCGGGCGATCCAGGTAATGCCCAGCCATCCAATCGACTCAATCTTGTCAAGGCAAAAGCGCTGTATCTCGAGGCCAGGGAGATTTTCAGCCAGCACGGTGAGAATGACAAGGCTTCCATGATTGACGAATGTCTGGGTGAGATTCAAACCCAAATCGACCTTTGCGGGCCGTATGATGGTGATGTATAGAAGGGAGGAAGTGTTGTGGACTCCTTTGCACAAAGCCTGATGTCGGGTCAGATCACTCCTGTCACCTCAACTGTTTTCTGTTTCCTTTCGGTCCTGGTCGGTATGGCAGGCGGGGCGCTTGGCGGTATCAAAGTGGGAGGGGCGGCGCTCGGCAGAGGCATGGCCGCGATGGTCGGCAGCTTCTTCGGCGTCACGGCAGCATTGCCTTCCACCATTCTCGGCTTGATAACTTTGGCGCTGATCGGCAAATAGGAGGAAGCAACCCGTATGTTTGATGCAGTCATCAACATGATTACTCTTTTCTTGCGCGGCAGACTTTTCAAAGATCCTAAAAAGGTAGCCATTCGAGCTTCAATAGGGATAGGCACAGGGCTGGTACTGCTGGTGGTGCTGGTCAAGCTGAATACAGCGCTATTAGCGGCCATTGCCGTGTCAGCCCTTGTAAGCGGCACATTGCAGCCCTTTCTCTTTCGAGATTTGAAATACCGGTAGAAGCACACTAACATTGACAGGATTGCCCCACACAGGGAGATTGGATTTGCCGACGCAAGAGCGCGAAAAAAGCACAGAAGCCACCTTTGACAATTTGCTTGCCCGGATTCAGGCGCTGGAAATAGAGGTGAGCAGCTTTTCTGAGTCGGAGCGCAATACTGTTAATGCGCTCCGACTGTCCATTGACGCTCTCAATAAAGAGGCTTTCGCCCGCCTGATTCGCGCCCTCAAGTCCAATCCGGCCGCATTGTCGGCAATGAAAGACGCCATTAAGGATGACCTGGTTTATTCGGTCCTCAGGCATCACGAGCTAATCAAGCCTGCACTTGCGGAGAGAATAGAAAAGGCGCTCGCTTCTGTGCGTCCTTTTCTGGAAAGTCATGGCGGCGATGTCGAGCTGATTGCGGTCGAGCCGCCCAGTTCGGTGACCATAAGATTGAAAGGTGCCTGCAGCAACTGTCCGGCCTCGGATTTGACCTTGAGAGAAGGCGTTGAAAAGGCGATCAGAGAAGTGTGTCCGGAGATTGTTGAGATCAAAAGAGCAAGCAGCTTGCCCGGCGGTCAATGCGCATCTTCCGGCCAGGCGATCGCCTTCATCAGCCCATTTGCCGATCAAAGTGAAGCCGGCTGGCTGTTCGCTGCGGCATTTGAAGCCATACCGGATGCCGGAGTCGGCGTTTTCGATGTGCAGGGGCGCTCAATTTTGCTCTCGCGCTTCGGAGAAAAAATCACCTGCTATGAAAATGCCTGTGCTCACATGGGCATGCCTCTTGATGGCGGTGTATTTAAAGACGGCATTCTCACTTGTCCCCATCATCAATTTCAATATCATCTTGAATCCGGAGAGTGCTTGACCGCTCCGGAAGTGCAATTGCATACACACGCCGTGCGAGTAAAGGGAAAGGATGTCGAGGTGAAATTGTCGTGACCGAAAAGCGCGTCAGCCTTAAGGTCACGCCCGATCGCGCGCTGCATGTGCCGGATGCGGCTACTACACCATTTACACCACTTTTGGTACCTGCACCACTGGCAGTGCTGGGCAATGGCAGGCAACCGCCGGTGGTGGCTGAACCCGTAGTGCCGGGTGCGAGCACTCTCTTCGGACCGCGTGGTGCCTGCCTGACTGCGGCCGGCGGACCGCTGTGGATCTGCGATACGGGGCATCATCGTTTGCTGGGCTGGCGCAAGCTGCCAGAAAACGACCAAGAACCCGCCGACTGGTTGATCGGACAGGTCGATTTTTCTCAGGAAGGACGCAACGGCAAGCAACAAACCGGGCCGGCCACTGTCAATGTGCCGACCGGCATTTGCGCCGCAGGCAGTGGGCTTGCTGTAGGCGACGCCTGGAACCATCGCGTGTTGCTCTGGCACCAGATGCCTGAAGACAACAACATTCCAGCTGATGTCGTTGTCGGGCAGAAAGACTTCCAGACCTGTCTTCCCAATCACGGCAACGGCTGCCCATCAGCCCGGAGCATGCATTGGCCCTATGGCGTCGCCTTTGAAAATGGAAGACTTCTGGTTGCCGATACCGGCAACAGGCGAGTTTTGATCTGGAACAGCCTGCCTACAGAAAACGGCCAGCCGGCCGATCTGGTTTTGGGCCAGAGAGACTTCACGACCCGCGACGAAAATGCCGGCAGTGAGCCAGGCGACATGAGCATGCGTTGGCCGCACAGCCTCTGCCTCTGGCGTGGAAATTTATGCACAGCCGACGCCGGCAACAATCGTATTATGATTTGGAAGGGATTTCCTGAAGCAAACGGCGCCGCTTTTTCACTGGTGCTTGGACAAAAAGACAGATCTCAAGTCGATCACAACCGGTCGTTGTATTGGCCTCGCGACAGCACATTGAATATGCCCTACGGACTGAGCGCTGGTGAAGACTGGCTGATTGCCGCCGATACGGCCAACTCGCGCCTTTTGGGTTGGCGCTATCATGGGCTTGATACTACAGGCGGTGCGACAGCTCTTTTCGGGCAGTTGAACTTTCACGAAAAAGGCGACAACCGCTGGCGCCCGGCCGTGGAAGACAGCTTGTGCTGGCCTTATGGTATTCAAATTAAAGGCGGGCTGGCGATCGTCTCCGACTCCGGAAACAATCGTGTTTCCATATTTAGACTGGCTGTCGGATCATGAGCAGTGAGACAGACGCCCCGGGTGTAAACACCGGGCGCAGAATTCGCGTCAGAGGAACCGTCCAGGGGGTTGGGTTTCGCCCCAATATTTACAGGCTGGCCAATCAATTCGGCGTCGAAGGTCACGTGTTGAACGACGGCGAAGGAGTCTTGATCGAAGCCTGGGCTGAGGGCAGCGCCCTCACCGCCTTTATCAACGCCATCAGCGAGCAAAAACCGCCGCTTTCCCACATAACCAGCATCGAGCAGACTGAGCTTTTCGACCGCTCATTCACCACGCCGAAAGGCTTCCGCATTGCCCAGAGCCAGTCTGAATACGTGCATACCAACATATCCCCAGACGCCGCAACTTGTCGTGATTGCTTAGCGGAAGTTCGCGATCCATTCAACCGCCGTTATAGATATCCATTCACGAATTGCACCAATTGTGGACCGCGATTGTCGATCATCAAGAATATTCCGTACGATCGCCCCTTTACGAGCATGGCCATGTTTTCCATGTGCCAGGACTGTTTAAAGGAATACAACGATGAAGGCGATCGCCGCTTTCATGCTCAGGCGAATGCCTGCCATGCTTGCGGACCGAAGGCTCGACTGGAGCGCATGGACGGTCGCGTCTTCTCGATAGAGAGCCTGACGCAACTGGACGATGTCGACGCCTGCATGACATTGATCAAAAAGGGCGAAATAGTCGCAATCAAAGGTATTGGAGGCTATCACCTGGCGGCCGACGCAACCAATGAGCAAACCGTGGCCAGACTGCGTCAGGCCAAAAAGCGATATCACAAGCCATTTGCCATGATGGCAAGAGATCTGGAGGTGATTCGCCGTTATTGCCACGTCACAGACAATGAAACAGCTTTGTTAAGCAGCTGGCAGTCTCCAATCGTTCTGCTCGTTTTGAACGATGGCGATAAGCTCGCAGCTTCACTGGCGCCCAGTCAAAGGTCACTTGGCTTCATGCTGCCATATACTGCCCTGCATCATCTCCTTTTGATGCGCATGGACAGACCGATTGTTCTGACATCGGGCAATGTTTGCGACGAGCCGCAATGCATTGATGACGCCGATGCCAGAGAGCGCCTTGGCCAGCTGGCTGACTACGTGCTGCTTCACGATCGAGAAATAGTCAATCGCCTTGACGATTCGGTAGTCAGACTAATCGGAAGGGAGACGCAGATCCTCCGCCGGGCTCGCGGTTATGCGCCGGAACCAATCGAGTTGCCGGAAGGTTTTGAGAAGGCAGATCGCATACTGGCTATGGGCGGACAGCTGAAGAACACGTTTTGCCTGGTCGCAGGCGGCAAAGCCATTGCCTGCCAGCACATTGGGGATCTGGAAGAGGCTCGTGCCTACTCGGACTACGAACATAATTTAGCTCTCTACAAAAATCTCTTCGCCTTTCAAGCCGAAAATATAGTCACCGATCTTCACCCTGACTACCTTTCTACAAAGCTGGGCCGGCGGCTATCCGCTCAGTTAAATCTGCCGATCCATGAAGTTCAACATCATCATGCTCATATCGCTTCGGTGATGGCGGAAAATGGCTGGCCTCTTCAGGGCGGCTCTCTGCTTG
>JADZFV010000279.1 GCA_020854255.1 Candidatus Melainabacteria bacterium | reverse complement strand
TCTTTGGTCAGTATGACTCGGCAGTCAAGGAATTCTCAGAAGTAATCAAAAGCTCGCCTGAGAATGCGGCCAGCTGGAAGGGGCGGGGCCTTTCACATTTCAAGGCGCGCAATTTCGATCAAGCTCTCAGTGATTTAGGCAAATACATTACCCTCGACAACACCAATTTCCGCGTGTTTATGGCGCGTGCCGATGCCTATGCTGAAAAGGGCGACTACGATCTGGCAATCGAGGACTACACTCAAGCTTTCGCGCACAAGCCGGACGAGTTTCCCGCTTATCACATCTATCTCGATCGCGGTGCTGCCTACATCATGACACGGGAGCTGGATAAAGCGATTGAAGATTTGAACAAGGCGGTGGCCGCTAATGCTAATTCCATTGAAGCTTATCAAAGTCGAGGCATCGCATACCGTCTCAACAATCAGCTCGATAAAGCGCTTGCCGATTTCGAGAAAGTGCTTTCGATGGACGCCAAATATCATCAGGCTCATTACCAGAAGGGACTTTTATTCAATGACATGACGGAACACGCGCGTGCTGTGGAGTCGCTCTCCAGGTCGATTTCGCATAGTCCAAAATTTCTGGTTGCCTATTTTGAACGGGCCAGCGCTTATGTAAATCTGTGCCAGTACGAGAAAGCAGTCGCCGATTATAACGTTTGCGTCGACTCCGATCCGAAGTCGGCTGTCCCTTACCACATGCGCGGTTTGGCACACATTCGCATGGGTGAGTTTGATCTGGCTCTGGCCGATCTTGCCAAAGCATTGACTCGAAAGTCCGGCGATGTGCGCATACTTACCGATCGCGGTATGGCGTTCTTTCACAAAAATTATTTCGATCTTGCCCTTCAAGATTTCAATCAAGCCATTTCAATCGATCCCAAGTATTGGAAAGCTTATTCGATGCGCGCTCTTGTATACGGCACAGGCTCACAACGTGACTTTCAAAAGGCACTGGCCGATTTTGATGTCGCTATCAAATACGCGCCCATGGAAGCAGAGATTTACAACCGGAGAGGATTAGTTCTTGACGAAATGGGTGATTTTGAAAATGCACTGGCCAGTTTTGACGCAGCTTTGAAGATTGATTCGAAGACCTTCAATGGTTACTACAACAAGGCTTTGACTTTGCACAAGATGGGCGAGCTGGAAGAAGCAAGAAAAAATTACGATCAGGCGGTAAAGGTAAATCCGGCACTAAAGGCGGTGCACTTGCGCCGCGGACAGGTCTTGCATGAATTGGGAGAGCCGCAGCAGGCGCTTGATGATTACAACATCTGGTGCGCTGAAAACCCTGATGATAAAGAGATTTATGTACTGCGTGCCAATGCGTTGGCGGATTTGAACAAAACCAGAGAAGCCCTGAAGGATTACAACAAAGCGATCGAGCAGGACAAATATAACGCGGTCGCGTTTATGCAACGCGGGCACTTGAAATTGAAGTTGGGAAAAACGGAGGATGCGCTTCTGGATTTCGATCAATCGATTCGTCTCAATCCATGGCTGAAAGAAGCACACATAGGCAAATCCAAAGTTTATGCAATGAGGGGCAATATTGAAGGAGAAATGCAAGAGCTGGGTGAAGCGATCAGCATTGATGGGTCTGATCCTAATCCATTTTTAAAGCGGGGGAGATTGCTTGCCCAAACAGGCAAGCACAGGCGTGCAATTTCGGATCTCATTCACGCTCAAGATCTTTTTCTCGGTCAAGGAATGCGAGAACAGGCAGCGGAACTGGCTCCTGAAATTGGAGAGTTACAGAGGACTGAGGCTCAGTCTTCGAAACAAGATTGAAGTCTTAAAACAGATAACAAAAGAGCGGCTCAACGAACCGCTCCTCCATACTGAAAAACAACCTCGAAGCTCTGCAGCAAAACTCTAAAGGATTCTGAGAATTTCAAAGACGAACAGGGCAAATACTGAACCTGTGATGAAGGTTGCCACAACGATCATCCAGACCAAATGGGCCTGCCTGGGTGTAAAACTCTTCACTACGCCGATTCTTGAGGCAATGAAATAAAGCAGTGATACCAGAAGGAATAAAACAAACCAGGGTCTCAGAAGTAAGCCGTTCGGCATGAATTGCGCCGATGCCAGAAGCAATGCTGCCAGGGGAAAGCTGACAACGGATACGTAGTCTGAACCACGCAGTCGAGTGCTGTCAGAGTTAGTGGCTTGACGAATGTGGGCAGCCGCCGAAGCCAAGTTGCCCCAAAAACTAGCTCTCAAATGTTTTGGATCAGTTGCCGCGCCGCCGCCTTCGGGCGTCGTGGTTGGTTCATCAGACACGAGAAAATCCTCCTTACGGGGTGTCTTTATTATTCCCAGAAGATAAAAACATTCGCGCTAAGGACAGTTTTGACCGATAAAATTGGCTGCATTCTTTATATAGGGAAGACGCCTGTGATTTTCGCTCAGACGGCACCTAACATGCACCAGGGAGACTGCGACGAGCCACCCCGAACACTAGCCTTTTCTTATCAGCCTGAACAAGGTAATCACAAGACTGAGAAATGCCGCCAGAAAACCGCCAACAACACCTGCTGCGACTCCAGTTTGCCAATCCCTCTCCAGTCTGACCGGCTGAGTGACGCCTTCCTTTGACAGGGCTTCCTTAAAGGTGAGCTCGTTTTCATGACTGGATTTGAGCGCTCTAATTGCTTGCTCCGGACTCAACCTGCCCCTGCGGACCAGATTGTGGCAGCGCTCTGCCTGCCTTCTCAGCTCATCATTGATCAAACCTGCCTCAACCAGAAAGGTGGCACTTCTGTGGGTATCTTGAAGCATCAGCTGGTATGCCGCCGGCAAATCATCCTGGTCCAGAAGACCGGCTGCACTGAGAAGATCCACGAGTCTGCCGCCGGCACGAGAATGTCTGGTCGCCGGTGGACGTTTTTCTTTGCCCAAATTCTTTTCTAAAGCCGCCTGCGAAGGGCGTCTTGCATGTTGATCGTGCTTTTCTCGTCTTTCTTTGCTTTCTGTGTTTTCGATTGATTGGTTACCAGTCACTCTTTGTTCTGCACTGTCGCCTGTCTGTGATATTTCTGACTGCTTCTGGCTTTCTACTATGTCGTTGTCCAGGGATTTTTTTCCAGACTTATCTTGAGATTGTTGCTCAGATTTCCCTTCTTCTTGAGGCACTGGTTCTTTCTTCTGCTCACCTTCATGGGCGCGTGGATTGCTCGTTGCTTTTGCTTCCAAATGACGCTTTATATGAGTGCCCGGATCATCGCTCAACTCGTCGATCGTTTTAAGAGCAGGCTGATTGGTTCTGTCTCCGGCCTTCAACCAGAGGGTGAAAGCCGCCTGCAATTCATCAATTGCTTGCTCGTTTGAAAGTTCGCCGTTTGTGACTCTCTCCTGAATGGCACTGATGCTGGGAAAGAAATCCGGCGATAGTGCGCCTTGAAAAACCAGTGTGCTGCCCAGGGGCGTGCCATATTCAAAGCTGGTCTGGAGCGCCTCGTCGATTTGCTCCTGGCTGACCAGATTGGAGTCCACCAGAAGGTCGGCTAGATTGTTATTTCCTTTGCCGTATTTGGGGTGGAAATTGAGGTGCTCGAGTGCTTCCTTTACAGTGCAGCCCGTCTTGTCTACACGGCAGAGCGCTTTCAGAGCAGACTCCAGAGGAAGCTCGCCATCTCTTATCAATGACTGCAAATCGAGGGCCGCATGCAGGATCTTTTCGGTAACGCAGCCGGATGTGATAAGAACTCGCCCAATGGGCGTGCCCAGCCTTTTGGAAAGCTGAATCGCTTCGGTTATGTCGGCAGACGAGACGATTCTGGCAGTCACCAGCATGTCACCTACGCGAACCATTCTGTTGTCTTTTGACACGACTGACCCCTTATGGAATTGCGATTGAAATCGGGCAGATTCTAAAGCGGATTCAATAGGTTTGAGAGTGATTCCAAAGCACAAATGGCGGACCGAATCAGTTACGGCGGCGAATCGACCATACTGGCCAAGGTTGCAGATCATAGCAGTTTTGCAAAATTGATCCGCGTCGTCCGCACGCGAGGCTGTCAAGTATCACCAGGTCGGCACCACATGCAGTACTAGGCAGTAGGCGGCAAACCTTTGAATTGGTTGGGAGCAAATCTCGCTTATTGAATTCTAATTTCATATTTCCCATAGCTTTCAACGTCACAGCCAGATGTCAGTAGAAAGTATGGTAATCTAACCGACCAGGCAAACCATGGAGTCCCCTCTCACATGTCATCATCCGGACAAACTGATAGCGTTTCACGTCCTTTCGATCTTTCCAAACAAATTCTCACCGACGCCTTTGCCCTGAGGCGTTTTGTCGATGCCAATCTTTTGGCATTCGTAAGATGTGACACGAGCGGGCGATATTTTGAAGTGAACCAGGCAATGGTAGAACTGCTTGGTTACAGCAAAGAAGAACTTGAGTCCGGAGCCGTTAAGTGGAATGATATAACCCCTCAAGAGCATTCATTAGTTGATCTGGGCGCCGTCGCTGAGCTGGACAAGACAGGAAAGGCCGGTCCTTTTCAAAAAGAATTGCTGCACAAGGACGGCAGCAAGATTCCGGTTCTGATGGGCGTGGTCAGTCTGCCTGATTATCCGGACCAGGTGTTGGCTTACCTGATCGGTCTGCAGGGCAAAAAGCTTTTCGAGTACAAGCAATTCCTTGAAGAGTCTCATTTTCAGCTACTTGCTGAAAGTATTCCTCAGTTGGTAAATGTTTGCGATCCTGAAGGTCGTGTTATATACAGCAACAAGCGCTTCGTCGACTATACAGGACTGGCAGTCAATGACGCCGAGCCCTACGGCTGGGACGCCTGCGTACATCCAGCCGACATTGAGCTGATGAAGAAATCAGGACAGAAATGCGTAGAAGATCGCACTATGTTTGAGTACGAAGCGCGCCTGAGAGCGCACGATGGCTCTTATCGCTGGTATTTGATTCTGTCGGTGCCGATTTTTAACGCCGACGGTGCCATTCGAGAGTGGTTCGCTACCTCGACCGATATTGACGACAAAAAACGCCAGCAAGACGAGATTATTGAAAGCGAAATACGTTTTCGCATGCTGGCTGATGCTATCCCGCAAATAGTCTGGTCGGCTGACCCTGCAGGCAATTTCACCTTCTTCAACCACCGCTGGACTGAATTTACAGGACTTTCGGTCGAACAGAGCCTTAATGATGCCTGGACTCTGCTCATACATCCTGACGACCTGCCCGTCTACTTATCCGAATGGAATAAGGCGCTGCATTCCGGCGACAGCTATGAAGTGGAGTTTCGCCTCAAACGAGCGATTGGCGTGGGCAAAGTTTCGGGCAACCCGTACCGATGGCACCTCGGACGAGCAGTGGCTTTGCGGTCGCACACCGGCTCGATTGTGGAGTGGTTCGGCACCTGGACAGAGATTGAGCCGCAAAAGCGCCGCAATTCATAAAGTCAGGCGGCGTCAAGTTATCTGACTGATTCGACGATGTCAAAACCTGTGCCCGGTGGTCGGAAGTCGCCCATCGATGGCGTTTACATCACTTTGTGCAGAATCTGTTTAGGTTTATATATTAATAGCGTCGGGAACAACTAAGACGTCGCTTGTCGTAGCCCCTGTAAGTGTAATGTAATCGGCGTCTAACGGTGCGGAAACACACAACTACTGGGCAATTTTACGAAAAGCGTTTTGGTCCTCCGGTGTTTGGTTTACCAGCCAGTCAGGGTGAAAGTCCATGTCATCAATCAGCAAAGAGCTTGCTGAGCTGCTTGTGGATAACGGCTTGCTTTCTGACGCCGATTTGGAGCTGGTCCAAAAGGAAAAAGATAAGACCGGCGAGCCGCTCAGGATCATTCTTGAGCGCTTGCAACTGGCCAGTGAAAAACAGTTAAAGAACACGCTGGAGCTGCAGTACGGCGTAAATTACCTGGCCCTTCACACAATCAGCCCTGACCTCACTGTGGTCGATCTATTGCCCGCCGAGGTAATAAGCGAACACGGCGCAGTCCCGATTCACTTAGACGGAAATCGCCTCACGGTAGCGATGGTCAATCCTGACAGTTCATCGGCGATGAAAGCAATCAAAGCCAACGTGAAGATGGACATCAAACAGCTGGTCTGTTTTGAAGATGACTTCCAGATTTTTCTTACGCAAATCGAAAAAATGCGTCACATGCCGGACAGAGCGGTCGCTCCGGTCGATGATAGCGAGTTTGGTCCGGAGACGGAGTCTACTGAGATCCGTGCTGCTGAGCCAGTAGAAGATGATCAGTCTGCCAACAGCACCGATGATACCGCCGGCAGTTATGATCAGGAATTCCAGGCAGAGCAGGAACCTGCTGGTGAGCAAGAATCAGAAGACCTTCGACCTGTATTACAAGCTGATGAAATTGTCTCGCAAGACTTTCAGGAAGATGAGCAAACTGAGCAGCAGCAACAGTTTCAGCCAGAGCAACCCGCGCAGCCTCAAGAGGCTGGCGAGCACATAGGTGCCGAAGTTGTAGATTTCCACGAGGCGGAGCAAGAACACACTAGCGAAGAGCTTGACGCCGGTGAAGTGACCGGCGATACCGTGACTGCCTCGCCATCACTTATGTCCGGCTCTTATTCTGTTCAATACGACACCGGGTCTCTCGATGCGATCGCCACTCCTTCTGTTGCCGGCGAACTTGATTTGATCCCGACACCGAGTTTTGACGCCAGTCAGCTTGATTCAATTCCAAATCCGAAAGCCGATGCCAGCCCGCCGCCGGAAAAGCCTCAACCTGGTGGCATCTCGGCTTTCTTCAGGGGCGGCAATGCGCCCAGAAAAGCAGCCAGCGATCCAAACCAGGAAAGATCCGGAAGTCTCTCGGCTCTGCGCGGTATGATGGGGGGCAAAAAGGGTGGCAAGAAGAACGAGCCTGCTTCGCCGCCTCCGGCTCCCCCAAGACCTCCAGCGCCCGTTGCTCCGGTCGAACCCTCAGCGCCGGCTGCGCAAGAACGCACCACTGGTGGTGGCGAAGAACCGCCGGCCAAAGTCGGTCTGCTTGGCAGCAAATTAGGTTCGGCTGCCCATGGCACTTCTGCCGCCAAGAAATTCTTCAAAGAAAAACGAACTGACTCGCAGCCCCTGCCTCCACACGAGGCAAGCTCCGAACCAACCATTCCTGAGTGGATGAATCAGATCGACGAGAACACGCCTCTTGTAGCTGCCACAAGCAGCACAGAACAAACCAGTGAAACTGTTGAAGAGTATTCAGAAGACCCGGTTGCAGAAGGACGCACCGACGTCTCTGAAGAGCAGGCAGTATCTGACTACTATAAAGAACTGGGTTTTGAGATATCAGAGGACGACCAACCGCAAGAGACGGATGAAGCGGTTTTATCCTCGGATGCTCCAGTCGAATCTGAAGAGTCTGAAGGAACAGCCGCCTCACCTGGCTATGAGATGCCACCTTTGGATCCAGGCGCGGCCAGTTTCATGTCCTGGTCGAGCGAGGCCGCTGAGGGTCAGGCGGTAAGCGATGCGCTGGCTGACGCTTCGGAAGCGCTTGCAGCATCTTCGGCTGCCGTCGAAGAAGCACTTGCCGATGCCGAAGAGGCATGGGAAGAAGCTTCAGCTGCTGCAGACGAAGCTGTGGCCGCTGGCGACATGTCCTCGGACAATTTGCCCGCATACAATCCACCACAAGAAGAAAAGCGCGATAGCGAATTCGAGATTTCGCAAGTTGAAGCCGAAGCTGCGCCGTCCGCCCCTGAGTTCGGGTCTCAAGAAGAAGCTGTCCCAGTAGAGATTTCAGAAGCAGGCAGGGTACAGGAAGCTGTGCTGGAGGAAATCCAAAAGTCCGAAGCTGCTGAAGAAGCTCCGCTGCTGGAAGAGCTTCCTCGAGAAGAGCTCCAGGAAGAGCCAGTCGCCGAGGAAGCAACAGCACAACCGGCAGCAAAACAACCCGCTGAAGAAGATCTTGATTCGGGGCCCGAGCCCGCCGAAGCGGAATCGCGCGAAGACGCGACGGCACTTCTCAATGAGATGGAGACTCTGGCTGACACGTTGGCAGAAGATGATGTCACCGAAGCGGAGTTGGAAGCCGCAAGCATTCCTGAGGAAATGCAAAAGACTCAGCAGCCCGTTGCTGAAACGCTTGCAGAAGAAGTGACCGTTGATCAGTTTGCAGAATCGCTTGATTGGGGAGAAGAGCCCATTGAGCGAGTTGCAGGCGTGGCTGCCCGAGCACCGGTGGAAGAAGTATCTGCCGACGATGCTGCCTCTCAGGAACCTGTCGTTGCACAAACAAGGGAAGTCGTAGCGGCTGAAGCTGAAGCACTATTAGCGACCTCGGATCAATCTACCGAACAGCCAGTTGCAGCGGCTTTCGAAACCGAAGAATTCAGTGTGGACGACAGTGAATTTCTCTCAGGGGTTGAAGAATTGCAAGCGATGGCGGAGCTTTCGTTCAACGATAGCGAGACAGGCGAAACCGATGAATTTGCCGAAATTCGAGATTGGGGCGATGAAGCACCAGCTGTAGAAAACCTGATGTCGAATCTATCCACCGCCGCAGGAGAGGATCGTCCAGCCGAAGCAGCTACTGACGCGGTCGATGCTCCTCCATTCTTGCAGGAAGATTTGCTGCAAGAGATGGGCGTGATTACCGCTGACCAAATTCCAGCAATTAGAAGAGAGTGTTTTGCAACAGGCGAAAACCTCAGCACTATCCTCGAGCGAATGGGTATTGCCGGTGAGATGGAGTTATCTGACGCCTTTGACATGCAGTTCGGTGCAGCTTATTTGTCTCTGGGATCGCTTACCATCGAAGCTGAAGTTCTCCACTTACTTCCCGCCAAGATAGTCGAACAACGCAAAGCCCTTCCTGTGACAAAAACGGGTAATCGCGTCGTTGTTGCCATGGTCAATCCCGATGATCTGGCAGCGATGAACGACATTAAGTTCCGCCTCAAGGGCATGGAAATTAAGAAAGCTGTTTGTCTTGAAGATGACTTTGAGCATTTTATGCGCACTCACTTAGTCCAGTCAAACGGTGAACCTCACTTCGAAGTCGCACAGCCTGCGCTATCGGTCGAAACTGCACCTTCTAATGGTGCTTCTCCTCCTGAATCTGCCGCTCCAGCACCACCGGCAGTGCAACCTTCGATTGGTCTGCCTCCTGTGGTTGCGGAGACAGCTGCGCCCGCACCGGCAGTTTCTCCCCCGCAGGCTCCGGTTGAAACTCCGGCACCGGCACCTGCCCCCGCCCCAGCTCTTCCCACCGCTCCATCAGCACCGCCGGCGCCTGCCCCAACTGTTCCCACCGCTCCACCGGCACCTGCCCCCGCCCCCGCCCCAGCTGCTCCCACCGCTCCATCAGCACCGCCGGCGCCTGCCCCAGCTCTTCCCACCGCTCCATCAGCACCGCCGGCGCCTGCCCCAGCTCTTCCCACCGCTACACCAGCACCGCCGGCGCCTGCCCCAGCTCTTCCCACCGCTACACCAGCACCGCCGGCGCCTCCGACTCCGACGATGACGCCAGGAATTGCTGCCGTGGCAATACCGCCTCAGCTTCAGATGCCAGCGGCACCATCAGCGCCAGTCAGTCCACCTGCACCTCCTCAAGCGCCAACGGCACAACCAGTACCTGATCCACTCTTTCCTTTGGTCGCTCCGGTCGCACACCTGCGACCAGTATTGCAACCAACACTGCACGAAATGCCTGCTCAAACGGCGCCTGGTGAACCGGTTGCTCCGACGCCTCCGACTTCTTCCTCGGCTCCTATACAGCCGACGGCAGGCGCACCGGTGTTGCCCGCAGGCATCACTCCACCAAGACCGATTTCCCCGCAGCAAATCCCAAATTTGGCTGGTCAGCCACGTCTTAACCTTCCCCCTGTGCCACCAGCACCAGTGCCAAATCCGCAGGCACCTGCAGCTGCCACTGCTCCAGCTCCTGCCACAGCAATTCCAGCAGCACAGATCTCGGCTCCTGTCAGTCCTCCCGTATCTTCCTCGCCTCCTGCACCTTCCGCGCCTCAGCAAACGCAGTCGAGCCAATCTAATCCTGTTCAGGCTGCTAGGGTTCAGCCTCCTGGGCTAGTCGCTCCACCGGCTCCGGTTTCGGCGCAAGTCGCTCCACCTGCACCACCAGTGTCTCCACCTTTGGTTACGCAGCCAGTTGCTCAGGTCTCATCTTCCCAGGCACAGGTCGCACCCGCTTCCCCTGTCGCACCCGCACCGGCACCACCAGCGCCTCAACCTCAACTTGTTGCCCCGCCGCAGCCTGCGGGCATGCAACCGATTGCGCAAACGCCGCTGCAGGTTGCTCCCGTTCCTGCACCTGCACCTGCACCTGCACCTGCACCGATACAGCAAGCCACACCTCAGCCGGCAGTAGTGGCGCCGCTGCCGCAATCGGCTCCTCCCCCTGCGCCAGTTCAACCATTGGCGGTACCACCTGCAGTGCCGCCGGTTCAGCCCGCCCTCCAGGCACAACCTTCAATATCGCCTCAAGCATTTCCACAAGCGCCTGCGCAGCCGCCCATTTCTCCGGCCTCGCCCCCCTCTATGGCTGCGACTCCGGCAGCTCCGGCTGCAGGCGCGCCAATGCCGATGCCGCGCATCAATCCCAATCAAATTCCCGGTGTACGCGCCCAGCAATCCGGTTCTAATCCGGCAGTCCAGCCGACTCCAGCAGTTCCGCCAGTGTCTCCTCAACCTTCTGGCTCAGCTGTATCTTCCGCACCACCGGCAATGCCTGCTCCTGCTCCGCCGCCGGCAGTAGCGCCGACACCAGCTCAGTCACTAGCATCAGCGGCACCTGCTGTTCCAGCAGGACCACCACTGGATCCAAATCTTCTCTCTCTGGCGCGAGATATCATCAACAAAGCCGCAGATAATGGCTTCTCTGACGTGCACATCGAGCCGCAAGCTACCGAACTGGAATTACGATATTGGTATGACGGCGCGCTGATTGAAGCAACAAAGCTGGAAAAACACATTCACGGCGAATTGATTCGTTGCTACAAATCCATCGCCGGCTTGTCTTCGGAAGAAACGAAAAAGCCGCAAGATCGTCGTTTGAAATGGACAGATACCGGCGCCGAGCTCGACATCCGCATAACGACTATTCCCTCCGAGCATGGAGAAATGGTTGCAGTTTCGATCAAATTTGATGACGAAGAGTAAGAACAGGCAAAAGAGCGCGAAAGACCATTCGGACATCTGCCTTTAGAGCAGGCTGGGAGCGATCATTTGCAGCTCGCGCTTCATCTCGAGTACGTTTTTGAATCTTCTTTCCGGTTCTTTTTCTAAAGCGGTCATCACACAATTGTTCAATACGGCTGGAAAATCCTTTTGTGTGCAAACCTGATGCAGAGGTTTTGGTCTTTCCTCAATGTGCTTTAAGCCCAATTGTTTTGCGTCGGTGGCAGAAAACGGTGCATGCCCGGTAAGCGCTTTGAACAAGACGCAACCGAGCGAGTAAATGTCCGAGCGTGCATCGATGCGTTTGCCTTGCAGCAATTCCGGGCTGGGAAACCCGCATTTGCGAAACAAGCCCGGTGTATCGTGCGTGTTCTGGGCGTGCTCACCCGCCCGCTCAGTTTCGTAGAAGTCTATTAATTTAGCTGCCACTTCATTCTTGGCTGGAAAGTTGATCATAATATGGTTTGGCTTCAAACCAAGATGCACGTAATTTTGCTTATGAACAGCATCCAGCGCGTCGCATATCTGACTTACAGCGGAGATAATTTCGGCAGTTTCGATTTCATCTCGGCGCAAAAGTGCATCAAGAGAAGACCCTTGGCAGTATTCCCCCACTTGAAAGGGAGCATTGCCGGGCAACAAGCCGACGTCATAAATACTTGCAACTCTTGGGTCAGATATGGTGCTGAGAATTTTTGCTTCATAATTGAATCGTTCGACATAATCAGCCAGACTTCTTAAATTGGGCAGCAAAATCTTCAGCACCACGGTTCGATCGAATAGCTTGTGTCGCGCCTTATAAACAGCGCTTTTGCTGCCTCTTATCGGTCCGGCAACCAGTTCGTAGCCATTGCCGACTGTCGTGTTAATTTCCGGCAGAGCTTCTTCGACCACGCTGGTCGGGTCGACTTCAAGAAGGAATGCGCCGTCCTTCGGACATGTCGCACTCTGGGTTGGATGGGATGCCTGGCAGTTTGGACACCACTTCACTAGCCACTCTCCTTTAACGCCAGATTCGCAGCCAGTAAACCTTACGCAAGAGAGACGATTCTCTTCTGTAGGAAGCCCGCTAAGGGCTGTTATTGAAGGCTCACTTGTTTTGTTTAGCCCAGAGAATGTGCACGAGTAACACTTTAAGCAGCCAGGTTGAGAAAAATTTCACTGAGAAAGCTCCGACAGGCGTCGTTTTGCCGCCGGCAGCCGGGCATCGGTTTGGGAAGCTGAATCGATGAATTTGGACAGTTCGGTCTTAGCCCCCGACTTGTCCCCCAGCTTTTCCAGCGCGCGGCTCAGCCCAAAGTGACCTTCCGGGTCTGATGGAGCAATGTTGGTTGCTTCTCGGTAGGCATCTGCTGCACCTTTCAAATCCCCATCGCTGAGCAGCGTAGAGCCCAGATTGATACGCGCCGACGTCAATTTCGGATTGAGAGAAACAGCTTGCCTGGCGTGCTCTATCGCCTGTGGCAGCGCATTGGCGCGGAACAGCGCAACACTGATCGAATTGTGCAATTCCGCGTTTTCGGGATAGAGTTTGAGTGCTTCCTGTAAATAGCGTACAGATCCTGAATTGTCTCCCATTTTTGATGCTGCCTCAGACAGAGACATGAGCACATCTTTGTCTCTCGGATTGAGCTGGTAGGCGATACTGAGCTGATTCAAGTATTCTTCAGGTCTATTGAGTTTGCGCAATGCGCGCGCATAGTTGTATGCAAAAAGCGAATCGTTTGGTTTTGAATCACAAGCACGCTTGAACATTTCGGCCGCTTCCTGCCAGTTTCCTTTGTAACCGAGCACTGTCCCGTAGTCGCTGAGCACGTCTGCATATGTGGGATCGATCTTGAGTGCCTCCTTATACTCGGCGATTGCCTCGTCCATTTTGTTGTTCACGACAAAGGTGTTTGCCCTTATGTAGTGAGCCTCCGCCGAGAGAAAAGCATTCACCCCGGAAGGAATACCGGAAACCTGCTCGGAAGGCGGCACGCCAATGACCAGGTCATTGCCAGTCCAGTTGGATTTGAGAACCGGAGACTGTTTTTTGCCGCCTTTGCTGTAGTGAGCTGTTTTGAACTCGGTCATTTCCTTCGCCTTGGCAAAGGCGACACTAAGCGGCACCATTCCACCTTGCGCCTTCAAACATTCGATCAAGCTGGAAGAAAAGTCGTCTCCGTAAGTCTCTTCATTCGGGCGGCTGGAGGACAAGATGATGTTGCCCTTGCCCATTACCACCTTTTCCAGGTCGATGTTGAATCCATGGAAAAGCGCTTTGGCTCCCGATTCCAGGCTGGCGGCGCCGGAATACTTTGACTCCAGGACAAGCACGACTCTATCGGTTTTCACATTTTTCTTGAGCGTGCTCATCAAATCCTGCATCGAAAAGCAGGTTCCATAAACATTGGTGAGAGCCGCATCATAAGCGGCAAGGTAAGTGCCTCCCTCAATCATGGGAAATGCTTCCGTTGCCAGAAAAACAACCACCAGGTCGTCCGGCCCGGCTAACTGACCCAACCACTTCTCACCCAGGGTATTCAAAACATTGGCACGTGTGGCGCTGGTATTGACCAAAAGGCGCACATGTTCTTTGTCAAAACGACCTCCGTTAGGGTCGACGAGATACTTGTAGAAATTGCGTGCTGCCTTGTCCGCGACGAGATCGTCACCAACCAAGCGTCTCTCAGCAAAACTGGCAATGCCGACGACCACGGCCCATTTCTGCTTGACCGGCCGATTGGTCGAAGCATTGGGATTGATGTCTTGCATCTGAGTAAACTGAATTCCCTGCCCCGGACCGGCAGGAACCGGCGGAGATGAAGTATCGGCGGAGATAGCCGCAATCGGAAAAGAGAATGCAAGGGAAGCCAGTGCCATCAAGGGCACGACCGAAATATTCCTGCTTGCCTTTTTCGCTTTGGCATTTTTATACAAGGCGGTCATTTATTTCTTCCTCTCAAATGTTCAAAAGGCAACGTGTATTCACGACTATTGATGCGCAAGCGCTATGTCTACTGCCAGAACGCCGGCATCAGCAGAGACGAGGCGGGTGAGATTGCTCCTTTTGTTGTGGGCAATCGTGGAAGTTTCAGCGATATCGGCTGAGATTATATTGGGAGCCTCGGAATCAAAAGACAGCTTCATTCTTGTTGGCACAATGTCTTTGGAGCCCGTTTCGCCGATATACGCAACTTCGATACGGTCGTTTGTGAAGCGCGTCGTATCAACCTTTTGACGTGAGAATACAAGACTGAGTTTTTCGATGCCGGGATTATTGTCGAATGCCAACCATCCTTCATATGGAAGGGGATAGTCGGTTTCCGCTCGCAAAATTGTATTGGCTTTTTCTTGAGGCGGATACAAAACAGCCTTGCTGCCGCTCGACCCTTCCTTGAGCACTACGTAAGCATATCCGTCCACTTCAGGAATAACGTGAAAGCGAATTTGATCGCCGGACTTGAATGCGGTTCTGCTGTTGCAGCGAAATCTCTTGCCGCTGCGTTGCAATTCGATCCAATACGAGATGCCGTTGCCGGCAATAGTTTCGCCTGATGTGTCGCCCGGTTTTGCCATGGCAATCATAGGTTGCGGCGTCACCAATGGCTTCTCTTTTTCCTTCGCGGAAGCAATCTGAATGTCCGGTGCTGCCGGATTGTCGTGAATCGAGGCTACCGTATTGGGAGCATTCATGGCCAGGACGGAATCGGGAAGCGCCACTACGTTTTTTTCAATCCAGCTGAGAACGTAGCTCATGATTTTGTCGTTGAACTGGTCGCTTTCAAAAAGCAAGTGCTCAGAACTGCCGCTCAATACAAACTGGCTATTAGGCGTACCAAGGGCTTTCTTGAGCGCAAATGTGCCGGCGGGCAAAACCAGATTGTCTTTGCCGCCCTGCACGAAAAGCACGGGAGACTTTTGCACCAGATGAGCCATCTCTTCGTTTCGTTTCATAAAACTTTGAAACTG
>JADZFV010000278.1 GCA_020854255.1 Candidatus Melainabacteria bacterium | reverse complement strand
TCTGCTCGGTACCGACGAAATTGTGACCCAGTCTTCGCGCTTCCTCTTGAGCAAGCATGATGACCTTGATGGCCTTCTCGGTAAACCTTTCAAACATGGCGGGTCGAGCCTCCTGAACTCCGCTAATGAGCGTCCGTAGTATGTTACTGGGTGGACGTTTTAAGTGACCTTATTCTAACATCAGCACGAGATCAGGGTTGTGGTCCAGTTTCTTTGCCGAATGACTTAATTAGACTGGCAAGAAGGTCAAGACCAGGCGTTTGTTCCCAAAAACACGATTAACTGGGACTTTGCCTTTTCAAGAACCATGCAAGCCAACCACATTAATCATGAGGCGTGGCCGGGGTCATACGACAACCCTTTATGATTTTTTCGCTATGCGCCGCATACTAACCGTGGGAGCGTCGCCATCTTGGCGGCTCAAACAGGTGCCGATCCGAATCCGGCGTTCACAGGTTTCTGCAGAACGCAGATGTCATCCGGTATCCAGTCCTGGTTAAGCGTGCTTCTCTTCACCAGTGATCGGTTGCGCGAATGTGCACTCTTTGTTGGAGCAGGCAACCTGGTCGCCACGCTTCAAGGTCTTGTAGACCAGCATTGTGCCGCATTGCGGGCATTTATTGGAGTTGTTCGGTCCACCTGAAATCACAGGCGGGTACCAGTACGCCGATGTGCACTGATTTTGCGAATAGTTGCTGCAACCGTAGAAAATTTTTCCACGACGCGACTTCTTCTCGACAATCTCACCGCCGCATTCGCCGCGTGGGCACTTGACGCCGGTAATTTTGAGAATCGGTCTTTGCTCGCCGCATTCTTCCTTGTCCTTGGCACAGGCTAAATAATCGCCGTAGCGACCGTACCTGATCAACATCGGTCCGCCGCACTTAGTGCACTTTTCTTCAGTTGGTCTGTCTTCCGGAACAGGCGTGCCTTCTTTGGTGAGCGCGATTTTGGTTTTGCACTCAGGATATTTGATGCAACCCAGGAATTGACCGAATCGCGAAGAACGAATAGCCATCTGCTCTCCGCATTCAGGGCATTGCTGATCGCTGAGGATAATCACCTTGTTCATGTTTTCTTCGGCCTTCTTCAGCGTTTCGCCGAAGGGCTGATAGAACTCTTTCAGCATGCTGTGCCAGTCGACTCGATCTTCTTCGATCATGTCGAGTTTTGATTCCATATCGCGGGTAAACGGTACATCCACGATGCCGCCGAAATGCTCGACAAGCAAAAGATTGACCGCTTTTCCAAGCTTGGTCGGAACCAGAGTTTTGTTGACACGCTCGACATATTTGCGGTCGACAATTGTTGTAACCGTCGCTGCATATGTCGAAGGCCTGCCGATGCCTTCTTCTTCCAGAGTCTTTACCAGACTGGCTTCGGAAAAACGCGGCGGTGGTTGAGTGAAGTGCTGATTCGGCTTTATGTCTTTGAGCTTGAGCACTTCGCTTTTGGTGAGCTCAGGCAGACTTTGCGTCTCGCCGCTCATTTCGCCTGTTCCATTGGAATCATCGGCATTCTCACCGTCCGATTCAGTTACCGCTGATTTGGCCGGGCGGTTATAGACAATCGTGAATCCGGCGAATTTAGTCTCCGTAGCTGAAGCACGGAAAACAGCTTCACCTGCTGAAATTTCAGCAGTTCGGGTGGAAAGTTCGGCAGCCGACATTTGGCTTGCCATGAATCTTTCCCATATCAATTTATAGACCTTGTACTGGTCGCTGCTCAAATGCTGCTTAATGGCTTCAGGCGAATTCTCAGGATAGGTCGGGCGAATTGCTTCGTGAGCATCCTGAACGTTTTTCGCTTTGCGCGTATATACCCTGGGCTTATCAGGGCAATACTCTTTGCCATAGCGATTCTTGATATAGGCGAGCGCCTCTTCTTGAGCCGACTGGGCAACCCGGGTGGAGTCGGTTCTCATGTAAGTGATGAGACCGGTGGCGCCCTGGGCGCCGAGCTCTACGCCTTCATACAAAGTTTGAGCCACTTGCATGGTTTTCTTCACAGCATAACCAAGCACGGTGGAAGCTTCCCTCTGCAGTGTCGAGGTGATGAAAGGCGGAGACGGTTGTCTCTGGCTCGATTTTTCAGTCAGCGAGCTGACTTTGAATTCTTCATTCTCAATGGATTTGAGAACTTTGCTGGCCAGCTTTTCACTATCAATAACCATCGTATTGGCGGCTGCCTTTTCCGATGCCGCTATTACGCGTTTGCCTTCGTACTTATATAAAGGTGCAATAAACGATTGTTTGGATCTGGAGCGTGAAAGTTCGGCTTTGATGGACCAGTATTCTTTGGGGTCAAAACCTTCTACTTCAACTTCGCGCTCGCAGATAAGGCGCACAGCAACTGATTGCACACGGCCGGCCGATCGTCCGTTGACCTTTCTCCAGAGCAATGGGCTGATCTTATAGCCGACCAATCTGTCCAGCACGCGGCGTGCTTGCTGTGCATCCACCAGGCGCTTGTCAATCTTGCGAGGAGCCTTAATAGCAGCAAGAATGGCATCCTTGGTGATTTCGTTGAACTCGATGCGATGTACTTTCTTATTAGGCAATTCCAGAATTTCTGACAAGTGCCAGGCAATTGCTTCGCCTTCGCGGTCAGGGTCGGGCGCGAGATAGACCTGTTCTGCTTCGTCGGCAGCTTCCTTGAGCTCCTTCACGATTGGTTCTTTTTCTTTCAAAATCTCATAGAGCGGTTCGAAATTCTTGCGCACATTGACGCCTAGCTTGTTGCGCGGCAAGTCGCGCACATGTCCAACGCTGGCCTTAACCTGGAAATCTTTCCCCAGGATTTTTGAAATGGTCTTGGCTTTGGGCGGAGACTCAACAATAACTAGATATTTCGCCATTTGAAACGCGGCACCTCGGAGAGACAACCTGTCAAGATATGCAGACAAGCCGGTACTATAACACGGTCGTCAACCCCCCTCTAAAAATCGGCCCAGCCGAAAGGTACCCCAATTTTTGATACGTGAAGATAGCTACATTCAACTATCCACGACGGTTTTGATATTTTTTCTCGGGCGGGATAAAGCCCTTCTTTTACAAAGCGAAAATTTTGCTCACTTTCAGGCGTCGGCAAACTTCCCGACAACCCGGGTCAAGACCCGCTCGGCAACCACTCCAGAACCAGCCAAGAATGCCGTACGGCTGAGGTCTTCTTCCGATTGGCCCTCGTCATTTTGCGCGCCGCCGGAGATCCCCTCGTCTATATCGTAGGCAAATCTAATAGTCAGGTGATCCAACTCATCCAGATAGGAGGTATGCGATCCGTCTCTTTCGATCAGCTTGAACAGTTCACTCCATTCAATTACGCACACCATTTTTTGATGTACAAACTCATCCAGCTCCAAAACAAGCTGATCTCCAAGTGCTCGCGCTTGACTCTCACTTGACTCGCTCAGTCGATAGAGGTCGAGATGATAAAGGGCAAGCCTGCCGGAGTGGTATTCGTTCAGCATAGTAAAGGTAGGACTCTGCACCACCTCTTTTACGCCCAAACCCTGCGCCAGTCCTTTGACAAATGTCGTTTTGCCCGCGCCCAGCGGACCTTCTAAAGCTATTACGCAAGAATCTTCTATACAACTGCCGAACAGCTCACCCAGAAGAATCGTCTTCTGCCTGCCGTTCAACTTTAGATTCACTTTTGCCGTCTTCTAATCAACCGGAATATTTGAAGTTCCGGATTTAATGGGACGTCCCAGCCCCGAACAAGAATGAGTTTTGACCCGGAATGTTCCAGGTGGGGAACCTCCTAAACGGTTTACCGTTTCCTACTTCCCGGACAGAACCTTTTTAAGAGCTTTGTCCTATTGATTGGGCTTAAGCCCAGGGCTCATAGGTATACGTGGCCATCTCGAGTGGGAACCCCGATTACTCAATTCTGTAGGACAAAACTTTTTTTATTTCTGTCCAAGACTGAGACTAACCGCATCATAGTGAACGGGCATAGACCTGTCAACAAAGGGTAAAGACAAAGATTTGGCAAGCCCCCGGAAGAAAGATTTTTCTTGCCGTCAAAAACCGC
>JADZFV010000277.1 GCA_020854255.1 Candidatus Melainabacteria bacterium | reverse complement strand
TGCCTGGCTGAAGGAGCTGTTCCCCGGTGTGTCGATTCGGTGCGTGAAAAGCGCCGAGTGGCACAAGTCTGACACGGATGACTACGGACGCCAGCTCTTGAGCGGGCTGCGCAGAATTCTGCCCAAGCCAGGAGCCGGGACCGAAGGGTTCCTGTTCTGCCTGGAGGGGCGCGGAAAGCTTCTGGCTGAAAAGCTGGGGGCGACCTACATTCCGTGCAATCCGTCTCTTGCCGGTCACACGAAGAGCGAGAAGGAGATCCGGACAGACCCGCTCAAGCACTGGGATTCTCTGCCGCGCATCGTGCGACCGCATTTTGTGCGGCGCGTCTGTGTGTTCGGTCCGGAGTCCACAGGCAAGAGCACGCTGGCCAAACAGCTCGCCAAGCACTTTGGCACTGCCTATGTTCCGGAGTACGCGCAAACGTACATCCAGACAAACGGCAAGGACTTAGGCGACGACGACATGCTGGCTATCGCCCGCGGACAATGCGCGTTGGAAGACGCAGTTGCCCGCGACGCAAACGGTGTGTTGTTCTGCGACTCGGATCTGGTGACGAGTATCCTCTGGAGCGGCAGGCTGATCGGGAATGTTCCCGAATGGCTCCGCTTGGAGGCGGACAAACGTCACTACGACCTGTATCTGCTCACGCATTACGACGTGCCCTGGGTGGACGACGCGCACCGGTACATACCCAAGGAAAGCCCAGCCTTCTTCGATCGCTGCGTCTTGGAATTGGAAGGCCGCAAGCGTCCGTTCGAACAGATTCGCGGCGGTTGGGACGAACGTTTCCAGCTTGCCGTAGCGGCCGTCGAGAAGATGCTCAAGGGCTAACCGCATAAGGCGGGAGGTTCTGGTGCGAGAGCGCCGGGACCTCCTGCCGGACTGCCAAGAAAAAGTGGACTCAAACTCCACAAATGGAGCAATTGGTTTATGGCAGATAACGATCGACCGGCCAGTGCATTCCAGCCGGACATCCCGCAGCATCACGGCTACGAGGACGACAGTCACCGGCCCACGAAGCCGCAGCGTCACGGCTACCGCAATACCACAGGCGGTGGCTACCACACGACGTTGCCGCAGCATCACGGCTATCGCGACAACAGCCACAGCCCGTCGACACCGCGTCGGCACGGCTACCGCGGCTGAAACTACCTGACGAACATCTAACCCGCAGAGAGCGTTGTCCGGCAAAAGTGCGGATACCGCTGTCTCGGAAAGGAGAATCAATGGCAAAAGATAAGGCTAACGGCAACTGGTGGCAGTCGTTTTACGACGACACACCGTTCCACCTTTACCTGGAACGCAACGACCCAGCCGAGCTGGCTGCGACGCTGAATTTCCTCACCAAGGTGCTGCATCTGAGACCGGGCGACCGCATCTTCGATCAGTGCTGCGGCATGGGCAGCGTCAGCAATCCGCTGGCTAAACGCGGCTTCCAGATGGTCGGCGTGGACCTTTGCGAAGGCTTCATCAAGCGGGCCAAGGCTGACACCAAAACTGGTGCGTTGGCGGCGGAATTTTTCGTCGGCGATGCATTCAAGTTTGTGCCGGACGAACCCTGTGATGCCGCCTTCAACTGGTACACAAGCTTCGGTTACAGTGCCAAGGACAGCGAGAACATTCGCATGCTCCAGTGCGCCTTCGAGTCGCTCAAGCCGGGCTGCTGGTTCGCGCTGGACTTCCCGAATGCGCCGATGATCCGCAACAACTTCCAGTCCACGTTGGTGCGCAGCCTGGAGACGCCGGAAGGTGAAATCGTCATCACGCGCGATTGCGAAATCGACGACGAGACCGGCATCATGAAGCAGGTCTGGCACTGGGTTTTGCCTGACGGTGGCAAGATCGACAGCGCGAGCACCCTGCTCCTGTACACGCCCGGTGAGCTGGTGCGTCTCTTCGAGCGCGCCGGCTTTACCAACGTCAAGCTGTACGGCAATCTCGAAGGAGACCCGCGCAGCGACAAGAGTCCGCGCTGCCTCTGCGTGGGCCGGAGGCCGGGATAATGGAAAAATTGAAGGCGGCAAATCCAGCATAACCATCATGAGCACAGGCTACGACCCCACCGAATTCAGCTCCGACGCGGATTACGCACGCAGCCGTGCTGCCGCGGACGCCGTATTCGCAATGCCGCCTTCCAAGCCGTATCCGGACACCGCGGCCGGCCGCCACATCAACGAGAACCACGCGGATCGCGAGGACGGCATTAATCGCGAGTTCGGCGTACCCTTCCGCGAGCAGACCCGCAAGAAATGGGGAATTGCGGGCGTCGCCGACCCGATGCCGCCGATCAATGGCTGAGACCCGTGGGCGTTGACGCAGGCACAAACTCGAAAGGGAGGGCGACCTCAAATCGCTCCTCCCTTTCGTTTCTGAAACCTAGAATACTATAGAAAATAATAGAAATTACGAAGAGACAACAACAAGAAAGGAAACCAGTTTTACCTGAAGAGCGACAATGAAAGGCGCAGCATAGTGGCTCAATATGGGACGGGGAGGCATGGCAAATGGGGTATCCGGTTTTGAATTCAGTTGCTTGGTCCAACCCAAGCCCGGATGCATTACCTGATAATCACGCTGGGGATTTGACGGTATTTTGCTTGAAAGTTCAGGTGCTGGGAAAACCGCAGGCGCGGTCGAATCGTTCGGTTCGGATGAACAGTGCGAAACGACCGGCCTGCAGTCGGCAGACTGACGTCAGAACCAGCGCGATGCAGGTCTTCAGTCAGTCTGCCTTGAGGCATCTAGCTGTTGCGAGCGGGCGTCAACAGCGCGCTGACGACACCCAGAACCGCACCGGCGCCGATGGTCGGCCAGAAGCCGAGCAGGGCGAGACCGGGCAGCAGGTACGCAACGCCGGCGATGGCGAGCGCGTACAGAGCCGAGTAGAAGAAGAGACCGAACAGGAACAGCCCGAGTCGTCCACCAACGGCGCCCGACAGGAGCGAACCGATGACCCCGACGCTGGCGATGACAGGCAGCAGCACGATGGTGAGACCGGCGCCGACGAAGCCGACCAGGATGGCGGCGAGCAGTCCCGTTCCGAGACCGCCGGTGAAGGTCACAAGCCCGAGAGCGGGCAGTGCGAACATGAAAAGCAGGACCTTGGCAATGAGGCGAATCAACATGTCTGTTTTCTCCGTTTTCTGACGTTTGTCTGACCGCGAAATTGCAGCCAGATTGGCAGCACGCGAACGAAATTGTTCGTGTGCGCTAAGGCACATCACCCAGTCTTTCAGCATCTGCAAATATTCCTCGGCCGCTTCTGTCGCTCACGAAGTGGGCTGCTGAAGGTGTTTCAGCTAGAGTGGCTATGGATTTTTGCAGGGTACTATTGGAACTGGATGAAATGTGGATACCGGCAGCTTATAGAAATGAACTCACAGACACAAATACCTGGTGAAGTCCTAGTAGCCTGTCTTGACTTCTGATTCTTCTCAAAAGCCAAGCCTAACAGCTGTTTCTTATGTCTAACTCTGGCTCGCGCGAACTTGAAATGTAACTGGCGCAACTCGCGCAGGCTAGTGAAACTGCTATTAGCGGGCGGAAAAATTCACTGGTGCGCCAAAGCTGTCAAGCCACTTTTAACTGCGCCGCTTCTCACTAAAAGGTGTAAATCCAGGTATTCTTCCACGCTCAGTTTCGAGATTTTTTGCGGACCGGTCATTTTAGTTACCTCGAACAACTAGAGTCATCATAGGACGTGCCGAAGGTATTTTTCGATCAACTCCGGCGACGGTTTGGGACAGTGAATTGAAGTCCCTTCCAGCGCTTTTTTTGTGTTTGTGCAATCAAACTGAATGTCGGTTGCTTGAAACAAATCCATTGTGCGAAACTGCGAAAAACTCTCGCTGTTTCCCAGTGCTCTGCAAAGAGCCAGGCAGGCTGCTGATTCTTCAGGATTGAATTTGTCTGCTTTGGTTTGAAGACTGGAGAGAAACTTTTCTGCTGGCAAAACATCGAGTTTGCAGCCGATTTTGTCCATGACTGCAAGCAATTCAGTCAGGGATAAACTCTGCTCATTGGCGATATGATAGGTGTTTGAAATGCCTGCTTTAGTGCCTGCTACGGCGATGTGCGCCATTGCCGCGGCTGCGTAATCGACAGGTGTTATGTCCACTGTCATGTTCGAGTCTGATTCCGGAGCGGCACCCAATGTGGATAATCCACGCGCAAACATGTTCAAAAAGTCGTCCTTTGCCGACTTTCCCGTGTGTGAGTCGCCGGTCAGTAGACCGAACCTGTAAAAGGAAACGGGTCCGGCTTCTTTTGCAATCGAACGCAGTAAGAGCTCGCAGGCGAACTTGGTTTGCGCATAGCCTCCATACACCGTGGTTTTTCGCTCCAGGCAATCATTTTCTCGGGCGACGCCTTTATTGTGATTGGTGGCAACAAACACCGAAAGAGTGGACGCATAGTGCAGATGCTTGCGCAGACCATCCATCATGAAGCGTGCAATTTCACAGGTACCAAGCACATTAACGGGGCGCAGGTCGAAATAGTCTTTTATCATGTTGACGCTGGCGCCGCAGTGAATGACTGTGTCAATTAGAAGCTTTAATCTGTGCCATTGATCATCTCGCCACCCGAAGTTAGGCATTGCCAGATCCCCGGGAAGAACAATGATCCGTTGTGCATCTTTTTCATCCAGTCTCAGGTCATGTACTGATAGTGCATGTTTAATGCGCTCAAGACCTTCTGCGCGACCTGGCGAACGCACGAGGCAGTTAAACTTCGCGTCCGTGTTTTTCAGAAGCTCATAAAGCAACCTGCTACCCAAGAAGCCTGTCGTTCCAGTCATCAAGACATTTTTCAATTTTTCCGTTTGTGGATAGTTAGGGCGCTTGCGACTTTCTATCAGGTCTAAGAGAGGCTTGTCTAAAGTCACATCCTGACAAAGGAAGTCACTTTCCAACGCATTTTCAGCGCTGCCGCCAGCGTTAGAGTCGCTTTCCTTTGCGTTCTCGATTGCCTGGCTGAGGTCGTAAATCGTCGGATGTGCCACCAGCATATCCGTGCTGAGTGTCAAACCACGGATGTGGGCGGCAAGCACTGCTTCAATTACATTCAGTGAATCGCCGCCCAGCTCGAAAAAATCGTCATGGATGCCTGCCGATTCCACAGCAAAGATCTGCTTCCAGACTTCCGCTAGCAGGGATTGAATTTGCGTCAATTTGTGTGCGTCCGATGAAGCGGCTTGTGGCACTGCTTTGAGCGGAATTTCGTGGAGCGCTGTGAGGTCTACTTTCCCTGTTGCGGTAGTAGGAATCTGTTCTATGACTTCAAAAATCTGCGGTACCATCCATAGTGGCAGAGAGCGGGACAAATGTCGCTTCAATTCATTGGCGTCGAATTTCATTCCGTCGCGCGGTTGTACGAATGCAACGAGCTTCTCTCCAGTCAAACCGGTACGCAAAGGCCGTTTCAGAACACCTGCGCGTGCGATTCCTCGATGGTCGGCTAGACGTGACTCAATTTCCTCCGGCTCCACGAGCATGCCGCGGAGCTTGAATTGCCGATCTATGCGGCCCATAAATTGATACTCACCGTCGCTGCACTGGACTACTCGATCGCCGGTTCTGTAGAGACGTTTTCCCTTCAATGTGACAAACTTTTTTAACGTCAATGCCGGTTCGTCTACATATCCATTTGCAAGCTGTATGCCGCCTATGTACAACTCTCCAGGCGTTCCTTGCGCTACAGGTAATTGATTTTCATCCAGGAGTAGATACTCAACGTTCGGCAGTGGCTGACCGATGAGAGGGCGGTCCCAGGTCTCAGCATTGCACGCTCCGAGACTTGTGCAAACAGTTGCTTCCGTCGGTCCGTATACGTTTACGACTAAACATTTTTTTGCCCAGGAGCGCACTACATCTGGTGCACAGACCTCGCCTCCAATAATTATGGTTTTTAGCGTACTTGGGGCGTGTTCACTGGAAGTAGTCTTTAGAAGTGACGGAGGAACATCCATATGGCTGATGTTTCGCTCCTTCAAGAGATCCAAGAAATGCGGACCTGGTGCCAAAAGGCCAGGTGGTTCAATAAACAGTGTGGAACCGGCAAGCAATGCGCATCCCATGTCTGAAATGGAAGCATCGAAGTTGGTCGAAAGAACAAAAAGCGAATTACTCTTTTCGTCGAATTTGAATGCTTCTATCTGGGCGGATAGAAAGTTCCAAATTCCTGAATGAGAAACGATCACGCCTTTGGGTCGACCAGTGGAGCCTGAGGTGTAAATGATGTAGGCGAGCCTGTCAGCGGGAATTTCTAATGCTTTTTTGGGAATCTGCAGGAAGCAGCCGTCGTCTGTCCAATCATCATCTACAACCAGTGGCTGCACACCCAAATTTGACAGCGCGCTGCCTGCTGGATCCTTTACCAGTGCATGACACATACTCAATTGGTTGATTATGTATAGGGCGCGCTCTTCCGGCAATTGCGGATCAACGGGAACGAATGGCACCCCTGCCAGCCAGGCGCCCAGCATTGATGCAATGTAGTCGGCGGATTTGCTGATGCCGATGCCGATATTATGCGTGAAATAATCACCTGCTGACTCTGAATGATAGTGATTATCTGAGAGCATTTGCGCGATCCGGCAGGCTTTGCTGAATAGCTGTCCGTATGTGACTTTATGTCTGCCCTCGGTGATGATCGCGTCTTTGTCGCGGTGTTTCTCAACAACGCTTGCGAAGACTTCTAGGAAACTGCGTGGATCGCTCGTGGCATTCATCGGATTGTAATTTTAGCGGTTATTCAATTGGCGTTGGTCTTATGGCAAGGCCATTTTCGAAGAGGTACTTTTTTCCCACGGGGCGACGCCATGCGTCGCTCCTACAGCTTGAATCTATCTTGGATACAGGATGCTGAAACGATCATCATAAATACGGGATCAAGGGCCGCCCGTTCGCCTTCGCTCAATTTCGGCAGATTCTCAAGCAGGGAGACGACCTTCTTCTGGTCGAAAAACGGAACGCGAGCGAAGTTCTGGCTGCGCAGTGAATCGTTGAGCAGTTGTTTCGCAGACTCAGTTGCGAAAACGCTCACCGGCGGCGCTACGAACGGATGTTTTTGCCTTTCGTAAATGGTTTTCGTGATGAAAGGCTTTAGCGCTTCCTTAAGAATGTACTTTTCGGTCGTGCCGTTGATCTTCATCGACAAGGGCAGGTCGCGGATGTATTCAAAGAAATAGTGATCGAGAAAAGGCAGGCGACCTTCTACGGAATTGGCCATTTCCATGCCGTCTCCGAGTGTCTTGAGTATGTAGTTGGCGAGTGCAGATTTAGTCCACAGATAGAGGGACTGGTAGACGTGGTTTCGTTTCGATAGCTGCCCTTCGACGTCGAATGACGACAGAAAGCGCTCGTAAGCATCGTAAGTTTTGAAGCGGGTGGTGAAATCATCGGTGAGAAGCCCGCACATTTTGTGACCGAGCGAGCCTTTGGCTTCGAGAAAGCCCGGCACATAGCCCAGTTTTTCTTCCACCGCCTTGAGGGCGAGCGATTGCCCGTGCATCAGCATGATGCCTTGCGATGCTTTGTTGGACGCATGCAGGTCGGCCAGCAGGTGTTCTCTGCCGTCGGTTTTGAACAGGTCGCTGCGCAGGTGCGCGTAACCGGCCAGCACTTCGTCCGAGCCTTCGCCGGTGAGGGCGACTTTGTACCCATTTCTGGCTATCTCTCTGTTCAAAATGTACTTGGCCGTCAAATGCCCATTGACAGCCAATCCCTCGCTGTAATAGACGGCGTCTGAAAGGCGTTCGATCAGATCGCTCTGAGAAACTTTGACAGGGTGGAAGTCCGCTCCGGCCTTCCGGGCCATTTCCGCTGCCAGCGCTCTTTCGTCGTACGATTCTTCTTCGAAGCTGACGGAGAAACATTGGACTGGATTGTTCGTAACCTGCATGGCTAGTGCCACTACAGCGCTTGAATCCAGTCCTCCGCTCAAATGGGCGCACACAGGAATGTCGGCGCGCATTCTCAGCCGCACCGCTTCTTTTAGCTGGTGGCGGCAGCCTTCGATCATTTCTTTCTCGCTCAGTTTTAAAACCGGCTCCGATCGGCTGTAATTGAGGTCCCAGTATGTGAAGGTGTGCACGTTGTTGTCGTGCGCCAGAAGGTATTTGCCTGGCTCCAACTGGCGAACACGGGCAAACAGGGTGCGATTGGGCAGGGTGTACTGCATGTTTGACGCCTGGAAGAAGGATTCATCGTCCCAGGCAGCCGGAAGCCCCATAGCAAAGAGTGCCTTGGCTTCAGACGCCAGGAACAATTGCCCGTTGTAGTGCGCATAGACAAGCGGCTTTATGCCGAAGCGGTCGCGCGCTGCAAACAGTCGTTTTGCCTTTTCGTCCCAAATGATAATCGCAAATTCGCCCCGCAAATGCTGGAGGCATTCGACGCCGTATTCTCTATACAAGTGCAGGGCAATTTCGGAGTCGGACTCGGTGGAAAACCTGTGCCCGCGTCTTTTTAACTCTTCGCGAATGCGCTCGAAGTCGTAGAGTTCGCCGTTGACCACGATCTGAATTTGCCCGTCGGCGGAGGCGATGGGCTGAGCGCCGTTGTTTAAACCAATGATGGACAGCCGCGCATGAGCAAGGCCAGCTTCACCGTTGGGCGAAATCCAATGTCCGTTTGCGTCCGGCCCGCGATGATTGAGAGCCTTTATGGCGGCGGTCAAATCTTGCGGGGAAACGCTTCCTCCGGGCGCGTATTTGGCAATAACTCCGCACATGGCTAAAGGCTACCACCAGGGGCGAAGAAAGGTTTCAGCGATTCCTTCTGTTTTGCCGCATTGAGAACTTCGTTGAAATCTTCGAGTTCGTAGATTCCGTCTACCAAGGACTCTACATCGATCTTGCCGGTCGCCAGAAGTTCCAGAGCTTCTTCGAAAGAGCCATAATTGCAGACATGCATCACCGGTTCTTTCTTGAGCATCTCTGTCATCTTCAGTGCTACAGGTTCGTACTGGCGGCTTTTCAGGATGATCTTTCCTCCCGGGCGAACGGCGTGCAGCATGTTCGTAAGCGAGTCGGAAGTCATAATCGTTTCTACGACATAGTCGAAGGAGCCCTCTTCAAGCGGACCATCGGCGGCGGGATCGTAGATGGATATATTGCTCAGAGATTTGACGTTGAGAATTTGCTTGAGAAGATGCGCAAAACGATTGTTGCCGTAAATCAGACCTTTCTCACTGGGTCCCAAATTGGCTTTGAGAACCGCAAGAGATGCCGCTACGGGCTCCGTATACGCTGCCGCCAGGTCGGATATGCTGTCGGGCAAAGGAAGAATTGCTGAGGCTGGAACGCAGACATATTCGGCAAAACATCCGCATCGATCGACGCCTAGAAACGTCGTATTCTGGCAGACGGCTGCGTTGTTGCTCAGGCAATACTTGCACTGCAAGCAAGGTAGAATCGGATTGACGGTGACCCTCTGGCCGGCTCTCAGCGAATTTACTTCGCCGCCCAACTCTTCGATGACGCCTGAGAATTCATGACCCAAAACCAGGGGGTCGCAGACCTTTATTTTGCCTTCTGCCGCATACAGATCGGTTCTGCACAAGCCGGCCATCATCACTCGCACAATTACAGAGCGTGCGTCCGTCAATACAGGGCGCGGTATGATCTGCACGGAAACGCTGCTGCCTTCTTTGAGCAGTGCTTTCATTCTTGCGTGCGGGAGGCGTTTTGCATGAACAGCAAAAATTCCGCGATTTACGGTTGAAGTGGGCATTCGTTAAGACAAAAAGCGGCTCGTGACAAACTGATTTTGAAACAGTTATAGAAAGTGTCAAGTTATCAATTCCCAGTTTGGCGCCGGCGCCGCCGCCGCAACAGAACGCCCAGCCGTTTTTCATGCCGGTCTGCGTTATGCCCCACTGATGCGGTTACGTGAGGATACATTTGAGAAAAATCCAATGTAAGAAGGGCGACGGAAGCGCCGGCCTTATGCCCGCTCCGAAAGCCGGTAGCCTTGTCTCGAATGCCGTCAGCATGGCGGCGCTGGCATGTTTAGGTTTCGGCAAAGAGAATTACTGGCTTGCCGGCCTCGTGAGCTGTTGTTTTGGCGTCGCGGGCGGCGGCAAGGAGAATACCCGGGTGAGAAGTGTCCTCAGGAAAGCTGGCTACGCCCATGTGCAGGATGAGCGAATTCTTCTCCATATCAGGAAGCAGGGGTTTGGACAGAAGAGCCTTGCTGACGCTGAGTGCGAAATCCGCTGCTTGCTGGCGATTGGTAGCCGGCAATAGAATCGCATAATCTGTTTGCTCGTAATGCGAGAAAAGGTCTAGTTGGCGTGTCAGCGCAACGATTTTTTCGGCGGCCGCACGCACTCCCCGTGGTGGCAGAGGGCGAGGCAGTCGCGCGCCGACAGAGCTGGAAATCATTACGTTCATCTCCATGATGATCAACGAAAAGGGATCCTGGTTGCACTGGTAGCGGCTGAATTCGCGAACGACGAAGAACAACAAACTGCCGTGATTGAGCAGTCCCGTCTCCGGATTGGAAAGAGATCTGAAAACATCATCTACAGCTACTCTGTCCAGCTCGATAGGGGCAGGCAGTTGCTTTGTGCTGGATTTGTTTGGTGCCGCAGGTGGTGAGACAGCCGGCTTTTCTGACGGGCTCTGAGGATTGGCTGCCGGAGCGGTCGTCTGAGAATTGGCAGGGGCTGGAGTTGATGGAGAGGGCGGCTGTCCGGGAGGAGTCTGTCCAGACCTGGCGGACACCTCATTGATAACAAACGGTGTCTTGTTCTGATTGGAATTGGCTTGTGGTGTCACTTTGGGATTAAGTGCATTGTCAGGATGCACAGATAAGACTGGATTCCTGTCCGACGAACCTTTCATCGAGGAAAAGTCCGGAACACGAGGATGTCCGTGGGTTGGGTGGCTGGCATCTTTGCCCTGAGCAATAGAGGCGCCCCATGTCGACTGCGCCGATACTTTTGGCGGCGCCGGTGGTTGAGGCGGTGCTGGAGGCGGCATGGAAGCCAGCTTGATGCCGGCTGCGTGGTTGGTCAGCGCATCGTAAGGGTTGATTGAGGGATCTTCTTTCGGCAAGCTGCTGCCGGGCCGCTCTTGCTCAGGCAGCCGCGGCAGCGACTGATTGCCGTTGGACATCTCCTGCTTGGGCAGCTGCGGCAGCGATTGGTTGCTCATCAGTGCATTGAACAGATTGACCGGCTTCGCTTCTTCAACGGTAGCGTTAAGCGCCGCAAACGGATTTGACGGTGCATTGGAAGGCGTACTCTCCTGATGTTGCACCGCTCTTTGTCCCCATCCTAATTGTTCTGGTGCAGGTTGAGGGGCATTCCAGCCGGAAACTTCACCACCTTGCCATTGTGGAGGCACTGCGGCTGCCGGTGAATTGCGTTGAGGTTGCGATTGAAAACCGCCAGCCAGAACGATTGGAGTATCAGGGTTGGAACCCGCTTTAGTCCAGTCCTGGTTGCCGGAGCTGTTGTCTCTCTGTTGGTTCAATTCTTCAAGTGAAGGAATTGTAGGCACTCTGGGTCCCGATTTGAGGGCCATCTGGTCCTCGGCGGCCACCAAATTTTGAATGAGTTTTGTGTCTGCTGTTTTGTGATTCCAGACATCTTTCGGCTGAGCGTTTTCTTCACCTTTTTGCAGAAGCCATTCTACTTCTTTCCCGCCACTACCGGCGGTGACAGAGAGCCAGAAGACTATTGTAGTTTTGGAACTCTTCCAGCTGATGACAACTGGATTTTTTCCGCTCTTGCCGGCCTGGGCCAGAGCATAGGTGAGGTCTTCCGTCGTGGGAACGGCGGCTAGACGTGTGCCTTGCTGCTGGGACTGGCCTTGCTTGAATGAATTATGAAGTGCCATAGAGGGCTCACGCGAGGTCGAGGGTTCTGCGCCCTAGATCCTTTACCTACCCATTTCGGGGGATAAACTCACAGAAATGCGCCACCAGCTGAAGATTTTAACGCCTATTTCCTCTTCTTGATAACCGGTCCGGCGTTAGTTTTTAGCGAGGCTAGCGCAATTTTTGGACTGATGTCAGGAAGCGTTTCTTTGCGTACTGCCTGAGCCGGTTTTGAAGGGGTTCACCGGTCACTTAGCTTTGACAGCTTGAGATTTTGAATTCTTAAGCCCTGGTTGTCTTGTTCCCAGTCTCTTTGAATCAGTAGCTTCGATGAGCTACCTCATTACTTCCAATTTCTTTCGATTCGTTCGACCACCAGCACCAAACCTTGCTCCGTATTCTCGTTGTTCTTCCAATCGGCTTTTAGAGCCGATGCGACTCTGACTCCTGAATGGAGTTTTTGGAGGTTTACTATGGTTTTAGCCCAGCCCCTGTGGCTTGCTTTGCTTCTACTCGTGCCCCTGCCTTGGCTCCTTCTCAGGCGTAAAGGCTATGTCGGATACTCGGACGTTCGTCTGGCCAGGACAATTGGAGCATCCAGTCTGCTGCACCTGGTTCCCATCATTCTGCTCTCGTGCGGCTTCGTGGCGCTCTCAATCGCGCTTTCCCGCCCGCAGAACGTGCAGGTGATCACGTCCGAGACAATCAAGGCGCGAGACATCATCATTGCTGTCGATAAATCAGGCTCCATGGGATCCAGATTCGACGGCACGATTCCCCCTCGTCAAACCGGCAATTCCGAGTTGGACAAGGATTTCCCTGCTCGCCCGAAAAAGCCGGATCCGTACGGACGCGAGCCAGAGAAAAACCGCCGTCTGGATGCTGCTCAGGCAGCCGTCATCAACTTTATCCGCGACCGCCACACGGTGGGAGCTGGAGACCGCGTTGGTGTGATCATGTTCGACTTTATGCCTTACTACTCGTGGCCTCTCACGCACGACCTGAAGATGATCTATCGCAAGGTCGAATTCGCGGACGAGGGACTGGGTGGCGGCACGAATTTCGGCGAGTACAAACCCGGTCCGATCGATTTTGCGGCGGACCACTTCGATGAGCTTGGCCAGTCGGTTACTAAGGTGTTGATCATGGTAACCGACGGTGAAGACAGGTTGTCTCCGGGCACGATGCAGCGCCTGCAGGACATCCTCAATTCGCGTGGCATCAAGCTCTACGTGATCGGTGTCGGCGAGACAATGGCTCAGCGCGACGTCGATATCTTGAGGCTCGCCGAATCGGTCGGCGGCAAATCATTCCGCGTTGAGAACGCCAAAGATCTCGACGAGTGCTTCCGCTCAATCGACCAGCTCGAGCGCTCGGCAGTGCAGATCGAAACCTCGCAAAAGCGCGAGGAGATGTTCATGGCCTTCGCTATGGCGGCGGCTCTGCTTCTCATTCTCGGCGTCATCGGTGAAGCACTGGTGCTCAACCAGTAAGTGGGCTTGCACGGCCCCTGCTTCTTTAACTATGCAGGAGACTTTCCATGAAATTCGTACAAGACGTGAAGTCGTACGTGTGGGAAAGGCGTGTGCAACTCGCCGTCATGCTCGCCATCGCAAGCGTCGTGCTTGCGCTGTGGGGGAGCTGGCGAATGGTTGCCTACTCGCTTCCCATGCAAACGGGCGATTACGTGCGTGCCGCTGAAAGCGGCTCCGGTAACTCGGCCAATGCGTACTATGACGCCGGCCTTACGGCGTATCAGAACGAGCAGTACAAAGAAGCCCAAAAGCTTTTCACTGCCGCGCAGTCAGCCTTGACCTCTTCGAGCGGCGATCTGCCGCCTGAAGCTAAGGCAATGGCTGCCAAAATCCAGTTTGCGCTCGGCAACAACTACTTCCGCCAAAAGCAGCTCAAAGCCGCTGCCGAAGCCTACCGCCAATCACTTCGCTTTGCTCCGGACAATCTGGAGGCGAAGTACAACCTTGAGCTCATGCAGAAGTTGCTCGCTTCCGGTGGAGCGGGCAATGGACCTGGTGATCCCAAGGACCCAGGCGGCTCAGGTCCAGGCGGCCCGAAGAAGGGCATCTAGGAGACTATACATGCACTTTCTCAATCCGCAGGCGCTCTGGCTGCTGGCTGTCTTGCCTCCGCTGGGAGTCCTGGCAGTGTGGTTTGCTTTCAAGCGCAAAGACCAATTCATCAAGGACTTTGGAGAAGCCCGGCTCGTCAACCGCAATTCCAGCCATCTGGAGGCAGGTCGATACTGGCTCAAGGGCATCTCCGTCCTGATTGCTGCTGCCGCGCTGATTCTCGCCGTTGCGCGACCCGCGTTCGAAAAAGGCTACACCGAAATTCCGGTTGGTACTGTCGACGTGATCGCCATCGTTGATGTCAGCCGCAGCATGGCAGTTCAAGACTACAAGGGCGGTCTCACCGAGGAGACCGACTACAAGGGCGGTACGCGATTGGACATGGCGCGCAAGCTCATCATCGACGATGTGGTGCCGGCCCTCAAGTACAACCGTCTGGGTGTGGTCAGTTACGCCGGGGAAGCCAATCCACAGGCATTCCTTTCCGACGACTTACCGGCACTCAAATGGGTGCTCAGGCGTGCTCTCACGATCGGCAGCGCGCCGGGTGAGGGTTCGGAGCTGGGCAAGGCCTTCAACCTCGCCTTCGAGCTCTTCGATCTCGACTCCGACAACAATCATCGCAAGGTGATTGTGCTTCTTTCCGACGGCGGCAACGACGCCGGTCTGGAAGCGCTTAACGACATCGTCAAACAGCTTCGCGAGCGAAACATCGAGTTGGTTATCGCCGGACTCGGCAAGACCACTGCCTCGGCCATCCCCGTCAGTCAGCTGCCACAGCAGGATCGCGACCAGTTTCGCGGACAGGAGTGGTATCAGGTCGACGGCGAAGTGGCAATGTCAGCCCTCGAGGAAAACACGCTTCTGTGGCTGAAAAACGCTACCGGCGCTCGCTACGTGCGCGTCGTCAACTCTTCCGACTTCCACATCGGTAATCTTCTCGGGCGCATCGAAGTGAAGCGCAAGAAGGGCGAGCAGGAAGTGTTCTTCTATCCGTTGCTACTTGCTGTCGTCTTCTTCGGATTTGCTGTTTTCGCTCCGCGTGAGCGCAAAGAGAAGGTCGATGGAGACGAAGGCGGCAGTGGCGCAAACAACCTCGGAAACCGCATCTTCAAGCGGTAACCAGGGCTTTTGGGACGCACACACACACACACACACACAGTGCGCTCCCGGCATGGGAACGCACTCACATATGTGGGTGTGCTCCCTCAAAATAGGAAACAGGTGACTTATGAAAAAAACATTGGTTGCGTGCGCACTAGCAGCCCTGGTCGTTCTCGGTTCCGTAGTTGGACTGGGAGCGTTCTTCTGGGGACAGCGCACGATCTGGCCGGAATTCGTTCCGGTCGCGGCCGAAAATCCGCTGGCACCACAAGTGGTGGCGGACTACGAGCGCGACTTCGGTTGGCGAACCGGCGATCGCATCACAGTAGACGTTTACATCAAGCAGCAGCCCGGCACAGAAGTTGACCTGAATACGTTAGCGATTCAGGGCGACTTCGAAGTATCGGGCGGGCCTGATATCTTCACCAGGGACAAGAAGGACGGTTCGCGTTATATTCGCTTGCGTCTGCCCGTTCAGGCTTTCAACTTGAAGCCCGACTGGCAGCTCAACGCCACCATGACCTACCGGGTCGTGGGACAGGTCGATGAACAGCTGATTACACTACCCGCCGTCGTCCTCTACACCTCTCCCACCTGGGATGGTCAGCGCAAGGAAATCAAAGAGGACTCGGCCCAGCCCGTGTTCGGCTTCGATCTCTACGTAAACGGCGCCATCATCCTGGGCGGCATCGTGCTCCTGATCGGCTGCATCCGTGTGATTCGCCGCGCCCGTACGGGCGTCGACGAGCCGCCCGCGCCTGTCATCCTCAGCCCTCGGGAAATCGCCAGGCGCGAGTTCCTGAAGGTATGGGCGCTTGTCATGCAGGGCTATGTCAGCGAGGAGAATTACAAGGAAATCGAGCGCATCATTCGACGCCTCTATCGCCTTGAAGCTCGCACCATGCGTGAAATCGACTGGGAGTTGCACAGGCATCCCCACAGAGAACACGTGGTCGAGATTCTCTCTCTCTGCGACAAAGTGCTCTATCACCGGATGTTCCTCGACGAGTCCGAGCACGAGCGCATCTGGACTGCGTTCAACATGATTTTGCCTGACCCGGCTCGTGCCGTGGTTCGGCCCGTCGTGAAACTCCAGAAACCGAAGAAGAAGTAGCCGCTCAGGCTGCTTACTCTTCAAGTCAAAAACCTCCTCTCCCGGCTGCTCTGTGATGCGCTGCCCAACCGCTGCGTCACGGAGCACCGGGAGAGCCTTTTACTTTCTCACTTTTCGCAAATGACCGGTGACCGGGTATCGATGGACTTCGAGGCTCGAGGACACGCTTAGTCATATGGTCATGGCTGGTTGGGAAACGCACGGTTGGACGGGAATTCAGCGGCCCGCGACCGGCTAGCCTACGTTTTAGGAAACACCCGCGATGAACAACAAGAACCCATGGGGGCCGCTTGTTCTGCTGATCGCGTTCTTCACTCTCGTCACTGCACCATATTTGGTGTTATCCGGCAGACTGGTTAACGCGACGGCGAATGAGAGTTACGCCGCACAATCCAAGGATGGGACGCTTACCTCTGGTGACGGCAATACTGCCGCCATAGGCCAGCATCTCACTCAGGACAAAAACGATAATCCCTCGCAGGCACGGTCGAATACACCGGACGACAGTCTGACTTTGAAAGGGAAAACAATTGTCGTAGACGCCGGACACGGCGGATACGATGCCGGTGCTACACGGCGCATGCCTGCTGCGAAAGGAACAGTGGGTGCCACCGTGATGGAAAAGGACATCAACCTTTCGGTCGCCCTCAAGCTGGCCGATGAGCTGAGAGCCAGAGGCGCCACTGTGATCATGACTCGCAACACGGATATTTTCGTGTCGCTTGCCGACAGAGTGACGATGTCCAACGGCGTACAGCCCGACCTTTTCCTCAGTGTGCATTCCAATGCGCACTCAGACAGAACTGTGGATGGCATAGAAACCTATTACACGCATTCCTCGAGCCAATGTCCTGCTGAGCGCATTCAAAATGCGCTTGTTGCGGGGCTTCCTGAAACAGGAAACTGGGTCAGGCAGAGGGGGCTGTATGTGACGAATCATGCCACCGTTCCTGCAGTTCTGGCCGAAATCGGCTATTTGTCGAAGCCCGCGAAGCTCAAGCTTCTCGATACGCCCTTTTACCAGGACAAAGTGGCAAGTTCGCTTGCCC
>JADZFV010000276.1 GCA_020854255.1 Candidatus Melainabacteria bacterium | reverse complement strand
TGTGCGGAAGGTGAAGCAGGAGAGATGTCATGGCAGCTAAAAAAGGAGTTTTTCAAAAGACCGACCAGAAAAAACTGTATTCGGAAAATGTTTTGAACAATGTTGAAAGCGTTTATCGTCCGAAGAACAGACAGCGCGTCGGCAACCCGATTTCGTCCAACACGATGAGCGGCGAAGAGACAAATGACTTTGAAGAACCCGTCACGCAAAAGCAAAACACCATTCCGCAAGCGCGGTTTAAAAAGCCAGTCGGTTATGCCTTTGCCGGCTCGCAAGCCAAACGTCAAAAGCAAGATGCTCAAAGGGAAGCAAGCATGCCCGCTCAAATCGCAGGCAACCAGCCTCAGCCGGTAGTATTCAGCCCGCCTTCTCAGGTCGGAAAAATTGTTTTGGAAGAAAAGTCGCCCGAACCTCAAATTCAAGTCTGCACCGGCACAACTGCAAAGAAAAAAACCGACGCTGCAATTCAGAAAAGAGCACCAGAGAAATCGAGAAAACTTTCGCAGCCGGAGATTCAAATTCGCACCGGCAGCCCGTTGAAAAAAAACTCGCATCCGGAGATTCAAATTCGAACTGGCAGTCTTGCTCGGAAACTCTCGCAACCGGAGATTCGAGTCCACACCGGCAATATAGTTGCCGGGCCGACGCTGGAAACCTCAGTCGCCTTCGAACTCATTCAAGCTGCCATTATGCTCGAAGCCATGCAAGCACCGGAAGTAGATGTTCAAGAAACCCGAGGAAATTACGAGCCTCTGGAAGAGTCTGAAGTGAAATCGGCTAAAAGCTTGATCCTCCAGAACCTCTTTTTAAAGACACCAGCGCCGAGCGAAGCTCAATACGAATTGGACTTGGATTCAACCTACGATTTGGATGCAATTGCAATGGAAGAATTCCAACACACAGAAATTGCTGAAACACAGATTCAATCAGAGCCGAGATCGATTGAAGATACTTCAGCCGCCGAAGCCGGATTGAGTTTTGATTCTGAAGCCTGCGCAGAGGACACGAAGAAGACCCGGTTGCTCAATGTTGCCAAGCAAGGCATTAAGCGCAGCCGTCGCGGCACCATCGAAGCAGTTTTCCAGCCGGACGGAAATATTGTCCAGGCTCAATACAATTGCTGCGGCATCCTTATCGAAGTGAGCGTGGGTGGCGCTGTGAAGCTTACACGCGCAGCAGATACAGGCAAGTGGACTATGTGCTACCGGGATGGCAGCCAGCCGCTCAGCAGAGTCAAAGGCGTCGCCTTCGACCGGCTCGGCAACCTCTTTTACAGTACCGAAGACGGACGCACGATTGTCATCTGCGCGGACGGCCGCGTCATAGAAAAGTAAAACGATTCCTTATTAATTGGCTGGATCTCAGGAGCTGGTGGTACTATCTGAACCGGCGCTGATCAGCGCTCGGTACCCCAGGCAGAATTGGGTCTTTCAGGCTCCTATGTCAAAAGTGGTTACTAAAAACTCGGTCATGTCTCAGCTGGTCGCTCTCGAGCAGTTCCTCAACCAGCTGAAAGAAGACGTCGAGCATGCAAAATACCGCCGCAATCAGCTGGTTGTCCAGTCACTGCAAGACGCCTCAGAAGAACTGGCATCCGGCTTCAAAAATCTTGCCAGGGAAAAACTTTCCAGAGCTCATCTCAATATTAAACTTGCCTGGCTGAGAGCCAGTTATGCGCGTCAACTTTTTGATGCCGAAACCGTCGAATACGAATTGGGCGACGGCGACTATTTGGAACTCACGGAAGTCGAGACTGAATTCTTGCCGGCGGCAAAGGTTCATTTCAGCTACCTCGAAAGCGAGCTCAAGCACATGCGCTCGGAGATTCAGGCACGCGTGGGCAAGGCGAAATAATGGATATTTTCGAACAGATTAAGTCGCTTGCCGGAGATTGGCTGAAACGCAAAGATGCCAATGAAAAACTGACGCGCATGCTGGAGATGATTGCAGACGCGTCGGCGGCAGTCGAGACGAGGAAGTCTTCATTTGTCGGCTTGGCGGAAGAGCGCTTGAAAATGGCTGAGGAAGCGCGCAAGAAAGCGCTCAAGATGTTTGAAGAAGACTCAATGGAAGACTGCGAAAAGTTTTGCGAGCGAGGATTGTTGCACCTGCAAATCGCTTCCGCACACATGCTTTCCGAAGACCAGTTCAAGCTGGAAATGACTTTTGATGAAGGCTCCGCTGAAGAGTCGATTGAGCGATTGTCCAATGGAATTGCCCGTCTCAAAATGGCAGTCGAATACAGCAATTGCCTGGTCAGCGATCACGTAAAAGAACATCTTCTGGAAGTTGTTCGCCAGAGAGAAGAAGCGCTATCGCTTTACGCCGAAGGCGGCGAAGAAGACGCTCACAGGATAGCCGAAGGGGCGCTTCTGTGGCTGCACTATTTGGGACAACAATTGGAACTCGATAATGACAAACCGATCATTCAAATCGAGCCGATCGTAAAACTGAGCCCCAAGGAAATGATTTCGATAAAGACTCTCATCGACAGCATCGTTCATTGCCGATCGGTTCTGCAAGTTACTCATACCCGTGGTTATACAAGAGTAGAGCGCTATTTGACGGCTGCTATGGTAAACCTCGAGAAATCCATCAATGCATATCTTGATGGCGACGCCGACAGAGTGGCTCGCATGGTCACGACCGGTCTGATGGAAGCTAGAATGGCGGACGAACTTTTGAAAAGTACCGGGCCGGATGAAGGTGCATACGAAGTGTTGGCGAGCGAACTGGCCGATGATTTGACGATTAAGGGCAGGGAGTTCTTTCGTCGTCTGGTGATCCTCAGTCGCTTGATCAAAGACAATTTTGAAGAGCCTGAGCGCGCGTTGAATAAACTCGATTCCGTCAATTTCAACTATAAGAAATGCCTTGCGGCCATGCGCGATCAAGACATGAGTACCGCCAGCCGATGTGCAAAACTCGCTCACCTGGATCTCGATTACGCAAAGCAGCTTGTGATTGAAGGTGTAATTGAGCCCAGTTACTCTGACACTTGAGTCTCATTCTGGTTAGCTTTGCAGGGGAGCGCCATGCGTGGCCCGCGACATTGATCGTGGGATTTAGAATGAAGATCCGGAGTATTCGGATCTTTGATCCCAGCTTGATACAACAGGTGACATCATAGAATTTGCCTGCGGTTTTATTTTATCCGGCATCAAATCGACAAAGATCAATTGTGGCCGGCAGCAGAATCTCAGTCTTGGCGCATTGTGCCGTTCCATCCCTACACCGCGCGAAATGACAAGATTGCTTCCTGATGGCAGTTTTACTAAATCACCGTTGACCCAGGTTTTTGGCACGTTCGACATCGTGACGATCGGTCCGTAAAAAGGTATTTGCACCTGTCCGCCGTGGCAATGTCCGGCGACAAGAAGATCCGCATCTATTTTGCCCAGAGAAAAATCGGGATAATGTGCCATTACGATGTGAAACTTGTTGCTCTTAGCATTCCTTGCGACTTTGAGCTGTCCATCTCTGCCATCGTAGAAACCCAAACCCGTTATGTCCACTGGTCCTGCGGCGACTGTCTCGGACTGCTCGAACGTGTGACCGGGCATGTCTGTAAACAACTGTTGCCAGCACGCAAAGTCATCGACATTTCCCTGCACTGCAAATGTGCCGTGTTTAGGCGCAATATTCAAGTCTTTAAACAGCTGCTTAAATTTGTCGCGCTCCGCTGCAAATTCCTGTGCAGTGAAAGTTTGAATATAATCTCCAGGAAGCAGAAAGAGATCAGGCTTTTCGTTTGCGACTTGCTGCAACACGCTGCGCTCGTAATCGCCTATCTTGTCTGTTTGAAAATCGGCAAGTATGGCGATGCGCAATGGTGAATCCAATTTGTCACTGACTATTGAATGTTTTGTCACTTCGAGCATATGAGGTTCGATGAAAAATGCGTCTATGCCGACCAGAACAGTTACACCCAGCAAGATGATGTTGGTGAGCGCCATTAGTTTGAATCTGGGATGCGCGAAAAACACGCACATGCCAAGAAAAATAGGACCACCAACAAAGGCACCAATAGCAAGAAGCTGAAAGATCATGAAAAAATCGTGTCCGATCTTCAATGCGGCGTAGGTTGCCGCCGCACCATATATAGTCTCAGCAAAAACATAACTATAAACGTTATGTCCGAAGTATTTGAGTAACACGAAAAGAACTGCAAGCGTCACACCTACAATCGAAAGATAAGTGATGATAGTCAAGTTCACGCGCCCTCCCCACAAAGTCGCATCTGTATTAAATCAGGCAGCCGGAAAGAACAGGCACTGCTGTACAGCGCTGCTATTCTGCAAAGTTGATATGCTCCCGCCAACGCTTTTCGACGCTTTACCAGTCATATCAACCAGTCGTGAAACATTTGTGAAAGCCAATCCCCATTCCCCATTCCCTCAATTTGCGCTGGCTGGACGATAGATCCATCCTTCCAGAAGTACGTCGAGATCGTTGAGAGAAAAAGGGTCGACGAATAATTCCTTCGCTTCTGCAAAGATTGCCGTCGTGTAGCAAGCAATCACTGCATCCAGAGCATGATCGCTGTTGATGACGGAGGCAAGCATGTTCTTGTTTAAATTCAGTTGGGGCACGTTGCGAAAAGTGAGTCCCCGCTTTTCTTTGATTTGCAGAAGCTCCTGAACGATTTCGTGCCGCACACTTGTTACTTGCGGCTCGTCTTTTTTGACATTTGATTTGTAGCCCGTTTCTTTCAATTGAAAATAGCGCAGAGTGTCGCGCGGATAAACTTCAACGACCGCACAGCCGCCCTCGATTTCTGATTGAAAAGGCAAGGTGTAAAAACGGTCGGGCGGAAGCATGGCCAGCAATTGAATGCATTGATAGGTCATCTGCACCATCGAAGGATTGCCCCGGTGCAATGGTGAGATTGCCAGAGAACCTTTCCATTTGTCGGTCACTCTTTTGGGTTCGCGTTTATAGTCTTTTTTGAAATTCTGCGCCAGTTCGATGAATCCGGCTTGCCCGATATTAAACAGCGCCTCGGCCATTTCTTGAAACGATTGGTATTGGGTTCGCTTTTGCGAGCGCGCCATGTAGTGCAGAAATTCGGCAGGCAGGGAGAAAGGGCTGTCGATCCCCACCGCATGACCATTGTGCTTGATTAATTCGTCTTTGAGCGCCAGTGAGCCGACCTTTTTGACATCGACAATATCCAATCCCAAATTGCCCAGCCTGCCAGTCGCCAGCCAGGTGTTATTGGGCACTGTACTGGCTCCGCTGAAGTCGACTCCGAATATAAGCTTTTCAGCCATTGCGTAGATTCCACATTTGTTTTGTCATTATTTTCATATAGTGTACGGCAATGCTGGACTACCCTGAACACATCCAAGCTCCCATTCAAGACGAAGCGGCCCAAACACCCAGATGGGTGGCTGATGCGGGTAGCCGAACCTGGCTCGAGAAAGACCAGACGTCCATGGTCAGAGTGGTTAACGTCGCTGACTGCAGCGGGAACGCCGACCCGACTGCCGAGCTGCGATATGGCTCTGTATTTACGAGAGAACAGGGGCAAATCAACCCGACCTGGCGCCAGGATACATTTCATACATTCTTTGACAGCTCTGAACAGGCACCGGCACCGTCTACAAGCAGGTTCTACACCTATCGTGGCGGCAAACCTTACGGCGCTCAGGAAAACCAGAGCGTTCAACCGGTAGTTCCGATCGCAATTCCATTTCCGGACACAAGGCCGCTCGATGAGCAAGTGATTCCCAAGGGTGATCCGTTGCCGGGTGCTCCCGGGCGCAATTTTGAAAAGCAACCCCAGGCTCCGGAAGCACAGCCGGGCGCTGTCATCGCAGACGACAATAAAGTGCTTATCCCTACATTTTCTCTTTTAGACCCGGTTCTGGACGGTAAAAATAAGCCGAAAGTCGAGACGTTCGACATCAACTCTCCGGAAGCGAAGCTCTATCTTCAAAACCGCGACTCGATTGTCAAAATCACTACCGACAAAGTGAATTCAGAAGGCAAGACGTATAATGCATTTGGCTCCGGATTTTTTGTCAATGAGAATGGTCAAATCGCCACGGCCAACCATGTTATTGACGGAGCAACCTCGATCAAAGTGACGACTGCATCAGGCAAGACGTATACAGCTCGTGTGAAGGAAAGTCATCCCGGCTCCGAATCGGCTGTAATCGAGTTGACCGACGCCCTTGCCGGCGAAAGGTTCAGACCGATTCCGCTGCGTGATAGTGCAAAGGATTTGGCGCCCGGGGAAAAACTTACGGTGCTGGGCCATCCAAATGGTGTCAATGAGATCGTGATGAGCAGGGGCTCTTTCGCCAGCCGTGAGAGGTTTGCCGGTTCTTCATTTTCGCTTCCGGGCGTGAATCCAAACGCTATGTTTGTTCATGCCACCACGCGCATTCAAGGAGGCAACAGCGGTGGACCATTGCTGGACAGCCAGGGTCGAGCAGTCGGTCTGACTAATTTCAGACATGACGACAATTCCGGTGAATTTGTCGGCATCGATGATGTGCGCTCGCTTATTGTCGATTCCAAGCAGAGCAAGTTGTTCGATCAAAGAAGTTATGTGTTTCCAAGTTCTTTGCAGTTCGACAAAGACACAGGCCTTAAAAGCATCGAGACACTCCTGCCTGCAATAAGCGGTGCCAATGCTTACATTGGACGCAACGCCACCCGACTTGTCAGACTTAACTCGGCAGCTCGCATATCCACTTCAGCAATGGTTTCCGGATTCGCGGTCTCAGAGATGCCTGGAGACTACAGGGCATTCAAATCGGCGTGGAGCCAGGGCACGACCGCAGAGACAGTAAATGCAGGAATAAATCTTGGTGGTGACGTCCTGATGGCTGCCGGTTCGGTTGCGGCGGTCTTTTCCAAACGATATGCAATCGTCGGTACAACTATAGCGACTCTCGGCGCCGGCTCTAAGTTGGGCAACGCAATTCTGGGTGATCGCAGATATCACTAGTACCGTGACACAGGGGAAATGATGAATTCAATCGTAGTGGCGCGTTGCACGCGCCCGGCGCATGCAATGCGCCGCTACGAGCGAACCAGTCAAAATCACTGTGTCAAAGTACTAGGGTAGTGTCGCATTGTATGCGGCATTTACCAGTTGTTTCTCTATCCTTATACTTGTCGAGCGCCTTATCAAAGCTCGTTGGTAGTTCTACGAATCTTTTGCTGGTTCGGTTCGTAATTTCACCGCTGACATATCCTTGGCAACTGGTTAAGCTAAATATATCCCGCTCACAAACTATATCTTCAGGAGTTCACTCATGCATAGCAGTGAGGACTTTTACGCACAAGCGTCAACGGCAGAACCAGCCATTATGATGGCTAAGTTTGATCCGGAAACAATGCTCAAAATGCCGGCGAAGTTTGAAAAAACCTCCGCGCAGACCGGTGATTTTGTATTGACGCAGGCGCAAGCGCCGGGCGCGCAGCAAAATGAATTGAGTCCGGCCGAGAAGCTCATCAGTGAGACTATCACGGCGGCAAGAAAAGAATTGGCCGAGAGACAAGCTAAAAACGGCAAAGTCGATGCAGCTGATCTCAAAGAAGTAATGCCGAAGTACTTCCCAAAAATGAAGGAAGCGATCACGCTTGCCGACACCCAGGCCGCCGCCGGAAGGAAGACTGCTGCGGATGAATACCTGCGCGTCAAACCTGACCTGGAGAAATTTGCCGTAGACTTTCCTAAAGCGTTTGAGCGTTTTGGAAAGGCATCAAATGCGGTGACCGAGGCAGATGGAGAAAGTGTTGGAAGTCTCCTGTCCGAACTAGTCGAAAGCAAGACGGCAGCCGCTCGCAAAGCCGAAATCAGAAAAGAATTGGCCAAATATCCTGACCTGGCTGATTCCGCCGAAGCGCTAAACAAAATGTCGACTGACGCCGAGGCAAAATTCGGCAAGTTGTATAAGGGCGTCGAAGACATGCAAAACGGGCTTGCTCAAGGGCTGGCCATACGCGGATTTTATGTAGAGAGCCTCAACCAGACCGGCGCAGACCCGGCAGAAATCGAGAAAGTAAAAAATGAAGCAAAAGCGGTAGCTCAAATTTACATTAGAGCAATGCAAGCACCGCAAACGCTTTTCATGCCGCCTGAAGACTTGCAACCGAAGAAGCCGCTGCCGCCTTTGCAAAGGGCGTAGAGGCTGCGGCGTAAAGCTGAATTGTCAGATCCCATCGCACAGAAAAATCAAATACATTCGATCCATTCGAAATCTTTTTTAGGTTCACCGTGGGGACGGAACAGGCGCGCTCGCAAGGGCGCGTCTGATATTTTGGGGCCAGTTAATCGCGCTATGAACGGAGCCTTACTGTGCTGCAATTGCAGCTACTTTAGCCGCAAACGCCGGACCGTCCAAGTAACCAACAATTGTGCCTTTCAAGCTTCCGTTTTGATTGAGGATCAAAACAGTAGGATAGCCTTTCACCTGATAATAGGTCTTAACGTATGTTCCCAAGCTAGTATCGTCGCCGTTGACCTTGACACTGATGAAATGTTTGTTTAGATATGCCACTACAGATGGATGTATGAACGTACCCGCGTCCATTCTCTTGCACGGGCCTCACCAATTGGTGAAGACATCAACGCAAACCAGTTTTTTTGATTTCTTGGCAGCGGCGAGCGCTGCCCCGAGATCTTTGCCCCAGACAATGCCGCTCGTTTGAGCCCAGGCTGCACTATAACTTGCTTGAAAAAATGCCACGCAGAAGATGAGGCAGATTGTGCGGCGGAATCTCAACATTCTGATTGTCTTCAAAATTGGTTTTCTCCCGAAAGATATGTACTCTTTGCCCGACAGCTTACCAAATTTTTCGTTGTCAAAAATAATGCGGACTATCTGCTACTATGCAAAGCGACTTTGCCTTAAGGTCATTATGCAAATTTCTCTCATCACCTACGACGGGCTGCCGGATCTCGATCCGGACGATTGCCTGTTCAAAGACGAATTGGTCAGGCGCGGACACAAAGTTTTCGCGTCCATTTGGGATGATCAGTCGATTGATTGGTCCGGATTTGACGTCTGTATCATGCGTTCTGCCTGGGACTATCACCTGAAAAAAGATCAGTTTTACACCTGGATAGACAAGGTGGCGCGCCAGTCCAAATTGTTCAACCCTCCGGAGCTCATGAGATGGAGCAGTCATAAGAGCTATCTGAAAGAGCTCGGCGAGGCGAAATTGCCTGTGGTTGAAACTTTGTGGGTGGACAAAGGAGGACGAGCAAACGGCTTGTTCGACAAATTACACTGGCCGATAGCCATTGTGAAACCTGCAGTCGGGTTGGCTACTTTTGGCGTTAAAAAGTTTATGCTCAGTAAAAACGGGGCTGCCAACCAGTTTGCCATCAGGGAAGCAGAAGATCACGCTAATGAGTTGGCGAAAACCGAAGACGTGATGATTCAACCATTTCTGGCTTCGGTGGAGGACTACGGCGAGCGAGCGCTGATTTTCTTGAACGGAGAGTATACGCACACGATTCGTAAGTCCAGCTTTCAGCATCTGGCGCCAGGTGGTCACGCGGGTGAAACTTCTGTTGCGACTGATGGCGAAGAAGTGGCTGTAGCTAAGCAAGTAATTGATTATCTTTCCAAGCGTCCACTTTATGCACGGGTCGATCTGGTGCGAGATTACTCGAACAAACCACTGGTATTAGAGGTGGAACTAGTCGAACCCTCGCTTTTCTTCAGCTTCCATCCCCCGGCAGCGGTAGGCTTAGCCGACGCTCTTGAGAGAATTCTCGATCTACATAAAGTTTGAGACATAAAGCCAGACTCCGGTATGCAATGAAACCTCGTTTGGGCATAATCCCACTATGTCCTTGCGTCTCAAAACGTTCATTTTAATTTCTGTTTGCCTGCTTGCTTTCAGCACGGCAGGCAAGTGCATGGCTGTGGACAGTGGTGAAGCACTCAAGGCACAAATATTAAAGGATAAGATATTTACGCCTTCCACCATGCTCACCGTGCAATTGACCTCCAATCAGGCGGTGCTTCGGGTTGGAAATTATCAGCCGGCTACTGAAGAGGTAATGCGCATTGACAGCGTGTTGGCGGCAAAGCGCGTCATTGATGCTTACCCGCAAATTGCCTGCGTGGTGGTCCGTTTTGCCTGGACACCAGATAAGTATACGGATTTGTTTGTGACGTCAAAACAGATAGTCTCATTTGGTGCCGGCACCATGGACAAGGCGGGGCTCCTGGCTGGACTGACGTGCGTGAAGCTCAGTACCGGCGATTCTCCTCAATTTATTTTCAGCCGCTATTTTGTCGAAGGTGAATCCGCGCTTGCCAGAGGTGAAACAGGAAAGGCGGAGTTGTTGTTCAACACGGCTTTTCAGGAAGCACCCGCATATACTCAAGGCGCCCTTGAATCCAAGGTTGCCACTGATTATCTGGATCTTGCGCACGGTTATTCGCAAAGAGAAGACTATGACAATGCTGCTCGCGTCTTGAGGAAAATAATTGATTTGCGTGAAGCCGCCGGCCAGGGTCCGTCCAACGTCGAAACAGCAAAACTCTCTCTGGCTCTGGCGGATGTGTATATTTCGGCTCGTCGGCATACGGAACTCGAAGAGTCTCTGGGTAAATTAATCAACGCCGGAAAAGGCACGTCTTTGGCAACAACTACTACGTATGCTCTGGCATTGGAAAAGCTTGCTGGTAGCCTTCAGTCAGGCAGTCCAAAGGAGCAGGAGCTTTTGCGAGAAGCGCTCAAGATTAGAGAAGCGATTCCAGGGGCTGAAGATTTTGCTCTGGTTTCTTCGCTGGAGAAGCTTGCAGACAGTTTGAGCCGCACTTCAAAAGCGACAGAAGCCGCTGATCTATACAAGCGCGCGATAGCAGCGCTGGACAAAGCGATGGTTTCTAAAGATTCAAGCCGACGAATCAGTTTTGGCGTTTACACCACAAGTGTGAATCGTATGCACCAGAAGCTTTCCGCTCTGGGACTGGGACCAAACGCCAAGCGTGAATCATCTTCGGCGCACTGGTGACGTGAGTAAATTCGATAACCTGCGTTGCCAGAGATTTAGTTATGGTGAGCAGTGTGTGGTAAGCAGACAGAAGAGGCGATGAGGATGTTTTGTCTCTCATTATTGAATCTCTCTGGGGTCGCCCCTGACAGGATTTCCTTCCTCGTCAAAGAATTGAGCCATTCTTTCTGTAATCTCTCCGTCGTCTGCGTATTCGACTACATCCAGGCAGGTCCTCACACCGTGCGCATTGTATACGCAGAGCTCTCGTCTCTGGAGAGTATTTGAAGCAGTATAGAATTCCTGACTTTCCTCAAGAAATGCACCTGCTCCGGAATGAAAGAGTGTCTTAGTAAAACGGGTGACAAAGCCGACTTCGTCAAAATAGAGATTTTCGGTTGCAGAACGTTTTTTTGCATCCAACCACTGAATTTGTTCTCTACGAAGTAAACGGCCGCTGGTAATGTCGACATAGTGATTGACTGTTGTTTGCGGATTGCTTCCTCCCTGATATTCGGTCTGTCCTTGAAACACCGTGTGCATGCCGACCATCTGCCGTTCGACACGACGAACAACTTCTCCTTCTGCAGAAATAACGACAACCGATTCGCTTGATTGATTGCCCTCCGCGTATGTTGTTTCTTTGGTCAATCTGCTTCCATCCGGCAAAGCATTATGCTCGATTATGCGAACTGTCGAGCCGCTAATCGGGTCTAATTCAGTCTCTGACTGGCTGGAAGAAGAATGCTTGACTATGCGTATGAGACGCTGTTCGCTGTCGAAAGTCTTTTCAGTTTCGATTTGAGTCTTTAAGTCGCGCGTGCGCAATTGATACGTGGTGACGCCGGCAGCGTCGGTATGCGCTTCCAGCTTCAGTGACTCGCCTTTAGACGATGCGACAGCGGGCGTGTAATCGCCCAGTGAAGAACTCATGTGGGACTCCATTTAAGGATCGGTCCAAAAGTAGCCCGGCAAGCCGAAGTCGACCGGAACTAACTTTTCAGACTATTGGTAGTAAGGTTGATGCGACTAACAGGTGGACGAAGGCGGAGAAAATACTCCAGGGTGACCCAATGTACATCGGAAATCAG
>JADZFV010000275.1 GCA_020854255.1 Candidatus Melainabacteria bacterium | reverse complement strand
TTCTCAATACTTGATTTCAGCCGGCTAGCTTTCTATTTTGCGCCCACTGCCTTGGGCAAGTGCTTTTTTAGAGCTTCCACCTTATCAAGTCTTTCCCACGGAGCATCGATGTCGGTCCTTCCGAAGTGGCCGTACGCGGCAGTTTTTTGGAAGAAGTGACCGCCGCGTTCTTTCGGCATTTCGTTGAGCCTGAGCGCGCGAATAATGGCGGCTGGACGCAGGTCGAATACTTCCTGAACGATGTCAGTGATTTTCTCGTCGGAGATTTTGCCTGTGCCGAATGTGGTCACATGCACGGATACAGGTCTGGCAACGCCGATTGCATAGGCAATCTGCACTTCGCAGCGCGAGGCGATGCCGGCGCCGACGATGTTTTTTGCCACCCAGCGCACTGCATAAGCTGCCGAGCGGTCCACTTTGGTTGGATCTTTGCCTGAGAATGCGCCGCCGCCGTGGCGTGCGTAGCCGCCGTAGGTGTCGACGATAATTTTGCGACCGGTCAAGCCGGCGTCGCCATGCGGGCCGCCGATGACAAAGCGTCCGGACGGATTAATCAGATAGCGAGTTTGATCGTCCGGTTTAATGGACAGATCCTGGAAAACAGGCTGTATGACATACGCCTTCAAATCTGCGGCAATACGTTTTTGCACTGCTTCATTGTCTGTGGCGCCGTCAATCTCCGGGTCGTGTTGCGTGGAGATTACGATTGAATCAATGCGCACCGGCTTGTCGCCGTCGTATTCGACGCTGACCTGTGTCTTGCCATCCGGTCTCAAGTAAGCCAAAGTGCCTTTGTGGCGCACTTCTGAGAGGCGACGGGCAATGCGGTGGGCAACTGAAATCGGCAGAGGCATCAATTCAGGCGTTTCGTCGCAGGCATAACCGAACATCATGCCCTGGTCGCCGGCGCCGATTTCGTCTTCTTTCTCAGAAGAGCCTTCATTTCTATGCTCGTGAGCCTTGGTGACTCCCGAGGCAATATCGGGAGATTGTTTGTTGATGGCTGTAAGAACCGCACAGGAGTTGGCATCGAAGCCACCGCCATGCTCTCCGACGTAGCCGATTTCTTCAATTACACTGCGAACCAGCTTCTGGTAGTCGATGTTAGCGTTAGCTGTGATTTCGCCTGTCACCAGAACCAGCCCGGTCGATACGCAGCACTCGGCGGCCACGCGTCCTTTGGGGTCCTGTGCCAAGATTGCATCGAGGATGGCATCGGAAATCTGATCACAGACTTTATCCGGGTGTCCCTCTGTGACTGATTCCGAGGTGAATAGATATCTGGTAGACAAGGCTGTATCTCCTTTGGATATGGCGGCCAAGGTATTTCGAGCAATCAATGCCAATGGTGGATGCAAAAATTGGCTCAATGCCGGGCAACTCTGCCCGTCTGCTTCGCCGTCTCTGCCAGTTGTTTGCTCAAATCAGGCTACAAAGCCATTCTTGAGAACAAGGCATCAGTCATGCTAGCACCTTTCCAGATCTATACTAGAGAAAGGATTTAAGATGCAGCCAGGATAGAGACGATGGCAGACCGGCTGTCGTTCCTGCTCACTTAACGTTCGCGTACTAAATGTGCGCGAAAGCGGCAATGCATGCCAGATCAGTTAGATACCAGTGATACGATATAGGGGCCGATGGCGAAAACAAGAACGGATCCCGTCTACCCCCGGAACACGTAACTCGCTATTAGCGTCAAAACAATAATCGTCGAGAGGAGTCGCCATGGCGACAGGCTATAGCCAAAAAAGCGATAGAGACCTTGTACTGGCCTGCCAGAGGCGCGAGCCGGCAGCATTCGAAGAGCTGGTCAAGCGCCATCAGCGCACCGTATATGCACTTCTTTACCAATTGGCACCCGATTGGACAGATACTGCAGATCTTGCGCAGGAAGTATTTATCAGGGTTTGGAGAAATATCAACAACCTGAGAAACCCTTCTTCTTTCCGCTCCTGGCTGACCCAGATCGTCACGAACATCTTTTATGACGAATTGCGCAAGCGCCCTCGCAAGTTGCCGACCGTATCTATGGATGAGGGAATCGGCGACGACGACGACGGAGGCGAAGGCGCAACCCGCGATATCGCCGACTCATCGGCTCTTCCCGATGAAAATGTTTTAAACAAAGAGGTCAATGAAGTCATCCGCGCAGCCATGATGAAACTCCCGGAACAGTTTCGGACCAGTATCGTCTTAAGGGAAGTGGAGGGTCTCAGTTATGAGGAAATTGCGGTTCTGACAAAAACAGAGATGGGAACCGTCAAATCGCGAATAGCTAGAGCCAGATTGAAGTTGCAAGAGATGCTTAAACCGTATCTTGAGAGCAGCAACTCGCAAGCTGAAATATCGGGGTGATCGGTCTTATGGTCGAGACTTGTGAAAAATACAGGATGGAGCTGTCAGCGCTGATAGACGAACAGCTTGACAAGCAGCTCAAGGCTGAAGTTGAGGGACACCTTTCCGGCTGCACGAATTGCACCCAGGAAATGGAAACACTGAAGTCATTGTGCCAGTTGATGGCAAAAGAATTTGAACCGGACAATCTGGAAATGCCGGATCTCTGGGCCAAGATGAAAGACCAGGTGCCGACTGTGTGCCAGGTCATGGACGAAGATTTATCGGCATATCTGGACGGCGAATTGCCGGCACCGGCTCAGGAGGGTGTCAATTCACACCTTAAAGAGTGCCCGGAGTGCCTGGCCAAATTCAAAACGCTCAATACAACCAATCAATTTATTTCCAAAGGTCTGGAGTTACCTGCCGACTTTAAGGTAGATCTCTGGCCGGCGGTTAAATCAAGACTGAATGAAGACTGTGCTCTCATTCACACGGAGCTTTCTCCTTATATAGACCAGGAAGTTGCCACATTGCGGCATCGCGCCATCACCACGCACCTTGTGGATTGTCAGGGGTGCAGAGATGAGTTCAACAGGCTCTCTAGTGTGGGCGAAGCGATAAGAGAACACTATAAACCGGATATCCCGGAAGACTTCGATCTCTGGCCGGCAATCAAGTCTCAGCTGCAAGTGGTGCAATTTACACCGCGTGCGGCCAATCAACAAAAGTCCAAGTCCAAGCCTGGCATGCGTCGCGCTTACTGGATGAGCGCTGCGGCGGCTGTAATTTTAGGTATCATGGGGTTTGGTAGTTTTTGGCTAATGTCTCCTGGAACTTCCTCAATAAAGACTGTAAGTGCAGAGGACTACTTGATAGAATCGGCATTAGCTGAGCCCTCTGGCAGTGCAGAGGCGGTTCTCTATGAGTACTAAGATGGTTAGTGGTGCAGGTATTAATAACCGGTCTATGTACAAAGTCGCTAAGAAAGTTGTTCTCGTAATCGGTATCCAATCCGTGCTGGTCATGCCGGCTTTTGCGGATGAAAGTTGTTGTGTCGATTGGAGCAAACTCAATCTGACACAACAACAAAATCAGCAAATTCAAACATTGGAATCGCAATGGCAGCAAGATTACAATCAGATAAAGCCGGCCATTCAAGACGAGCAGCGTCGATTGCAGAGACTTCTGGAAACCCATAATGCTGATCCTGTCGAGCTGATGGCTGTACAACAGTCAATCACTCGCAAAAAAGAACAGCTCAATGCTGCGGCAACTGCCAATTACTTACGCAAACGCCAGGTCTTGAACGAGAACCAGCAGCATCAGTTGGGAGTCATGATTCAAGCGCGTATCGATGCGAAGCAAAAGGAAATGCATCCGAATGTGCAGACCAACGAGATGCCCACACGTCTCCAGGGCTTGATGCAGCGGGTGTTGCAAACCAATTCTGGCAAAGGCAACTAGTACCAACCTGCACAAATTCGAGTAGGCTCGGGTGCCTGGAAACACCCTCGATCGCCCGCCAGCACCGGAGTCTCGCCGGCTTTGTCAGCGATTTGCAGAATGCGGTGTCTACACAAATCGGTACCAGTTAATTCAAATCTTTCAACTTTAGCGCTTAACGGGCGCCTTTTTTGTATGTTGGAAACTATCATCCCGGCATCACCTGTGGTGCTCAGTTCAGGGTATCAAACCGGCCTCCAGATCACCAATGGCAATCATGCCACGCTTTGCTCAAACTTGTAAGGGCGCCTTCGTGCTGGTCTGCGGAAGACGCGCGCACTCTACCGTTTAACTTATCACCCTTTGAAATGTAATAAGATCAATTCAACACAAAAAACTGAATACAAGGCAACCTGTGCAGAGAGAGCGCCTTCTGGCGTTTGAAAATTTTAGGAGGTTAGCATGGCGACGAAACGTCTGGAAGGTCTCAAGGTAGTACTGGTCATTGCTCCCGACCAGTTTCGGGATGAGGAGCTGACCACTCCCCAGAAGGCGTTCCTGGATGCCGGCGCGCAGGTTTCGGTCGCGTCGACCCGCCTGGGCGAAGCCAAAGGCATGCTGGGCGCGACCGCCAATGTGGATGTGGTTGTGAGCAACTTGCATGCCGACGACATTGACTGTGCGGTGGTTGTAGGCGGAATGGGCTCTCCGGAGTATCTCTGGGAGGATCACAATCTGCACACACTGTTGAAAAACCTCAATTCCCAGGGCAAGGTTATCGGCGCAATTTGCCTTTCCGGCGCAGTTCTTGCCAGGGCTGGGGTGCTCACAGGCAAACAGGCAACGGTTTATCCGATGCCCGAGTCTTTGAAAGCCTTGAAAGATGGACATGCCAATTATGTCGATCAGCCGGTAGTGCAGGACGGGCACATAATTACAGCCGACGGACCCCCTGCAGCCTCGGATTTTGCCGAGACAATTATCAAGGAGCTGGCTAAGGTTAAGGTTTAGCCTCCGCCATTTCATAACTAGAACCACGCAAGCGCGCCGGATGGTAGCCTAGATAGTCTTAGCCATTTAAAGGAGACTGCCGGGTGATTTCCGAGAGGCTGGCTGGCCTTGTCGAGCGGGCAATTGACAGAGCGACGAAAGATGGAAAGTTGGGACCACTGAAAGAGTGCCCGTTTGCGGTTGTGGTTGAGCGCCCGCGCCTTCCCGAGCACGGCGACCTGGCTGTCGGTACGGCCTTAAAGCTGGCCGGTCAGGCAAAGATGTCGCCCATCAAAATCGCCGAGATCTTAGCTGAATACATTGAAAAGGATGAGGAAGCCGGAAAAGAGAACATCGAGCGTCTCGCCGTTGCTCCTCCCGGCTTTATCAATTTCCATTTGGCGACTGGCTGGATGGAAGCGGCCCTCAGTAACATTCACAACAAAGGCGCAGCATTCGGCAGCTTGAACATCGGCGACGGAAAGAGAGTTCTTGTTGAGTATGTTTCTGCCAACCCCACAGGCGATCTTCACATAGGTCATGGCAGGGGGGCGGTTTATGGCAGCTGCCTGTCCAACTTGTTTTCTTTTGTGGGATTTTCTGTAGAACAGGAGTTTTACGTCAATGACGCGGGCGTGCAAATCGTTCAGCTTGGCTATTGCGCGTTTGCTCTTTATCAGCGCCTTCAGGGGCGCGATGTGCCTTATCCGGAAGACGGATATCCGGAAGAATCGCTAAAGCATTTTATGGAGCCGATAGTCAAAGAATACGGCGATAAATATTTGAATTTGGACAAAGACGAGGGCGCAAAAACCCTCGGCGAAATCACTAAGATGACCATTATGGAGTCGCAGAGGAAGCTACTTTCACGCCTGGGCGTCAACTTCAACACCTGGTTTTCGGAGACGTCTTTGCACACTTCAGATGCAGTCTCATCTGTGCTTCAAGAGTTCGAAAAGAGAGAGAAGAGCTACGAATCTGAAGGCGCGCTCTGGCTGAAGTCTAAGGAGTTGGGCGACGAAAGAGACAGAGTGCTGCGCAAGAGCACCGGTGTGACAACCTATCTGGCCGCTGATGCCGCCTATCACTTGGACAAATACAAGCGCGGCTACGACCAGCTCGTAACCATTTGGGGCGCCGATCACCACGGTCAGGTACCCGGGTTGAAAGCGTCCGTAAAAGCGCTGGATCTGGATGCCGACAAACTCGAAATTATCCTCACGCAGATAGTAAATCTCAACCGTGAAGGGCAGATGGTGCGGATGTCCAAAAGAGCCGGTACTGTAGTCACCCTGGAAGAAGTAATGGAAGAAGTGGGCGTCGATGCCACGCGGTATTATCTGGCCGAATCCAATCCGCAAAATCCAATTAATTTCGATCTCGAGCTGGCCAAGCGCACTTCCAGAGAGAATCCCGCTTTCTACATACAATATGCACATGCGCGTTGTGCTGCTATTTTGCGGCGCGCCACAGAAGAGCAAGTAAATCAAGAAAGCGAAGTGACTGAAAAACCAGTATTGTCGGCTGAGCAGCTCGAGCAATATAAGACTGACTACAGGGCAAAACCGGAATCCTTCAGAGCCGCCTTCGATCCCGGTCACGAGGTCTTCCAGTATCAAAAGGAGCTCGTGCAAAAGCTTGATTCTTTCCCGGACGAGGTGAAAGAAGCCGCTCTGGCGAGATTACCGGGAAGAATGGCCAGATATGCATATGATGTGGCCAATGCTTTGCAAAAATTCTATGAAGTCTCGCGCGTGATCACGGATGATTTATCGGTCACGAAAGCTAGACTGGGCCTGATTCTTGCCACTAAGCAAGTGCTGGCGAATGCGCTCAAGATAATCGGTGTATCGGCGCCGGAGCGCATGTGATCTCGTTTAATACAGGTCACTAATAAAATACTGCACAACTATTGGACGCATTAAATCAGCTTTCCGGCGGGCACAAAAACCCGTCAAATGCTTCCGTGTACGGCACTCGGGTGCTAGGCTAGAAATAGGACATACCATCAGTAAAGAATCGGTTTAGCCGCATTAGCTTAGGGGACTTTTGATGGACATGGAAGATAAGTTCAGCCTGGAGCTGACTCAGGAAGAGGGTGTTCTTCTTCTGACCAGTGCTAGGCTTCTGGATAAGCTAGTAGCTGGCGTCACCATTCATTCCAAAGACCGAGACGAGCTGATTAAGGACATTATTGAGAAGCTCTCGGCGAAAGTCGCTCCTGCACTTTCGGTTATGTCGGATGAGCTAGCAGACGCCATTGTGGACTCAGTATTGGGTTGCGATGGTGAAGATGATCTCGATTTCGACCTCTCTCTTATCGAACATGAAATGAACGAAGAGCAGCTCGAAACGCAAATCATGAACTTTCCCATGTATGCCACCGATGAAACCCTGCCCAAGCTAGAACAGGCACTGGTCGACCACAGAATGGTGAAAGCAGAGTATTACAGTTTTGCCAGAGAATCAGTCGACAGAATTACACTCAACCCACTGACCATTCTTAAAGAAGAAGGACTCTGGCGGGTAGTCGCTTATTGTCACGAGCGCAAAGAAGTGCTTTTATTCCGCGTCGACAGGATAAAACAGCTGAAAGAAACAGCGCAGCACTTCGAAACGCCGAAAGATTTTGCGCATCGTAAAACCCAGAGATACGCAACTTACTGCTAGATCCATTTCTCGTTTTGCTGATAAACTCTGAAGCCACAGAGCGCATTCGTTTTAGTGCTTCAGATTACCAGGGACAGTCATGACTTTAGCCAGCCAAATAAAAGCCAAAGGTGGCAAGATTGCCATAGCAAGCGATCATGCCGGGTTTGCATTGAAAGAAAAAATCAAGAAATTACTGTCTGGGAAATCGATTGAATTTATCGATTTCGGCACGTTTACAGAAGAGTCTTGTGACTATCCCGACTATGCAAGAAAAGCCGCCGAATCGGTTGCTCGAGGTGAGACTGTTTGCGGCATTCTATGCTGCGGCTCAGGCGTTGGAATTTCCATTGTGGCAAACAAAGTGAGAGGGATAAGAGCCGCACTTCTGCACGAACCTGAGACGGCGGCGCTTTCAAGGCAGCACAATAATGCCAATATGCTTTGCATGGCTGGGCGGACAATGGACGAAAACCTCCTGGAGCCGACCGTTGATGCCTTTCTTAATACCGAATTCGAAGGCGGGCGTCACGCTCGCCGCGTGGACAAAATCGAAGAGCCGAGACAGGGTGAGGCACCCGGAGCCTGGGCTGAGCGCTCATAAGGCGCGATCTGCGTCGTGCTGCATTGCCTGCGGCTCCCGGTCGCGGTCGGCGCCATGCGTCGACCCGCCATAACACAGTCGACGCATGGCGTCCAATCTGCATCAGGCGATTGCGCATGCCGTCGGCCCTCTTGCAGATTTAACGCCCTCCTCCGGTGCCGACCAAATGCTTCTCTCTCTTTGATTCGGCAAACTCTTTGCGCCAGACGGCAAATGCTTGTGAGATCAGGTTTCCTTTTTCGTCGTACGCTGGCCCTATCAGCGCAGTCTCTGGCAGTCTCACCAGCCATTGTTTTTCAAAACGGCTGAGAATTGACGTGAATCCCTCATCTGACAGAGCTTCAGCCAGCGACACGCAATTTCTTCTTCCTGCACCTCTGCTGACAAGAACGGCTATACAAGCGGCCCGTCGCGTTGTTTCGACAGTCTCCTGAAATGAAATATCCGTATTGAACGAATTGCCGACCAGCAAATAACTCTTACCCGGCCACGCTGCTGTCTTCTTGTACGGTGTTACATCAATATGATTCAGTAATTGTTGATATCGCTCACTCGATCTGGTTTCATCACGTTCCCCATCATTGACCTCTGAAGCGATGCGTTTAAGCTTTACCAAAAGGCGATCTGACTCTTCTTTCGATGGCATGGAAAGAATCTCCGGAAAATTTATTCAGTCACTCACTGCTGCACAGATCATTCACTTGCAACGCGGCAGCTAAACTTAGAAAATCGAGATTCGAGAGCAATTAAGATGAATTCTCAAAAGCTCGTAAATTCGCATATCTTAGCGATATGCGTGTGGCATAATCGCAGTGTTCGGGCTCTTGGAGTTTGCATTATCTGGCAATGCGAATAGTAGTTGCTCCGTGTGCATACAAAGGTACGTTTTCACCGACCATGGTGGCGCGGGCGATGGCAGAAGGCGCCAGGCACGCTCACCCTGAGGCTGTCATCGAAATAATTCCCCTGGCCGACGGCGGCGATGGAACAATCGAAGCGTTGTATGCGGGCGCCGGCGGGAAAGTCGAAGAGATGTACGTTAAGGGAGCGCTTGGTGAGCCAGAAACCGCCGTCTGGTTGTCTTTGCCGGAAGTGGCTGTAGTAGAATTGGCGTCAGCATGCGGAATTGCCAAACTTACCGGGCGAACGCTCAAGCCGCTGGAAGCCCATACCTACGGGCTTGGACAGGTGATTAATTCAGTGGTAGGGATGCGGCGTCACCGCCGCATTGTTATCGCGGTGGGCGGTAGTGCCTCTACAGATGGTGGTGCTGGAGCCCTCACCGCATGTGGTGTCAAATTCCTCAATGCAAACGGCAATGAAGTGCCTCCGGGCGGTGGCTATTTGGACCAGATTGCCACTTGCGATGTTTCCTCAATCAAGGACTGGATGCGGGATTTGCAGATGGAGATTGCCACCGACGTGTACAATCCACTGACCGGTCCTTATGGCGCGGCAAGAGTCTTTGCTCCTCAAAAAGGAGCGATCGAATCCGATATCGAAAAATTGGAATGCAATCTCGTGCACTATGCGCGGGTGTTGGGTCATGCCACCGGCCGGGCTGATTATAAGTTCCCCGGGAGCGGTGCTGCCGGCGGCACTGCATTCGGATTGGCATCGGCTTTCGATGCGAAAGTAGTATCAGGATTTGCTTTCGTCAAAGAAGTTTTGAATCTGGATAGCAAGCTGGAAAAGGCCGATCTGATTATCACCGGCGAAGGAAAGCTGGACGGTCAAACAATTTCCGGCAAGGCAATCGGCGAGCTTTTGAAAATGGCAAAATCGATGCGGCGCGACCTGATCGCTGTACCTGCGGTCGTTTCCAAAGATGAGCCTGGCGCATTGATCGGCTTTAAAGCTATTGTTCCATCCGCCCAGGACGACGCGTTGGCGTCTTTCGATGATATCGCCCGCGCTACCACGGAAGCGATTCGAAAAATTCGGACTTAATTACTTGGCCTTTTTGAACATCTCGACGATGTCGGTCGGCACCATCGTAGACGACACGACTGAATTCTTACCGTCGGCAGGCAGATTAGCGGCAGGCAATTGCTGGTAGTTGGCCGGAGCTTGCTGTTGATATGCAGCTGGTTGAGCATTTGCTGCGCCTGCGCCCGATGCCTGAGGCACCTGCATCGATTGCTCTTGAACCTGCGGGACTTCCAGTACTTGTTGCGTTTGTTGTGTTTGCGGAGTCGCCGGCGCTTCCATGCCTTGCGGCTGCGCGGTACTGAACTGGGCATCGGCACCTGGTACTTGAGTTGCCGATTGAATTGTCTGTTGCCCGGCTGCCTGAGCTGTTTGTGTTCCGGTGGTGGCGGCTCCTTGAGCCAGAGTGTCGGCGCCGTCCATGCCGGGAATGCTCAGCTCTTGACCGGGCATTATCAAACGAGGGTTGTCGCCGATGATAGATGCATTGGCTTGATAGAGTTCGTTCCATCTGGTACCGTCGCCGAGCAAATCTTGGGAAATCTTCCAGAGACTGTCTCCGGATTTGACTACATAATTCCCGGCTTGATTGGCGGCAACTTCTTGTCCCGGCAAATTGATGGTCGTGCCCGGATGAATCAAATCGGGGTTGCTGCCCAGAATGTCCTTGTTGGCATTGAAAATGTCTTGCCACTTCATGCCGTCGCCCAACTGATTTTTGGCGATATTCCAGAGGCAGTCTCCGGCTCGTATCGTGTATGAGCTCGGTGCTGCAGTTGCGCTTGCCGGTGCTACAGCCTGATCGCCTATTGCCTGCGCGGCATCTTGCGGTGCGGCCTGATTGACGGCATCTTGTGTTTGACCTAGGTCGGATTGGTTCTGGGCAACTTGTTGTGATTTGAACTCTTGCACCGGTTTTGCTTCGGCTGCATGCTGTGGTTTGGCAATACTGTGACCGGCTGTCGGTTTGTGATATTGCACGCCATGCAGGTTGCGATGAGAAATGCCATCCATGCCATGTCCTGCATTTACTCCGCCGGCTCTTAACTGATGTCCTTGATAGTCCATCACTGGTTTTGCAGCCGCTGCATGATGGCTGGCGCTGGCCGTGCTCTGTGCAGCTGAATGTGCTTTGCTGCCCTCTTTAAGGGAATCGAAAGTCAGTTGTTTTGCTTTCAGTCCTTCCATTTTTATGGCTGGTTTGGCAACGCTTTGCGGTTGGTTCCACTGGGAGCCGCTGTCGCTTGCGGCTTGAACGCCTTTATCCATGCCGCCCAAAGTTGGCCGGAAACCTTCGTTGTTATTGTTGTAGGCAAGCAGTTTGTCCGTGCCGGATGCGTCCATGGAGGTTTGCGCAGCATCTAAGGACGCGGCGTCGGCTCCTGTCATTTGTCCCATTCTGTAAGAGACATTGTTGTCGGCGCTCGGCGCTGCGATATCTCGCATGCTGCCGGATGCGCTCAATCCGCCGCTTGTTGAGCCACCATAAGACTGCCCGTTTACGTTCAATGACGGCACATTGTTGGAAAGTGGCACTGATTGAGAAAGACTTTGATTGACGCCATTATTGGCTATTGCCGGCTGATTGAGCGGCATGCGATTGGCCAATCCTGAAGAAGCTTGCAATTTGTCCGAGAACAATCTTTGGGTGCCGCCCAGATGCGAGGCCAATTTGCCGTCCGACAATTGAGGGCCGGAGAGCATTTCGCCATAGGAGCCGCCGGAATTTTGTCCTGTGAATTTAGAACTCCATTCGAATTGCGGCTTGTTCAAATCAAGGCCGCCGGAAACATTGAGTTTGTTTATTCCGGAAAAATGTTCGGGTGAAACGTTCAATTGCGGTGCGGTTGCGAATTTGCTGGTCAAAGAGTCGAAGGGCATGAAATTGCCGTTGAGGGCATGACCGCCCATGCTGCCGAGCGTACCCAGATTACTGAATATTGGTGCGTTTTGCGGCAGCAGAGAAAGGTTGATTGCCGAATGTTCCAGACCAACCGATCCAGGCAAGCCGACTTTGCCCATCTGGTTGCTGACCGCACCCCATTGAGCAAATAAGGTGTGATCGAACAAACCAGCTAGAGGTGATTGTGCAAATAAAAATTGACCTAATGCTTCGAAGAAAGAATTCATCAAACCCATAGCGCCAGGCATACGCATAATCAGTTGAATGATTGGCGAAATCGGCTCGTTGGCGCCGGCAAGCGCCGCCACCATTGGACTGGCGTCCATGGGTGGGGGGGCGAACGAGGCCAGGGCCTGCGCCTCCATTCCAGTCGGGGCAGCAACAGCTCCCGTCAGCTCGATGCCCGAAGGCAGCGCGGATGCGGCTGCTGCATCAGGACGGAAGGAAACCTGCATCTGGCTCATATCGACTTGACCGATACCGCTGCCGACAGTTGCTTCGGCACCGGCACTCAAACTTCCTTTCAAAAGCTCGTGCCCACCTGCTCCGGTGATATCGGCACCGGTCGATGGGCTGGAGAATGTTTGCGGTCGGAAATTCAAAGACATTGGTTGCGCTCACCGGAAGCTGGCTCAAATGTACAACCGGCCTGCATTTAAGTAAAGCCGGTTTGTGGGAAGGCTCCCACGCCTAGCCGACTTTCGTGGTGGAAATACGCAAGGAAATTCGAATTGGTTGTCCAGAATGTCATATTCGGCACACTGAGCGCGCTTGATTTCAATTGGCTGTCGAAAGCGGTTAAAATCAATTCGTACAGAAAACGCAACGGAATGCGCTTTTCAATTGATTTGCAGCAGTTGGGCAAAACCGGGAGATAACAATGGATTTCAATAAGAGAGGACAAATTTCCAGAGCGGCCGGGCTGTCTCTTGCATCAATTGCGTCTTTCTTGATTACCACGGGCTGTCCGGTCAGCACCTGGGCGGCTCCGGAGGCAAAAGCCAGTTCCACCAATGCTTCCAAACCCTCCGACCCATTCGCCGCTCTCACGCCCTCGGCTCCGGCTGCTCCAGTTGTCAGCCCCGCTCTTCAGTCAGTGCTTGCCGCATACAGCCAGAGTCCCGATCAAGCAGGTTTCGACCGTATGATCGCCGTGATGAAGGATGTGCTCGTTCAACCGCCTTTGAGAGATTTAGACGCTGCCGCCATAATCAAGAATCACCCCCAGCTGGCTGATTTGGGCGCCCGCGCTTTTGACGCAGGCGGAGCCAAAGTCTGGGCTTTCAACCGATGCCCGTTTGCTCAAACCGTAATTATCATCAGCGGACATGGGCCAGGTCCTGCCGCTGCCGGCAAGCCGCCGGCGTTTCCGGCTGCCTACCGCGCCCAACTCCTTTCCATGCCGCCGTCTATCTCTGTTTCCGCAGCCAAGATCGTCACCAAGTCGGCGCCCGCTCCGGTCAAGGTGGTGACAGTCGGGCGCGGAAAAGCAATCAAGCGGGTGGCGGCTCCTTTACACGCACCGGTCGCTGCACCAGGCGCTCCCAAATTTCTCGTCATCACCGGCAGCGACAGAGCCACCGGGCTGATTACTCTTTACGGGCTCAAGCCCAGTGACGCCGGCTGGATGGCAGCCCCCGAGCTGTTCACTTCCGTGCCGCCCTTTTTGCTGTCCAGCGTCCAGGGCAGAGCTTCCTTTTCCGGTCCGGATATTGTCCTCAGCCTCACATCGGCAAAGTCTCCGGCCGATAAGCCTGCTGCGGCTCCAAACGGCAAAGCTGTCAGTCAGCCGTCCAGCGGTTACAAAATTGTTCTCCGTTTTGTAAACAGCAAGTATTTGCTCGAAGGAAAAGCACCGGATGAAGGTCCGGCTATGGTTGTCCATCAGTTTTTGCAAGCAGTCAAAGACGGCAGGCAAGATGTTGCCAAAGCCTGGCTCGCCAACGACCATCTGGCCTCCATCCCCAAATATCTGGGTTTGTACGGAAAGACAGACCAGGCCTATAAGCTCGTCGCCATGTCCAACCCGATGGGCGGCGGGTCACGCTTTCGTGTCGTAACTTTCGGCAAGGATGACCTGATTCTCGATGTCGGGCTGATCAAGAAATTTGATTACGGCAAGCCGAGATCCTATGTCGCTATCAAATCGCTCTTTGTCGCTCCCCCCGATCCCTTTGCTAAAAAGCTGGTCGGAGTTACTGCCAATTTCGAGCGAATCGGCGACCCTGCACCGTCTCCAGACACTGCGTCCAATAAAAGTGAGTCGAAACAATAAAAGAAGACTCTCACTAAATAAGAGATCTTGAAAAAAGAGCTGTCATTATGGGCATATTAAGGCTGAACTGCCTGATTGCAATAGGTCAACCCCGTGTCGTCATCGTCCGACACTCCCTTCAGCCAAACTCTTCCTTCTCGCGATGATCAACCATCCGAGGAGAAGACTTACTTTGCGCCTTCTCTTTCATTTCTGACTTACTCTTATCGCGAGACGCTCTTTGCAGAGTTCGAGCGGCTTGTTGAAGCAGCCAAACAGTTCGATGGATTGATCATCGACTTGATGCAGACAGGCTTCTCGGTGCCGCTTGACGAACTGGTCAAATTCAGTCTCTACGCCAAGCGATTGCTCAAGCCGCAAGGTGTTCTGCTTTTCGTAAAGGCTGACGGGGCTATTACCCTGACCAAAGACGATCCGGGCGGCGGCCTGACCTTCAACGTCTATGACAGCCCGTTCGGCATTTTCGCCCGCCATCCGATGCTTGCCGATTATGTTTGCGCAACTGTTTCAGGCATCGACCGCAGACGTTTGCGCGGCGGCGGCAGCACGCTGGCCAATCACATTCTCTACACTTCGACGCCTGTTTTGACTGACTCCGGGCGTAAAGCCAAGGAGGGGTTCAACCTGCCGGCGCCGCAAAGCTGGGTCCTGCAAATGATCGACGATTATTCGTCGGTGGAGGCTATCACACGCACCCTTGAAGAAAGGCATCATCTGCCGGCTGACGAGACTCTGCGTATGCTGCAGGAATTGGAAGCGGAAGATATTATCTTTCCGGTTTTCTCCCGCATTCAGTTTCTCTCTAATTGCTACCACAATCGAAAGCCGTTCAGGCTTGGACGTTACATGGTCGCAGCAGGAATCTTGAGCGAGTCTCAGTTGCAAGAACTTTTGGAAAGGCAGGAAGAAGAAGGCTGGGGCAAAGGACAAAAAACTTTCCTGGGATTGCTTGCAGTCCGGCTTGGCTTCTTGAATACGCGCGAATTGGAGGTGCTTCTAGACGACCAGTATCTCTACGGCGGCTATCACAAAAAAGCCGACTCCGAAGGACAGGTCGGGCGCAATGTAGAGACCATGCGAGATTCGATGATCGGCTCTCTGGGCGCCATCGATGCACACGGCTTGTTGCAGTCATTATCGACGGCGCAAAAGACCGGCTTGTTGACAGTAGAAAACAGGGACAAGGCTCTGGTTGTATCTTTTACCAACGGCAAACCAATCAGCGCCAAAATGAACCGTTTGAAGGGTGTAGAAGCGATTACAGAGTTCGTCACGCAATGGTCGGAGGGTATCTTCGTCTTTCGCGATAAGGGCCTCTCACAGGAGCTGGACGACGGCTGTGAGCTGAAGCGATCGCTGGACAAATTGCTGCTTGATTCGGCTCTCTACAAAGACCAGGTCAACCAAATCCTGGCGCAGCTGCCGACCGGGCGCAATACAATTCTCGAGCGCGTGTGGAATTTCGAAACTCTGTGGAATAAGCTCTCCACAAAGCCGCTCAAGTACCTGGACGGCAGTGCGGTCAGCGACAGAGACAAACAATCGATCATGCAATTGGCTAATTTGATCGATGGTTTGTCAACTCTCGATGAAGTGATCAAATCTTTCGATTTGTGGCCCGGCTATGCCATCATCAAATCCGTCCATCTGCTTATCGAGCAGCGCCTGGTCAATGTTCAGCAAGCCAGCCTTTTCAGACCGCTTTCGGTCTTCCAGCGTATCGTCAGCGAATTGCAAAAGACAATTGGACGCGACGACAATAAAGCGCTCTTGCAAGCCAGCTTGCACTACGTGCATGGCGATTCACCTGCGGCCTCGCGCTTCCACATCGATCACGAAGGGCGTGTCAGTGTCAATCTTGCTCAAGTGAAAACATCAGGAACTCCAGTTTCCGCCGTGCTTTTGGAATTGCGCCGCTGGATGGAAGCTTATCTGGCTTACTGCCGCCGCCAGATCGATCCGCATATAGTCGACAATGCCGTCGCCAAGATTGTCAACGGACAGCCGCCGCAGTGAGATTTCCTTTTGGCAGATATTAAGCTTTGAAAACAGTACAATAACGCTCTCATTTAAAGAAGAACCAAATAGGGAGTCCTCGATGAAGTATAAATTGGAGCCGGCTTCGCTGTCTGAATGCCAGAGCGATCTGGCCTGCGTCTTTGTATATGCCAATGAAAAGGTGGCAGATGTTTTCAAAGACGCGGATCCCGCCTTTGCCCGCAGGGCAAAGGCATTTATAGATACGCTCGGACTGCATGTCAGTGAAGACGGATTCAAAGGCAAAGCCGGTCAGGTGCTCACTTTGCCAACCTTTGGCAATCTGGACGTACGGCGCATCACACTGATCGGTCTGGGTGAAGGCAAGGACTTCGGTACTTCACAGGCGCGAAAGGCGGCGGCAAATTTGGTCCGCCGCCTGCCCGGCGATAGCTTTCAGGGCAGTATATCTTTCTACTTTCGCCACGCATCGCCGGCCAAAGTGGCTGCGAAAAAGGGCGGTGCGGCTGCCGCCAAACCCCGGACAAAGACTGCAGCGCCGGTAAAAACCGGCAGTGCCGCTATGGATTCAGAGATTGCTCAGGCGATAGTCGAAGGCATACATCTGGCTGCATATGCATTCAAGAAATACAAGTCGCAGAAAAACGGCGACAATAAAAAGGAAAAATCGCCTCAGTCCCTTTCTTTTTCAGGACTTTCACTATCTGCAAAGGCATTGTCGGATGCCTGCTTGAAAGGAGCAGCGATTGCCGAGTCGACTAATTTCGCCCGCCGTTTGATCGCTGAGCCGCCCTGCTTCATGACGCCAAGCAAACTTGCCGAAGAAGCGCGCTCTGTTGCTAAAGAATTCGGTCTGACCATCAAGGTTTTTGATGCCAGAGAAATCGAACGTATGTCCATGGGATCTTTTCTTGGTGTCGCCCGTGGTGCTAAAGAACCGCCGAAATTTATAGTGATTTCTTACGATGTAGCCAAGTCAAAGCGGAAAGTAGCGATTGTCGGAAAAGGCATAACCTTTGACTCGGGCGGGCTTTCGCTAAAACCGGCACAAAGCATGGAGCATATGAAATACGATATGTCCGGGGCCGCTGCTGTGATTGCTACCATGCGCGTAGTGGGCAAGTTCAAACCCAATTTTTCAGTTATGGCTGTTATCGCCGCCACTGAAAACATGCCTGGCGACAATGCTCTTCATCCCGGCGACGTGATCACGGCGATGAACGGAAAAACCATTGAGGTCAACAATACCGACGCCGAAGGGCGTTTGATTCTGGCCGATGCGCTCACTTACGCGGTCAAGCATGGCGCCGATGAATTGATTGATATAGCCACTTTGACAGGTGCCGTCGTCACTGCGCTTGGACGTGTGGCGGCAGGCATTATGGGCTCCGACCAGGACCTCGTCAGTAAGCTGATTGACAGCGGTGCCGGGGCGGGTGAAAAACTCTGGCAATTGCCACTTTATGAGGAGTATGCCGAAACCTTGAAGAGCGATATCGCTGATTTGAAAAATGCCGGGGCCCGAGGCGAGGCCGGATCGGCAAGCGCAGCCATGTTCCTCAAAGAGTTCACGGGCGGCAAACCCTGGGCGCATCTGGACATCGCCGGACCCGGCTGGCTGGATCGCGACAGAGAAGAATGCAACAAAGGCGGCACCGGATTTGGTGTGAGAACGCTCTGCCGGTATTTAGTCGGTTAGACTTAGTTGGAGACAACCTGTGTGATGCTGCGCATCAGCGGTATGAGCGCATCGGTGTCTCGTCCGTCGCTAAGGGTTACCAGAAGACCGCCGCCGAAGTCGGCGATGACAAGGAAGCCTCGCGGTGTGCGCGCCACTACCTGGTGGACGCGATTGTGCCCGATCTTCTTGATGGCTGTTTCAGTGTTCATGTAGACTGCCAGCGCCCAGATGCCGATGGAATCTGCTTCGATGTCTTGCGGCATCGTGTTGGCTATCAGCAATCCATCGTGACCGATGATGATCGAACCGACAACATCAGGCGTGCCACCGATATGATGCAGCAGCCCCTGGATTTCGGAAGCGGCTTCCAGAGTGAGGATCTTCATCTTGGTGTCGGATAGATCGGAGGCTGTCAGCTTGCCGATTTTTTCCAAATCTTTCTGGTCGAGAAGGAATTTGCCGATCGAAGCAATGCGGCCGCTGCCTGTGTCGCCGCCGGTATCTGGTTTGGCATCCAATCGGCCCAGACCTTCAATCTTAGGTGGAGGCAGAGCAGCAGCCATCGGTTCTTGTGTAGCTACTTCGCTTATCGCTTGCACGGCGGCGGCAACATTAACTCTGCCTTGATTGACCTGAGTGTCTTGCTCCTGGACGCCGAGGTTATCGGCAAAAATCTTGTTCATCATGTTGTCGTCGACGCTGAAAAGTCCAGCGCCTTGAGGTTGCGGGGCAGCGGCTGCTGGCTGCGGTGCGGCAAACGGCATCGGTGCTTGTTGCTGTTGCTGCCCGGGGGCACCAAATTGTGCTCCGAATGGAACCGGTGCGGCTTGTTGCTTTTGACCGAAAGGTTCGGGAGCTGGCGGAGCCATGCCGAAACCTGCCTGAGCAGGCGGAGCACCGAATGGTGCAGGCGCTTGAGCTTGCTGTCCGAATGCCGGTGGCTGTGGGGCAGCCGGTGGCTGTGGAGCTTGTTGTTCTGGATATTCGCCTGTGCCGCCCACCGGTTTGGCTGTTTCCTGCACACCCAGATTCTTGGAGAACAGATCATCCATCGCTGAATCATCTAGATTGAAGAGTCCGTTGTTTTTGTTGTCGGCTTGAGGCTGAGCTGGCGCGGTCGCTACCGGAGCCGGTCCGTTTGTGGGCGGAGCGGCGGACTGGAATCCGCCGGATGCGCCCGGTGTGCCCCAACCGGATGCCGGTGGACCACCAGAAGCGGTGGCGACACTTTTGGACATGACAGGGACGATTTTGGGCTGGGTGCCGGAAGCCGATCCTTGCTGAGGCATGGCAAAAGGATTGCCAGGCAGAGGTGGCTGAGCCGGCGTTATAACAAAAGGTTGAGGGGCTGCCTGCGCTGGAGCAAATGGTTGAGCAGCCGCTTCTGGCGCTGCAAACGTTGCCGGAGACTGAGCACCAAACGGTGGTGCGCCGAATGGTTGCGGTGGGTCCGGAGTCTGGGCGGCAAACGGCATGGGAGCCTGTGCCGGAGCGCCAAACGGAGCAAGTGGCTGAGCACCAAAAGGCTGCGGTGGCTGAGCTGGTTGGGGCGCCGGTGCGGCAAATGGTTGAGGGTCTGGTACAGGCGCATTGAACGGTTGCGGCTCCGGCGCTGCAAATGGTTGGATCTGCGGTGCCGGAGGTGTTGCAAACGGCTGCGGAGCTGTATTTTGTCCTGGCAAGGGTGGCGTGCCGAACGGCTGAGGCGGAGGCGGAGGCTGCCCCCACGCTGCACCGCTACTTTCGGGCGGAGAATTCGGCAGAGATTTCATGATCGCAGGCTGTGGCGGTCCTTCAGGTTTAGCTGGTGCCGCCGCTTGAGGTGTGCCTTCGTTAATGCCTAAATGTTCGGAGAAAATCTTATCAATTTCGCTGTCATCGACATTGAAGAGGGCTCCGCCTACAGCGGTTGGCGCCGGTGCCGTCTGCATCGGCGCAGGTGATGGCTGAGCTATTGGCTGGCCGGGCGTGAATGCCGGCGGATTGATATTCAATCGGGAAGGCGAACCGCCGCCTTGTGGTGCCGGCGCTGCCGCAAACGGCTGATTGAATGCCGGTTGTGGGGACATTCCGTTTTCCGGTTCGGCTTTCTGGTGCAACTGGTCTTGCGCTTCGACGACCGGCAAATCCCAACTCGATGCTGTAATACCTTGATCGGCCGGTGATCCAAATGGCACTGCAGGCGGTGCAAATGGTGCAGGAGATGCAGGAGGGGCAGCAGGCGCAGGAGGTGCAGGAGGGGCTCCCCACGGAGCCGGGGCCGCAGGCTGCGGTGCCAACTGCTCGCCTGGGGTTGTTGCCGAAGTGGGCGTTAATTGTTGAGTGCGTTCTTGAATCGGCACGTCCCAGCGCGGCGGCGGGGGTGACAATTCCGGCGCTTGCTGGTGGGAGCGATCTTGAATGGGGGTTTCCCAGCGGTTGTCGCCCGGGGCCTTGGCGGCCGGTGCTGGTGCCGCGGCACCACTGGCCATGGCTTCCTGTTTTATGCGTTCTTGAATGGGCAAATCCCAGCGCGACTCTTCAGACTGCTGGCCGGCGGCAGGCTGTCCTTCTGCAAGCACATTGGACAACCTGTCCATGATTGAATCTTTTGGAATACCAGTTCCTGCTACTCCGGAAGACGGCGCTACAGGTGCTTGAGGTGAGGCTCCCTGACCGAAGCCGGCTGATGGTCCCGGCAATGGCGGTGCCGCTAAAGGAACCGGAACTCCCCAAGGATTATTGGCCGCGGGAGCAGGAGCAGGAGCCGGTGCCGGTGCCGGTGCCGGTGCAGGAGGCATCGCTTGCTCTTGAGTACGGTTTTGAATTGGTTGATCCCAACGATTGGCATCGGTTGCCGGTTGAGCGCCTCTACCCTGAATTGGTTGCTCCCAGCGATTTTGTTCGCCGCCCGGTGCAGGAAGCGGTGGCATCGCTGGTGTGGGGGCTTGAGACGCAGGTGTTGCACCCCAACCTTTTGGCGTGCTGGGCGCGTTCGATACAAGTTTGTCTGAGCCGGGCGTAAATGCTTGCCAGGTGCCAGTCTCTATTTGTTCTGCATCTACCGACCAGGCATTGAAGTTTGGTTTTGCTGCTGGTGCAGCCTGCTGTGCTGGCGCTTGCGCCGGTGCGGGCTGTTGTTGCTCAGGCGTTTTGGCCTGTTCGCCGCCCCAGGCATTTCCGCCCGCCGGTTGCCCCCAGCCTCCGCCCGGTTGTCCGGCTGGTGGCGAGCCCCAGCTGTCGTTCGGTTTCTGGGCGCCCCATGAACTGCCAGAGGCACCTTGCGCTCCCCAGGCGCCAGCGGCTGCTGGTGCTGGTTCCTGTGCCTGTGCCTGGGGCACCTGTGCCGCAGCGTTGGCGCCTGAATTTGGATCTTTCGCACCAGGCTGACCCCATGCCGGCGCCTGTTGCGGCGGAGTCGCCCAGCTGTCTGGGACTGCATTTTGTGCAGGACCCGGCTGGCCTTGTTGCCAACTGTTTGCGTTTCCGCTCCAGGCATTGCCGCCGGGAGCGCCAGCCGGAGCAGGCCAGGGATTGTTTTCCTGGGCGGCGGCTGCGGGCGCCGGCTGCGGTTGAGGATGAGGATGAGGATGAGGTTGAGGTTGAGGTTGAGGAGTTTCCGGCACCGGAGGCTGACTCCAGCCACCGGCATTGCCAGCACCCCAATCGGGCCCGTTTGAAGGAGGCGTCCCCCAGGCTTGAGCAGCCGGTACAGGGGCAGCCGCCTGCGGAGCCTGAATCGGTTTGTTCCATGGCTGGTCGGGAGCGTCCATGTTGGGCGGCGTTTGCACTGCCGGCATACCGGCAGGCGCGCCAAAATTAGGTGCCTGTGTAGGCGGTGCAAACTGATTGGCCGGTTGATCGTCAGGATCGTCCCAGGCTCCACCGGCAGGTGGAGGGCCCCATTCCGAATCTTGACCGTTCGATCCTTTAGGTGGCTCGGCTCCCCAATTCGGGTCGCCCCACGCACCGCCGGCTGCAGCACCACCCAGAGTCGGTGATTTCGGCATTGCCGGCGCCGGACCGCCTGCTGCGCCACCACCGGGAGGACCACCCCAATTCGAGGCTTCTTGCTGTGGGCTAGTGGGTTTGCCCCAGTTTCCGACTAATTGCGCTGAGTTATCGGCCATCGCATTTGGTGCCGGCATGGGCGGAGGCATTTGAGGCATGCCTGACATGCCAGGCATAGCCTGCGCGGACGGCATTTGAATACCCGCTTGCGGTACGGGAATACTTGGATTGGATTGTCCGGGCAGACCGGTAGGGACGTTTACAGGCTGGCGATTGGGCAGGCCGGGCGGCTTCATCCAATTCGGTTCTTCTTCTTTTTGATAATTGCCTTCCGGAGCAAGTTCATCTTCTACGTTGATGGGCTCATGCTCGCCGGTAGCTCTTTGAGATTCGGCGATCTTCCTTCTAATAGATTCAGCAAGAGTAAGCGGTTGGTCGTCTGTCAGCTGGTTGGGCCCGGCCATGCCGAACTTCTCGCCCAAAGAGCGCGTGGTCGATTGAGCTTCACGGCTGTCCATGAGCGGTTCAGACATGCCTTTGGCGATGGCTTTCAGTCTGGTCGCGGTGCCCGAGTGATCTTCAGGAGGCTTGCCTTTCGCCTGCGGCGGCGCTATTTGCGGAGGCACAGTGTCTTCGAATTGCTGGGTTGGAATGCTTGGCGATTGAGTGCGATGTGGGTAGCGACTGCTCGGCTGCTCCATCTCCATCCCTGGAGGCATGGTATCTTTCTTGCCCCTGACGGCGCTCTGCTTCTGCTGACCGCCTTGCTGCGCTGCTGCACCGCCTTTGGGCGCTTTCTCTTTGCCTTTGAAAAGATTGCTGAAAACTGCAAAGGGTGACGGCTTTTGTTCGGGCAGATCTTCCATGATGGCGCGTGCCAGGGCTTCCGGCTGCGGTGGCGTCAAATCGTCTGGTAGCTGAACATCATCGGCAGCCAGAAGTACTTGCTGGATTTGATGGTGGAATTTTGCGCAGGATTCGCACGTCTCCAGGTGGGCGGACAGCATACGCTCGTCCTGCGCCGGCAGGTCCATGTCGAATCGTTGTTGAATTAAATGTCGGAATCGACTGCAATTCATTATCAGTTACCGCGCTCTCTCAAGATTTACTATCCCCTGCCAAGGCATTTAACTATCTGCACTCTGGCTCTGTATAGCCAGGACTGTATGGTTTCTTTCGGCTGGTGCATAACCGAACCCATCTGCTCGTAAGTAAGATCAAGCTGGTGGCGCAACATGAAAACCTTCTGCTGCTCCTCGGACAGAGTGCTCAGGCAGCGCCTCACTCTTTGAGTACCCAAGATCACCGTAGTCTCCCAGTCCATATTGCCCGAGCCATCGGAGGCCGGGTCAGTACGAGCCGAAGGAGGCAGAGGTCCGGTGTACTGGGAGTGATACTCCGCACAAGCATCGACGATAAAATTCGACACCCAGTACCAGAGCGGCATATTTACCTTTCTGGGATCGGTGTGCTTGAGGGCGGCAAAGGCATTGCGGAAAGCCATTATGGTCAGTTCAGTCGCCGTCTCCGGATTGCCAGTGGCCATGTAAGCGATGGCATAAAAACGCTCTTGATGAGTCCAGACGAAATCATTGCGCTGCTCTTTATTGCCCTTCTTCAGTTCGAAGAGCACTCCGGCGGCGGCCTGATTGAAATTGTTCCGGGAAGGGAGAATAGGCATTATTTTTGGACAACCGCTAAAAACGCGAATACTGAAACAATAGCCAACAAATTAGTTGTAGCGGGACGTCAGGAGGCTTTTACAGAAAATATCGTGGAAGCGCAAAAGGCAGCCGCGAATACTCCCAACCAGCAACTCTATGACCCGATGTGGGCGAGCTGCCGACCGCCAAGTAGCCACTCTTCCAGTTTACCTGATTCGGGCGGGACTCAGGAAGGATTTTGTGGGATAACTGGTGGGCTCAAAAACGCTTACGGACTGAAACAGACCTCCGTTGACAGGCGATAACGACTCATACCGCTAACATATGATGTACCACGTTACGCGCGTTAGTATCTTCATTCTGATAATTAGGAAGCTGGTTCGATGTCATTACCGGAAACACATACCATTGAAATCAAGGTTCGCAACGCGGCCGCCTACACGTTGAACAATATTGTGGCAACAGCAAGAAGCTGTTCGCCACAGGATTTAAATCTGGCCGCCGCCAATGTCGAGCTGGTCTGTGACTCCGGTAAAATTCCCGCAGAGGTAGTCGATTTCGTAACTTTTGTTGTCACAGATCTCTTTACACTTTTGCATCGAAGCGGGCTTTACAACAGACAAAGAGCCTTCTGGGAATCAATTGCCCGTGCAGTGAGAGTGTCTGTGCATCCTGTTGTGCAGGGCATTTTCCGAAAGGAAACTCTGCCTATGTTCGACGTCCATTTTGAAGATGCTTCAGGTGGCACGACTCTTTTGGCATTTGTCGTCCAAAATCACGCTCAGTGGAGAGAGCCCCGGTTCGCGACTGCATATTTTAAAGAATTGCTGCACCGCGCCCAGCAGTTGGATCGTAAACGGCCGACTCTGAAGACAGTAATGGTGGTTGCGCCAAAACCGTTTTCCGAGGAACTCTTCAAGCATGTCGAGAAAATGCTGGGCGGTCCCAATATCGACCCGGTGGCCCGCTGGGAGTCGGTTTTGCAAACACCTTTGAACGTCCATATAGATTTGTTTGAATACGGAGTCGGTCTAGCTGATGGGCAAGGAATGGAGTTTCAGATTGAAACGCATAACGGCTCGGACGATTCAGCCGGCCATGACGACCCTGGACCGAAGCCGAAAACTTACGATCCAGCCGAAGTGGACGACCCGGGCATAATTGGCGACGAAGTGCTTTTACACCCTGACGATATGAAAAGTCGTCCGGGCCGATTCATGTTTCGCATGATCCAACCGGACATCGAAAAAGCCCGCAGGAAATGAGTTAGAGCGGAATGTTGCCGTGCTTTCGCTTCGGGCGCTCTACTCGTTTGTTTTTCTGCACTGAAAGAGCCGCATGCAAATGTTTGCGGGTTTCGGAAGGCATTATCACGTCGTCGACATAGCCCAGTTCGGCTGCCACATATGGGTTTGCAAAACGCTCTCTATATTCGGCAACCAGTTCTTTATGTCTTGCCGAAGAAGCTGAAGCATCCTCTTTCAACTTATCCAGTTCTTTTCGATAGAGCAAATTGACCGCACCGTCGGCGCCCATGACGGCTATTTCAGCGGTCGGCCAGGCGAAATTGAAGTCGCCGCCGACGTTTTTGGAGCCCATGACGTCGAAGGCACCACCATAGGCTTTGCGCGTGATTACGGTCAATTTCGGCACCGTCGCTTCGCAGTATGCATAGAGAAGCTTCGCTCCGTGGCGGATGATGCCGTTGTGTTCTTGTGTACGTCCAGGCAAATAACCCGGAACATCGACGAAGGTAATCACAGGAATATTGAAAGCGTCGAGAAAACGGACGAAGCGAGCACCTTTTATAGAGGCGTTGATATCCAGCGTTCCAGCCAGTCTTTTCGGCTGATTGGCGACGATCCCTACAGTCTCGCCGTGCAATCTGGCGAAACCTGTAATCAGGTTGGTGGCGTAAAGCGGTGCTATCTCGAAGAAATCACCATTGTCGAAAATGCGCGTGATGACGTCGTGCATGTCGTATGGTTTGGCCGGGTCGTGTGGAACCACATTGTCCAGCGAGCTCATATCGGCAGGCTCGGCGTCATCTCCGGCTTCCACAAAAGGTGGCGGCTCCAGATTATTGAGCGGCAGATAGGAAAGCAACTTTCTCACCATCCAGAATGATTCTTCTTCATCGGCGGCAAGCAGCTGCGCGACGCCGCTTTTCTCGTTGTGAACCCGCGCTCCACCCAGCTCGTCAAAAGTGACGTCTTCACCGGTGACGGTGCGTACGATTTCCGGCCCGGTGATAAACATGTAGCTGTTTTTGTCCACCATGATCGTGAAATCGGTGACGGCCGGGCTATAAACCGCGCCGCCGGCGCATGGTCCGTAGACGACTGAAATTTGCGGAATCACACCGGATGAATTGACGTTTCTGTAAAAAATATCGGCATAACCGGCAAGCGATGCAACACCTTCCTGGATGCGGGCGCCGCCGCTTTCATTGAGACCGATGACCGGGCAGCCCGCTTGCTTTGCCAGGTCCATGACTTTGCAGACTTTGCGGGCGAAAGTTTCCCCGAGCGCGCCACCGAGGAAGGTGGCATCGTGCGCGAAGATATAAACCGGTCTTCCGTCGATTTTTCCCTGACCGGTAATGACGCCGTCGCCTACTACTTTCTTGGAATCCAGCCCGAAATGTCTGCAGTGGTGCACTGCATAGCGATCCAGTTCGATGAAAGAATCCGGATCAAGCAAACTCAAAACGCGCTCACGTGCGTGCATTGTGCCGCGTTCGTGTCGTTTTTTCAAAGTCGCTTCGCTGACCGAAACGGCTCCGCCCCGCTTCTCTAAAAGGCGTTCGTTAGGCGATTTTGCGGTTTTGCTCTTGGTGTCCATTGTCCTTGCCGTCCGTGTTTGTAAGTTGTCAGATTCACAGCTATACGAGTGTAGATAAGAAATAGTGAACGATTGTCAGGTAGATGGTCATTGTGCATACATCAAGAATGCTGGTAATGAAAGGCCCGCTTGCATGGGCAGGGTCGATGCCCAGCTTCTGAAAGACCATGGGCATGAGCGTGCCGATCAAAACGCCGCAAGTCATGGTGACAAAAAGAGAGCAGCCGACAACAAAACCAAGTATGGGGTTGACGCTGTGCAGCATCCAACTTATCAAAGTTGTGGCACTGCCGCAGAGAATGCCGAGCATCATGCCGACTCTTGCTTCGTGAAAAACGTGCTTGAGAATCACACGCCAGGCAAGATTTTCCATGCCTGTGCCGCGCAAAATAATACAAGTACTCTGGGTGGCAACAGAGCCAGTGACGCCGGAAAGAAGCGGCATGAAAGAAGCGGCGGCAACAGTTTCCTTAATCACGCTGTCGAAGTGCGTGATCACAGAAACTGAGCCTGCTTCGATTCCCAGTGTGATCAAAAGCCAGGGCAAGCGCGCTCCAACGGCGCGCCTGACACTCAAACTCAGCTGTTCACCAAGGTCTCCAGCTTCGGTAGAGATACCGGATGCCTGGAACAAATCTTCAGTCGACTCTTCCCACAAAACGTCGATGACATCATCGGCGGTGATGATCCCGCGCAGCATTCCCGACTCATCGACGACTGGCAAAGACAATAAGTCATAGCGACTGAGCTTTTCGGCAGCTTCTTCCTGGTCTGTGGTGGTCAATACTTTGATGACATTGTCGTCCATCAAACTCTCGACCAGGGCCTCCGGCGGCGCCATGAGCAATTCTTTGAGAGTGACTCGTCCAGCCAGTTTTTCATCTTCCGAGACCACATACACGTCGTAAATGTCGTCTTCCAGTTCGGCGTATGTTTCTCTCAAATAAGAGATGGCCTGGTCCGCCGTCAACTTTCCTTCCACCGCCAGATAGTCGGTGGACATGATCCCTCCTGCCGAATCTTCTTTGAATCCGAGCAGTTCTTCGATGTCTTCCTTTGCTTCGGTGTCGGTCATCTGGCCCATGATCGACTGGACCTTTTCCCTGGGCAGCTCGGCCAGCAAGTCAGCAGCATCGTCAGGACTCATTCTGGCGATGATTGGTACGACACCGATGTCGCCCAGATCCTTAAGCAGATTTCCTTGTGTTTCGGGCTCCAATTCAGCCAGGACTGCCGAAGCATTGTCGAGATCGAGAAGGCGGAAGCAGGAAAGTCTGTGGCCCTTGTCGAGATCGGTCAGCCATTCGGCAATGTCCGCCGGGTGCTCCTCGTTGAGGATCATCCTAAGCTTTTGGCGTTGCCCGTCGTCGACGAGCGCGCTCAATTCTTCCGGCGCTATGCGCGCTTTCTCGCTCATTGTCTTCCAGTCGTTTGCTTAACTGAATTTTGCCGGGTGTAGATTCACCCCGGCATTAACCCTATCAAGATGAGAGCTAAGGTTTAAGACAAGCCATCTAAGCTGGCGGCGTGATTATTCAGACCCAGCACAGAAAGCGGCTTTCGCCGTTCTTTTTTCTCTGAGCATTTGTTTATCAATCTTCAAGATATCCGGCCAACTTAGATGACCAGGCCGGCTGCCTGAGCTTTCTAAAGGCCTTGTGCTCGATCTGGCGTACTCTTTCTCTGGTGATATTGAACAGGCGGCCGACTTCTTCAAGAGTCCGTTGCCTGCCGTCTTCCAGCCCGTAGCGCAAATGCATGATGTCACGCTCGCGTGGTGTTAATTGGCTGAGCATGCGGTTTAAGTCCTGGCGCATCAACTCCTCTTCCGTTGTCATGTCCGGGCGCGAGGTGATGTTGTCTTCGATCAAATCGCCGAGATAAGTCTCCTCGTCTCTATTGAGAGGCATTTCCATCGACACGGGCTCTCTATCGGCCTGAATGATTTCAGTGATCTTGTTGACTGAAAGTTCCATTGCGCTGGACAATTCCACTTCTGTCGGCTTGCGGCCCAGTTCTTGCGAGAGTCTGGCAGAAGTCTTTTTCAATTTGTTGATTGATTCGACCATGTGCACTGGCACTCTTATCGTTCTGGATTTATCAGCCAGACCGCGGCTGATTGCCTGTCTTATCCACCAGGTGGCATAAGTGCTGAATTTGAAACCTTTGGTGTGGTCGAACTTCTCGGCAGCGCGAATCAGTCCGAGATTGCCTTCCTGAATTAGATCTTGAAACGGCAATCCGCGATTTACATACTTCTTGGCGATGGAAATGACAAGACGAAGATTGGCCTGGATGAGCTTCTTCTTAGCGTCCAGATCACCATTGGCAATGCGTCTGGCCAGCTCGATTTCTTCGTCCGGCTTGATCATCTTTACGCGACCGATCTCGCGCAGGTACAGCCGCACAGAGTCCTCGGTAAAGCCGTCAGGACCGGTCGGCTCTTTCTCGTCCGGCTCTTCATCTATGGCTACGACAGCGGCCGGGCTCTGCTGAGCATCTTCCTCATCAAAGGCTTCCTGCCAATCGTCAGCTACTTCATCGCGAACTTTAGACGCCAATCTCGTGAACTCCTACTTTTAAAAACTTGCCGGTAACAAATTCGGCAAACGCCACACACAGGATATTTACCCAATCGATCTACATCTTTAGCGGTCCAGCCTAATTCTTTAGCAGTCAAGAGACATATTAACTTTTGTAAATTTGGACGAAGTCGGTGTTAGATTCTGCATTTTCAAAGACAGAGCCGGCAAAACTTGGCGCCGTGACGCTCGTGCGCTGGATGGCCAGCCGTTTAAGCCAGTTTGGTTTTGTCTACAGGCGATATGCAAGCGAGCGAGATTGCCCCTCTTACGCAGTTTTCGATTTTACATCCGTGCTTGAAAACTTCCCGTGGACTATCAAGTTGGTTAGGTTTGGAATTGTTTTGAATTGCATTCATTGATTTTAGTCTCGGTCCCGGACTTATATAGTCGTGCTATATTCACCTTTCGCCCATTTTTTTCTGAAGTGGGCCGTTATGCCGGAGAAAATTCATGACCAAGAAATACAACGCACGCGAGAAGAAACAGCGCCGCCTGGCCAAAGAGCGCCGCAAAAAAGAGCGCGTCAAAGAAGCGATAGCAAAGGCTGCAGAAAGGAAACACTAGGTGGCTGCCACCAAGCGCATAATGTCCGGCATGCGCCCGACCGGGCGTTTGCATCTCGGACACTATTTTGGGGCGCTACTGAACTGGGTTGATTTTCAGAGTCGCTATGAGTCGTACTATTCGATCGTCGACTGGCATGCTCTTACCACTAAGTATCAAGACAGCGCGTCGGTTCCGGCAAACGTATTCGAGATAACTCTCGACTGGCTTGCCGTCGGGATCGATCCCGAGCGAGCAACTATTTATGTGCAATCGTCGATTCCCGAGATTGCCGAGATTCATCTTTTGCTTTCGATGATCACGCCGCAAAATTGGGTGGAGCGCGAGCCGACTCTCAAGGACATGGTGAGAATGCTCGCGCAAGACGAAGGGGAAGCTAGAGAGAAAGCAACTTATGGCTTGCTCGGTTATCCGGTCTTGATGTCGGCAGATATTCTTACTTTCAAGGGAGAATTGGTGCCTGTGGGCAAAGATCAGGAGTCACATCTGGAATTTGCCCGCGATGTGGCGCGCCGGTTCAACAATGTTTATGGGGCTGATTTCTTTCCCGAGCCCAGACCGGAATTCACCGTTACGCCTCTTCTTAAGGGCATGGACGGTATGAAGATGGGCAAGTCTTATGGCAACGACATAAAAATTGCTGATACCGCCGATGAAACCATCAAAAAAGTAAGAACCATGGTTACGGATCGCACGCGCATTGCTAAAGCCGACCCCGGCCATGTTGATCTGTGCGAAGTACCCTGGCCGTGGTATCGCGCTCTTGCCGACAAAGAAGTTTTGGCCACCGTCAAAGATGAGTGCGAGTCTGCAAAAATCGGCTGCGTTGATTGCAAGAAACGTCTGGGTGGGCTGATCAACGATCGCTTCCACGAGTTCAGAGAAAAACGCATCAGTCTGGCAAAGGATCCCGAAAAGGTTTTCAAAATTCTCGACTATGGCAACAGCAAGGCACGCAAAGTCGCCACGCAAACGCTCTCTGAAATGCGCGAGCGGATGGGCATGATCGACTGGAATGACAGCCAGAAGACGTGGTCCAGTCTGTTGGAAAGAGTTTAGTTTTCTGTAGAGGGGCCGGGCCATGCCCAGCCCGGGCGACACAGGGGATCGCCACCGCGATGGTTTTCACTGGTGTCTGGAGGCTCGACGAATAGCTTGTCGCAAACACCGGAGCATTCAAAAACGTGGCTCAGCAGGTTGTCTCTCTGGCAGGGCTACTGGCTGCTTTTCCTTTCAGCCTGGATGCCGATTTCAATCAGCGCCATATGGATCGGCATCATAGTCGGCGGTGTTTTCTGGACGGCAACCAGCGCTCTTGCGCTCAAAAAAGTGCTGGACGAGATGCCCAAAGACGGCAGCGTCAAACCCTTTCCACATGTAAGAGGAAAACTATTGGCGGTAATCGGGTGCGATGACGCGCCTCTCTTGGTTCCTCTGGGCGTATTCACTTTGGTTCTCATCATCTGCGGCTTTTGTGTTGGCATCGACCCTGGTACCGTAGGCGACGGTACCAGGGTGGCGACGAGAACCGTTGTTTCACTCAAAGCTCTTGTTATATATCCCTGGGTCTATCAAGTTCTAAGGCGTGCACCGCAAATGAAAACGCCTGTCATTTGCACGTTTTTGGTAATGTCTTCGCTCTCTTGTCTTTATGCTCCAATCGAACCGGGCATGAAAGCGTACCTCAGAAATATTACTGACCATCCTCCGCAAGAGGCGAATTTGCTCGTCCTGTATAAAATGTTCGACGGCTTTATCAAGTGGGTTACCGGTTCAAGAACGGACTATTTGCAAGGCACTGGTTTTCTCGAACAACCAATGGCGTTTGCCGGTCAGATGCAAATTGTGATGATGATGGCCCTTTCTCTCTTGCTTTGCCGGGGATACAAACACTTGCCCGGTATCTTTGCCAAACGCTCTGTTGCCATCGTAATTGCATGCTGCATTGCCATTGGCATCATCTTTGGCGCTGAGCGAAGCGCCTGGATGGGAGTGTTTTTCGGCGTAATGGTTGTTTGTGCCAGCGTCTCGAGAAAAACAGTTCTTGTTTCACTTTTCAGTTTATCGATTGTGGCAGGGTTGTCTTACCTGCTGGTTCCGATAGTGAAAGATCGCGTGGATGTTCTTTTCAAACCGCCCGAAGAAAATGCAGCCATCTTCAAGGAAAGCGAATCCGGTCCATTCAAGGATCCAAGTGTTGTTGCTCGTTTTCACATCTGGGAAGCAACTATCGACAAGTTTAAGAAAAAGCCGATTTTCGGCACATCGCTGATACGCTTTGGTGTCATACATGCCAAGTCGGCGATGCCCGATAAAGGCTACTTCGATCATGCCCACAGCAATTATTTGCACATGCTGGCCGCCACCGGTGTTGTCGGATTCTCAGCTTACATGTATTTGCTTTTCATGACTTTTGCAATCACGGCAAAATTGTCGAAGCCCCATTGTCTTATCGGACTTTTAGCAAACGAGGTGGAACAGTTGCAATTCGATCGTGCCATTGCGATCGGACTACTGGCTGCCAGTGCGTCTCTTGCCGTGTCCGGGCTGTTCGAGTTCAACTTCGGAACCGGGCACGTTCGCCTGACGTATTATTACTGGCTGGCTCTTTTGACTGTAGATACTTACAGTAAATCTCAGTCGATGCGCAGCCAGGAGAAGCTCGGCGAGCCCATCATATAAGAGCCATCCAGCAT
>JADZFV010000274.1 GCA_020854255.1 Candidatus Melainabacteria bacterium | reverse complement strand
CTAAGGAATGGAGTTCTACTTCGCCCGTGCGATAGCTTTCCAGTGAGCCTCTTCAGCAATCAGCTCCAGCGCCTGCGCAAGCAATGTTTTCCCCGGCTCCATGCGATGCCAAGTCGACGCACCGGACGGATGCGGAAGAGGAATGATGTCGAATTCTTTACCGAATGCAATGTGCCGATGCTTGGTTCCTATGATGCTAGCCAATTGAGTCTTGCCGAAAAACTGTTCGATAGCCAGTTTGCCTACAGGAAGCACAAGTTCCGGAGAGAGCAGATCGAATTCTTTCTGCATCCATTCACTGCAGTTTTTGATCTCGACATTGTCCGGCACTCTGTCGCCGCCGGTTTTCGCTTTGCCTGGAAAACATCTGCAAACGGCCGCCATATATACGTTGTGCCTGAAGGTCTCTTCGTCAACGCCAATCGAGTCGAACCACTTGAAGAGAGTCTTGCCGGCAGTCCAGGCAAATGGGCGCCCCATTTCGCCTTCACGCGGTCCGGGCGCCTGCCCTATGAGGTATACCTTGCTCAAAACAGGACGTCCGGTCACGACTGGACCGACCATGAGCGGGCAAGCAGTGCAGCCTTTCAGCCTATCAATATGATAGGCAATCTGGGTGATTGAGTTTTTGGTCTTTGGCATCGTTGATAAATTCCGCAACTGACGTCTTTTCTGAGTCCGTCCGCTTTTCGCCCCTTAGTCTAGCCGATCTCCAAATCGGTTCATTCCGCAGTCTTCATGCTCACAAGGAGACCCCGGCATTAATGCCGGGGTTTGACATAAATAGGAATATCGATAGAGCTGCGTTTGCATGCGAAACCTTTGTAAAGCGGCTTCTACTCTTCATTTTCGTAGAAGCGTTTTATGACGGGCGCCTATTTTTCGCGATCTTTTTTAGAAAAACGCTACTAACGCGCATAGTGAAGAATGGCATGAGAAGCGAATTTCGGGTGCGGCGCCCTATATTAGATGCGTTAGATATATGACGGGCTACAATTCTCTCGAAACCAGTCCTGACGCTACAAAACCTGCATCAGAACTGTGTTTTGTCCTGTTGCAAGAAAGAAAAAATTGCCCGCAATTGATTAAATGGAGGGCGTTTTGATTAAACATGCTTCTCTGCCGCGTGAAGTAGTGAGGCTGTAAACGCTTTGTTCGCAAGCATTTCGGGACTCGATATATTTATGCGTTATGCGGAGCGCATGTGTTGGACTGTATTGCATTAATTGTGAGAGCGGGCTTATCATAAACACAACAGAAACCGCTTTATATCCGCATTGCAATCGACCGTTCAGGGCGAACGAAAAATGGCCCCATGAACCAGGTTATTGAATGCACAAGTTGATAAGACACTCTCAGTGCTCTTGATTAACGAGCGGTCCGCAATCTAAAACACGGAACATAATCGAATCAACGTTAGTTCCACCGGTGTGGTGGCACGGGCGGTGCTCGGGTCGTCACGCTGAATTGCTGGAAATTCCAGCGAAGGAGGCATTCATGAATAATATCGCTGATGTGGTCGTAAAGGCTGAGATGCTGGAAGAGCGCGGTGAATACCGCAAAGCTGAGCGTTTGTACAAAAAAGCGCTGGTATTGCAGGAAAAGGCCGTTGGAGAGGATCACCCTGAATTGGCTGATTACCTCTATAACCTCGGAATGATTCAATGCGCTCTGGAAAAGAACAGCGACGCCGAACGAGTCCTCAACCGTCTTTTGACACTGTTGCAGGATGACACGACCGAACGCGATTACGACGCGCAAGAGATTCATCTTCTTATCGATTCCATTCTCAATGGAAGCGAAGAAGATGAAGATACTCCGGCGCTCGAAGCAGCTACCGCGTAAGCGGCAGCTGCTCCCCTCGGGGAACTCTGCGATCCTTTGCGCGACCGGACTGTTTGCGGTTCGGTTGAGTTGGAGAAGAACAGTCCTTTTTTGCAGGTTTTGCCTGCGTTCTCAGCAGTTTGAGGTTTATTATCTCGATCACTGTTGCGAATGCTACGGCAACAAACAAAAATGTTTCAGGAACACTAACACCTGTTCCTTCGAGCACCCAGAACAATCTCGAGCGTCGACAAGAGGAAAAGAAGCGCAAGTGCCTCTGGTTGAGTGAGCCAGTTCATAGCGCACCCCCTTGGTGATGATTGTTGCAGACCTGATGGGCGAGGGGCGCATTCAAAATGCGCGGTAAACCAGTTTTACACCTGTGTGCTTGACAATTGCTTCTTTCATAACACGACCTTAATAATCGAGGAATTTAGTACTCTATGGCGCTGAGACATCGATCTTCCCGGGGGAGGGGACAATGGCCGAAGGAGTCCATGGGGGTACGCTGGCGCCGATTGCAGAAATCGCTCGCGCGCTGGGTTTGGCAGATGAGGATATCGAGCAGTTTGGTCTCGGCAAAGCCAAGATCACATACGAGGCGATGTCGCGGTTACTTGGTGCCAAGGAGAAGCGAGGAAAGCTTGTTCTTGTCACCGCAATAACGCCGACAAAGGCCGGCGAAGGTAAAACCACAACCAGTATTGGCTTGGCGCAGGCGTTGTGGAAACTCAAGAAGAAATCTATTGCAGCTCTTCGCGAACCTTCGCTCGGTCCGGTGTTTGGTATGAAAGGCGGTGGAACGGGGGGCGGCAAGGCGCAATTGGTGCCGATGGAGGATATCAATCTCCACTGCACAGGCGACATTCACGCCATAACAACCGCCAACAATTTGTGTGCTGCACTTGCCGACAACCATATCTTTTACGGCAATCAGCTCAACTTTGACTCGCGCACAATTCAATTCAAGCGCGCCATGGACATGAACGAGCGTGCGCTCAGAGACATCGTGCAGGGGCTCGGCGGCAAAGGAAACGGCTATCCGCGCCAGTCGAGTTATCTGATTACGGCGGCTTCCGAGGTGATGGCGATACTTTGCCTGTCCGATTCGATGGACAATTTAAAAGAGCGTTTGTCAAATATCCTGATCGGACAGGATACGAAGGGCAAACCTATAAGAGCGGGCGATGTCGGCGGCATCGGGTCGATGGCGGCGCTTTTGCGCGATGCACTGCGGCCCAATCTCGTGCAAACCTATGAGAACACGCCGGCGTTTGTTCATGGCGGACCATTTGGAAACATAGCGCATGGATGTTCCAGCGTTCTTGCCACCAGACTTGCATTGCACATGGCGGATATCGTTGTAACAGAAGCAGGCTTCGGTGCCGACCTGGGCTTCGAAAAATACTGCGACATCGTCGCCTCGCCTCGCCTGCCGGAAATGGCTCCGGATGCGGTTGTCATCGTTGTAACAGTAAAAGCACTCAAACTTCACGGCGGGGCCGATGAAAATAATTTATCGTCTCCAGACGTTGAAGCGGTCAAAACCGGTTTTGCCAATGTGGAGCGCCACGCTGCAATTGTCGGTAGAACACAAGTGCCATTTGTGATTGCCATAAACAGATTTCACACCGATTCGCAAGAAGAGCTGAAAGCCGTCCAGACACTCTGTGCAGCAAAAGGCTGGCGATGCGCACTTTCGGAGGTGTACGCCAGAGGCGGCGAAGGCGCATTGGACCTGGCAAAACTCGTCATTGAAGCTGCGGATGAAAAATCAAATTTCACCCCATTTGTTGATGGCAATTTGCCGATAAAAGAAAAACTCAACCAGCTGGCCAATAGAGTCTATGGCGCCGAACTTCTGGAGTACGACCAGGAGGCGGAGAAACAACTCAAGTGGATGACAAACAACGGCTTTGGAAACTTGCCTGTGTGTGTGGCGAAAACACAGTACTCGCTGTCTGACGACCCGCAAAAGTTGAATTCGCCGTCCGGCTTCAAAATGCGCGT
>JADZFV010000273.1 GCA_020854255.1 Candidatus Melainabacteria bacterium | reverse complement strand
GGTTGCGTCCGCCTTCTTTGGCTTGTTGCAGCGCCAGTTTGGCGTCGCGCAATATGGTTTCGGGATTGAGGTCTTCCATATTAAAGAACGAGCAGCCGACCGAGACCGTTACTTTGGGACCGCGCGTGCCCTGACCTTTTACAAAGCTGATGCGTTCGACTTCGGAGCGCACTTTTTCTCCGAGAATCTTTGCCCCGGCGATATCTGTATTGGGAAGTACGACAGCGAATTCGTCGCCACCGTAACGTGCGATCAAATCACTTGAGCGAGTGATGTTCAAGAGACGATTGGCGATTGTCGTTAGCACAACGTCGCCAATTTCGTAGCCAAACTCATCGTTGATTTTTGCGAAATTATCGATATCGATAATCGCCATGCCCACAGCCAGCCTCTGTCTGAACGAGAACAAAAGTTGCTGCTGGAGGAAGCCGACCAGAAATTCCAAATTGTAGAGACCGGTCAAAGGATCTATCGCCGCTCTGAAAGCTTCTCGCTCGTGCAAGACTTCGATTTCGTGTTTGGCTACCAGCAATTGAACAACAGGTGCCATTTGCAATTGCAGCTGGCCCATGAATGCTTTGGAAGTGGCGTTGAACGAGTTTTTCTCAGTCGATGCAAATACCAGTGCTGCTTTGCCACTCTTGTCTGCGGAGATTGGCAAAATTTCTATATCTTCCAGTGATTTGCCGCCTTCATCCTTGGGTAATTCTCCGCGCATATCAAGATTGAGCTCTCCAACGATCTCGAGGTCCTTGGTCAGTTTTTCAATCAATTGCTCGTATGCTGGCTGGCTTACGTCCGGCTTCAGCTGGAAAGCCGCCCACGGACCGTCGGCGCTGGCTACCACCAGTCCCAGGAGATCCGGTTCGAAAAGCTGGCTGATCAAGCTGAAATACGCGTCGACAAATTTCTTGCGCGGGTCAATTACTTCCGCCATGGTTCTGGTTACGCGCGAGACCAGCCTTTCAATAAGCAGGTCATCGAGCAGGCCGGCATAGCTGTTGATCACGTTTTCGCTGGAAAAGGAGCGCGACGGAACCAATAAGTTTTTTACCATGTTTGGTTGCCAGCCCGTATCTTGAGCCTTGCTTACCAGACCTTTGATTTGCGTGCAGACCGACTTCAGGTCTTGATTGAGAGTGTCGGAATCGACGACTGCATCAGGCAGCGCCGCCACTTTCCAGAAGGTATCCTGGTCCGAAGCATCGCCCTTGGCAAGAAGCATGACCGGAAGTTTGCTGGTTCGGTCGTTGGATTTGATCAGGCAGGAAAGCTGATAGCCGCTCAAGTCGGTGAGACTGGTCGATGCTACTACTATGTCCGCCCCTTGTGAGCCAAGCTCGTCAAGAGCGTCGAATCCGCCGACGCAGGCCGTTACGTCAAAACCCTCTTTTTTCAGCTGAGCGCGAAACTCTTTGGAGGGGTTCTTCTCATCTTCTACAAGGACTACCTTAGCTATCGCCATTTTCGACTTCCTATTGGCTAGTTACCGAGCAACATTCGGTGAATTTTACCGGGTTTCGTTTGTATGGACATTCTCACACAGTCATTATCGTATGCCTCACGAAACGCCGCCATAGTGCTATGATCATCGGTCGGATACCGATTGAAGCCGGGCTGTGACCGGCTTTGAGGGTTCCAATTATATAGTGGATACCTCGGCGGCCTGGACCGCCACTCACGGTGAGTGTGAATGTTGACTGCAACAACTTCGAAAGAACTGCCCCTGAGCTTCAGATTGACTGAAGACCAATTGTTAATTCAAGAAACGATCGCCGAGATTGCTCAAAAAGAGTTTGCTCCTCGCGCCGCCGAAATCGACAAAAACCATCGATTTCCGAGAGATAACTGGGACTTGCTGGCAGCTTCGGAATTTTGCGGATTGCCTTTTCCCGAGGAATACGGAGGCGCCGGACTGGACCATGTTTCATACGCGATAGTCGTAGAAGAAATTGCCAAACACTGCGCCACGACTTCAGTTATGTATTCCGCTCACGTTTCTCTCTGCGCATCGCCCATCTATCTTATGGGCACAGAGGAGCAAAGGAAGCGCTTCTTGCCTTTGATGTGCCGGGGCGAAAAGATGGGAGCGTTTTGCCTGTCGGAGCCCGGAACCGGCTCTGATTCAGCCGCCGCTACCTGCATGGCAGAGCTGAAAGGTGACCAGTTTATTCTTAACGGGTCGAAGAACTGGATTACAAACGGCATTGAAGCCGATTATTACCTGGTAATCGCTCAGACCGACCGCGCTTTGCGGCATAAAGGGCTGGTTGCGCTGGTTGTCGAGAAGGATTCACCCGGCTTTACATTTGGAAAGCTTGAGGACAAACTTGGCATCAAGGGCTCATCCACCTGCCAGGTCATGTTCGATAACACCCCTGTGCCGGTTGAAAACATGCTGGGCAAGGTGGGCGAAGGCTTCAAAGTGGCGATGATGACGCTTGATGGTGGCAGAATCGGCATCGCCTCGCAGGCGGTCGGAATCGCTCAGGGCGCATGGGACCACGCATACCGCTACGCCAAAGAGCGCGAAGCATTCGGCAAGACAATCAATAATTTGCAGGCGATCCGCTTCATGTTCTCTGAGATGCAGACGGAAATCGATGCGGCGCGCTTATTGACCTATCATGCGTCGCTTGCCCAGGACCGCGGCGAAAAATTTACGCGGGCGGCAGCGCATGCGAAGCTGTACTCGTCGGAGGTGGCGATGCGCTCAACCGTCAAATGTGTGCAAATTTTCGGTGGATATGGGTATGTCACTGATTACCCGGCAGAACGTTACATGCGCGATGCAAAAATCACGGAAATATATGAAGGAACCTCTGAAATCCAACGTTTGGTAATAGCGAACTCGCTTTTAAAGGATCAATAGGTCCAACAGGTTCATATAGATCGAATAGATCCAATAGGACCAATCAATTCAATGGATTCAACAGGTTCAATAGATTCACTAGATTCAATAGAGTCAACAGAGTCAACAGTCTCCTGCGGTGCAAGGCATATCTGAGGCAATTCGGTTTCCGAAATTCCATCATTGTCCACCGCTAATTACTAAGAGGAATGCAAAGATGAACTGGCAAGTCCCACCGAACTGGCAACCGCCTCCCCCTCCTCCCAGGCCTGGCATGCCTCCTCCCGGAGGCGGTGGACAGCCGCCCGGCGGAGGTGGAGGGCAACCTGGCGGACAGCCGGCCGGCGGCGCGGGTACTGCCACAGCGCAAGCCAAAGAGCTTTCTTTGTACGAACTTCTCCAGGTCGATCGCAATGCGCACTCGACGATTATTCGTTATGCGTACAGATATCTGGCTGCGATGTTTCACCCGGACAACAGTGAAACCGGAGACGCCGAAAAGTTCAGGATCATCACCGAAGCCTGGAAGACTCTCTCGGACGATACGAGACGTCAGGCTTACGACATGACACTGGCTGTTCAAGATGCATCCAAACCGGCGGCCAAGCAAGCGGGCGGAGCACCGTCGTTTGGACGGGAAAGTATGCCGAAATTCGAACGCACAAGTTTGACCTGGAACGAAGTCGAATTGAGAGTGGCGGTCTTGCAAGTACTTCTGGCTCAACGCCGGAAGAAACCAGCCAGCGGCGGCTGCTCGGGCAAAATGCTGATGGACGTTTTGCAGATTGACGATGTCACCGAAGTTGAATTTGCGCTCTGGTATTTGCGCGAAAAGGATATGATTGAAACGGGTGAACGCGCGTTTATGATCACGGCTGTCGGTCTGGACTACCTGACTGCGCAATTGTCGCAAACACAAATTCTAGACGGTGGGACGCAAACAGAGAAGAAGACCACTGCTGCGGTCAACGCGGGATTGCCAGCCATTCTCGGCCACAAACAGTAAAACAGACGGGCCGTCGGTTTCGAGATTTAGAAAGCAGGAGCAAGGATTTTCCGGCTCCTGTTTTTTTGGCAATAGATGAATCGAACTCAATATCGATCAAACCCTGGACTGGTCAAACTCTGGATCGATCAAACGCTAGAGCAATCAAACTCTCGATTGGTCATATTACTGATCAATCAAACTGCAGAGTCAGTTGTTCGTTCAAGACACGGTCCAGAAATGTCTTGCGGTGCCAGAGTGTCGGACCGTGTTCTTTGATGGCATCGCGGTGCGCAGCCGAAGCATAGCCTTTGTTGCTTTCCCACAAATACTGTGGGAATTGCCTTGCCAACTCTCTCATCATTCTGTCCCTGTAAACCTTTGCAATGACTGAGGCGGCAGCAATCGAAGCAGAATGCGAATCGCCGTCAATTACTGTGACCTGTTCGATTTGCAGGTTCGAGATTTTCTTATTTCCGTCTATTGCAACCAAAAAATTCGCCATGGGGTTTTCGTGAACATCAAGCAGTTGATTGACCGCGCGTGACATTGCCAGCAGACTGGCTTTAAGTATATTGATTGTCTCTATCTCTTCCACCGTTGCGTCCGCAATGGCGCAGAGTGCGTGTTGATGAATGGTTTCGGCAAGGCGCTCGCGCTTTTGGCTTGAGAGTTGTTTGCTGTCGTTTAGATCTTCCAGAGACTGACTCAACTTAGAGCCTGTTCTTATTGGCGGCAGGATCACCGCTGCTGCAACAACTGGTCCAGCCAAGCAGCCGCGACCGACTTCATCGGTGCCGATCAAGATTGCTTTTTTGCCACGCATGCGCACATCGAATTTGAGCATGCGCTTGAGACGTGTTCCACACTCAAGGTACTCCGCTTGCGCTTTAGGATTTTTCTTTCTATTAATAGTTTCTTTTTTCTCAGGCATCTGCCACTACCAGTGGTGCATAACTTCAGTGCTGCAATTTTTGAACTTGGCGATTCGCAGGCAGGATGTAGTTTTTTCATCCGGTCTCTTTGAGCCAAGCTTAAGTTACCATCTCAAGAGCGCTTGGACGGCAGTTGTGAGAAGCGTAAAAGCTGAAAAACTGGAAATTTCCTGCCAAGTGGTATTGGTCTGGAAGTTAAAGCGTTAACGCTTTAACTTCCAGACCTCCATCGTAGATAGGCTTGAAAAGTGGATGCGCGACGATGGGCTTTTAGCCAAAAGCCTTTGTGGGCCTACTTTCCGTCGATGCTGTCGAAAGTAATGCGCCCCAGCTTGCCATTGCGCAAATCGCCGATCAATACGGCAGCGGCTCTGACCGTGTCGGGCCGGCCTTTTGTGGTGACATAGCGTTTGCGCTCGGCAATCAATTGCAGATTGATTTTTTCACTGAATTGGGCGTCTGCGCGATTTTTCTTGCTTGCTGTCGATTCGACCAGATCGAAAGGCAGTGGTCGACTCGCATCATTTTCTACATATTCCTTGCTGCTTGCATTCTCTATAATTTCGGAGTCTAGGTCCGAATCCACGCCAGTTTTACGGTTGCGTTTTGACTGGTTGAAAATTGTTCGATCCCGTTCAATCTGCCAGTTTGGCTCATCTTCATCTTCATCGTCATCGGCGGCAGCGTTCTTCAAGAGTTCAGCAGGCACTGGCTCGTCGGCTGCTTCTGCCATTTCCGGCAGGTAGCGCTCGAGCATTCCTGGATAACGCTTTTGCAGTTCTGCTATTGCTCTATCCGCCAATTCTTCAGGGGCGTAAGCGCCGGCTGGGGCGAGATTGAAAATGCCGAGTTTTTCTCCGACATTGCGGTTGGAAATTTGCGGCGGCAAAATCCCAGGCGTGTCGAGCAGTTCTAGTTTTGGATGAACCCTGATCCACTGAGGTCCGCGGGTAACTCCCGGGCGGTCGGCAACCTTGACTTGTTTTTTTCCTATCAACCAGTTGATCAGGCTCGATTTGCCAGTGTTTGGCATACCGACGACGCAAATTCGCACAGGGCGAGGCAATAGCCCTTTTGCCTCAATTTGCTTGAGCTTGTCCTGAGCAAGCTCAAGTGCCATGTTGACAACTTCCGGCTGGCGGCGACGATCTTTCAGGCACAGCACTATCGCTTTCTCACTGCCTGAGGAAAGTTTTTTTGCCCATTCGCGACTGAGTTTCGGATCAGCCAGGTCGTCTTTAGTAAGAAAAATTAGCCGTGGCTTATTTCCGAAAATCTCGCTATGGCGAGGGTGCCTGCTGGAAAAAGGCGCCCGTGCGTCCAGCACTTCAAAAATGATATCCACCCACTTCAATTGTTGTTGAAGCAGTTGGAAGGCCGTAAGGCGAGGCGGCTTAAAAGATTTGCTGCCTTTCGGCATGGGCGGAGCGACTGTCCTTAAGCTTCAGCGCTGGTTTCGGCAACACTGTCAGCAGCGGCGGGTGCAGCCTGTTCAGCCTTTGCCGCGGCCCTGTCGACCGATGCGGCGGCAGCAACCAGGTCTCGCTCTTTCTTGCCTGTGAGCTTTTCTTTGATTCTGGTGGCTTTACCAGTTCGTTTTCTCAAGTAGTACAGCTTGGCGCGTCGGACGTGACCGCGGCGCTGGACGGTGATTTTTTCAACGCGGGGAGAATTGATCAAGAAGACACGCTCGATGCCGATGCCCTGGAATACGCGGCGAACGGTTATGGTTTCGCCTACTCCGGAACCACGGCGCTTGATGATTACACCTTCGTAGCCCTGGGTGCGTTCTTTGTTGCCTTCAACAATTTTGACGAATACCTTTACGGTGTCGCCGATATTCATTTGCGGAGTATTGCTCTTGATGAGCGGTGCTTCAATTTCTTGGATAATTTGGTTCATGACAAAAAGACTCTTTTCTTGCCTGCAGAATAAGCGGCAGAGGGCATTAGGTACACGATTCTACGCGTAAGTATGAAATATTACCAGTTGAACCCCTGGAGAATACCGGATGTTCATGTTTGTTGAGCAATTGACATGATCTATGAGATGTAGTTTATTAAGCTGCTTCTCAGCTTCGCTGTCCTGGTTTGTGGTCGACGGTACTGGATATAGTGGCAGTTATGCGTTCTGATTCGCCCGCTGAAGACCCGGGATCGCCCTGGCCGGTAAGTGTATGGAGTTCGGCGACAAAATCTTCAATTGAGCGGAACTGCCGGTAAACCGAGGCAAATCGTACGTAAGCCACCTGATCGAGATTGCGCAGTTTGGCAAGGGCTATTTCGCCCAGGTCAGCAGCAGTGACTTCTCGTTTGCCGTCTGCAGCCAACTCGTTTTCTACTGAGTCGACCAGGTCATCTATTTGTTCGGCCGTAATTGTGGTCTTCGAGCACGCTCTGGAAACCCCGGCTCTCAGTTTCTCTCTTGTGTACGGCTCGCGGCTGCCGGAGCGTTTTATCACCAGAAGTTGCATCACTTCCACCCGTTCGTAGGTCGTAAAGCGACGATTACAACTCTCGCACTGGCGGCGGCGGCGAACCGAATTCTCTCCCGCCACGCGGGATTCAAGAACTCGACTATCTTTTGCATTGCAAAACGGACAGAGCATAGAGAGAAATTATAGTGCCAAAGCGCGTTGCAGTATGCTGTTTTTGGACCATTGATAATGCGCGAAAAAATTTGGGGCATAATTGAGGTGTAGTACAAAGCGCTGGTAAGTGCTGAGCAGAGGAAGCCGTATATAAAGAAGATGGCCAAGCAGAAGGTCACTCATTACGAATTGTTGGGTGTGGAAACCTCGGTCTCTCAAAAGGAGATCAAGGCTGCTTACCGCAATCTAGCCAAGAGTTGTCACCCCGATCTTGATTATCAAGATCAGGGCAAACGCAGTGAAGCCACACTGCAGATGAAACGGCTGAACGCAGCCTACGAAACTCTCAAAGACACGCGGCGGCGCGCCGAGTACGACGTCAGTATCGGTGCCAACGGACAAAGACGCAGTCCGAAAATGAAGTTTGACAAAAGCGATACTCAGGAGTCGCGCGAGAGCTATCTCAAACGTATTTTTCATCCGTCTCGCTCGAACATGGTGAAAGTGTTGGGCAAGTATCAACATGAATTGAAGAAGTTGTCTGAAGATATTTTTGACGATGCTCTGGTCTCAGATTTCGAAGCTTATCTCGACAGCCTCGAAGGCGCGCTCAGAAAGGCTTCGGAAGGACTTTCGTCAGAGAAGGAACCGTCGTCTCTCGAACCGGCAGTGCGAATGATGCGACATGCAATTGCACAAGCTGTGGATGGTTTGGACGAAACTAGACAATTCTGCAAAAACTACAATTACGATCATCTGGCTATGGCCGACAATCTTTTCAAAATTTCCATTGATCTCAGCAGAAACGCATTGCAATTGACTCGGTGAAGACCCTTTCTCTGTGCTGGCTTTGCCGGTAGAACTAAACTGGTATGCGCTAATTTGCCTGTTTGCTCAGATCGCGTTCAATCAGTTTTTCAAGACTCTGATTGTTTTGCTTGTTGAATTGGCTCAGCTCAGCAGCCCCAGAGCTGCAAAAAAATACGCTAAGCTCGAAAGCCTGGATGGATAAGTGTTTCGAGGCGCTGAAGAGCGGTAACTGGCTTTTATGTATTATTCGAGCCTATTTAAAGTGAAAAAGTCAGCTTTGCCAATCTGTTTTCGGAGGGAGAAGCGCCTGGCGCAATTTCTCTTTGCTAATGTGAGCATCTTGAAGAACTTGAATGGCACTGCCCGTATGGAGTCTCAGTAGGCCAAGAAGCAAATGTTCCGGAGCAATTTTTGCATGATTTAGCTGGTGTGCCTCTTCAGCCGCGAGTTTTAGAATTTCTTGAGTAGACTTGCTGAATGGCATTTCTTGAAATACTTGTAACCAGCGAAGAAACCACGGACTACTTTCAAAGTCTTTTTTGACACCGATCATATTCCGTACTATTTCACGAGCTGTACTGAGGCTTAAGCCAGTTTCTTTAAGGAGTGAAGAAGCTTCAGTGCCCTCCTGCGCGATCAAACCTAATAAAATTTGCTCGCTGCCACATCTATTGTGTCCCAATTGTCTTGCTTCTTCTTGAGCAAGCAAGATCACACGTATCGCCTTATCGTTGAAATTATTGAACACTGATTTTGCCATCATGGCGCTCCTGTGCAAAGACATTTAGCCATGCAACCTGCATAAACGGCACTATAAACAGCTCCGCAGATTACAGGACCCAAGCCTTTCGACATGCATTTAGCATGCGCACCGACAGCTTTTCTTGTGCAGATGATATTACAAAGTGCCCACTTCGAGATTTTGTCGG
>JADZFV010000272.1 GCA_020854255.1 Candidatus Melainabacteria bacterium | reverse complement strand
GACGGATATATAGACGTCAGAGATGTTGAAGACATACTCGAACTAGCGCACGATGAAGATATCGAAGTGACTATTGCCAAGGTCGATCGGCTATTGGAAGAGTCGATCAAGGTCGGAGACGCGCTCACTCTGCTGAAGTTGATCAAGATGCTCGGACCCAAAAGTGATTGGGTCGATGCATTTTTGGCGATACTATTCTTGTCAAATGCAGGTAAAATAATACTCGAACAAGAAGAGTTCTACGGACCAGTTCAAATCATCAGAGCCGAAGAAATGGCTTTTGGACAGGCGTTTAAGGTAACAGGGGTCGATCATTCGACTCCAGAACAAATTCAGCACAGTCAACAACGTGAGCTGCCTCCAAAACCTCGAAAATCAAAAAAAGCCCAAATCGAAATTCCACTTCCGACAGATACCGTGAATATACAGTGAGTCTAAAAGCAAAGATCGAATCAGTTCTATTCTTGACCGAAAAGCCGGTCAGGGCTCAAGCCATTGCACGTATCGTAAATGAAGACGTTCAGATTGTGCGCCAGGCCATATTGGAATTGATCCATGACTATGAAAACCGCGACGGTGCACTGGAGATAGCCGACGACGACGGATATATCATTCAGGTCAAGGATCAATATTCTTCGATTATTGACGAATTCTTGCCGATGGAGTTACCGCTGGCCTTGCTGCGGACGCTTTCGGCGATCGCTTTGAAGCAGCCGGTTTCTCAGGCCGAAATCATCAAGATTCGCGGCGCCGGTGCCTACGACCATATAAAGGAACTGCTCGCTCGCGAGATGATCAATAAGAAGGAAGATGGTCGCTCGCCGCTTTTGACAACGACCAAGCAATTCCAGGACTACTTCCGCCTGACGCAGGACGCCAAGTCATTGCGCACCGAGTTGCGCAAGAGCGACAAGAAAAAACCTCAGGAAGCAGACGGCACGACTTTTGATGCCACACCCGGTGTGGACGGCGAGACCGACAGATTGGTGGTTCAGCTTAAACTCGAGGACGAAGCAAAGGGAGGCAGCCCTGCGGAAGTCTTAGGGGCGTGTGAGACGGGTAAAACGGCCGCAAGCGCGGCTGGCTTGGATGAAGAACGAGATTCGAGTCAAGAGCGTCAATCGGGTGGAACGGAAACAACTGAAGACTCCGGCAGCGTCAGTCGAACCAGTTCTGTAAGCCTGGTCGAAACCGCAGTCTCTGAAGAATCCGAGACACGTGGAGACACTCCCGCGCTAACCATCGCTCCGGCGGCAATCGATTTAGCATTAGAAAGCATGTCGGACGGGTCCGGTGACGTCGGTTAAATCAATTGCCGCTGTTTTGGTTTCCGCCGGCAGCGGAAAGCGCTTCGGTGACGAATCCGAGTCGGCAAAGCAATACCAGCTCTTGAACGGCAGCCCAGTATATACGTGGGGGTTGAAGTGCCTTTTGGAGCACCCGCGCATCGCCGCGGTGGTGCTCGTGGTGGCGGAAGGGTTGGAAGCGGAAATAAAGCTCGACATAAATAAATGGATTACGAAAGGACTGGATAAATTATCAGTCACCACCGGAGGTGCAACCAGGCAGGCTTCCGTTTTCAGCGGACTGAAATTGCTCTGCCAGCCGGCCTCTCCGCCGGATGTTGTTCTCATTCACGACTCCGCTCGACCTTTCATAACTGCCACCATAATTGATGACGTCATCAAGTGCATCGAAAAAGAACCGGCATGCACGGTTGGAACACCGGTATCGGATACGGTGAAGCGGGTCGACGATAATATCATCGGCGAGACGATTGACAGGACCAACCTGGTGGCGGTGCAAACGCCGCAGGCGGCATGGTTTTCAGAACTTCTGAAAGCGCATCAGCGCGCCGAAGCTGACGGCTGGGTCACCACCGACGATGCCGCAATTATGGAGATGGCGGGATATAAAGTGAGTGTGGTCTTGAGTACAAGATGGAATATCAAGATAACTACAAAAGAAGACTTGCGCATATGTGAGGCACTAGCGCTCGCAATTAATCGTTGATTGAAAGCCTGATGGTATGGGGGTCTTCGAAGTGCTGTCACCAGTGATGGCACCTTTTTCTACTTGCGAAAAACCACGAATGAACTAGAATGGAGCTAAGATAAGTGGCATGATAAGACACCATCTCAGGTGGCATATACGCTAGATGCTGCACTATGTGCGTTAGGTAGTCGGTCTCTTATCAACAAAATATACCTACAACGATAATCATCGAAGAAGGACTACTATGGCTGACGACACCTTTGAAACGACAAATGAAATTCCGTTGGCTACGGCAAACGGACGTGGTGCCAGAAAGGAAGTCGACTTGTTTCCGGCGATTGCCGAAAAGCGACTCGTGCCTATGACCTCCATGCGCTCAAGTGCACCGGAGCGGATCGGTACTCAGATCTCAATGTTCGAACCAGTCTCATTCGACGAGGCCGTTGAAATAGTTGAATGCTTGCGTTCACGCGCAGCAACCACAATTTCCCTTGGCAACATGAAGAAGATAGACGCCAACAGACTGGTTGATTTTGTCGCCGGCGCATCCGCAGCGCTGGATGGTGACTTCCATAAACTCAGCGAGCAGGTCTATATATTCTGCCCGAGCAACATCAAAATCACCGTACCTGGAAAGTCAGTCTCAGCACCGGTTCCTGGTTTTGACACTGGCGCCGCGCTTGATTTCTTGTATTCACCAACCGGCTCGAACCCGTTTACAACCAGCTCTCCCTGGCCTAACGCGTAGCTCCGGATTAAATGAATTAATGAATTTTCATCAGGCGCATGCTGGGTGTTTGATTCGCAGCTCTTCAAGTTTTTTAACAGCTGCCCTTTAAGTCCGCTGGTATCATTGATGTACAATGCATTCGATGGAAACCCCATCAGGTGCAGTGTTTCCTCCTTACCTAATCCACCACCAACAAGCTCTTCCCTCCCAGATTTTCTCGGGGAGGGAAGTCTTTTTTCTATGCGCCGGATATCCTTCTGACACCCGACCTGACTATTGCCCTAACCTGGTTTGGCCGCCAAAAGGGCTGAAATTTGCTGCCAAACTCCAATTTTGAGGGTTTCACCACCGCAATTCTGCGAGTTTAGGCGCTGTAGGTGGTATATCGTCCAATGGATAGGTGAGATCTAGGCCTGAATAGACACCTTTATCAGCAGTCTGACGCAAAGACCAGGGCAGGGCCAGGAAATCTCCAAACTCTTTTAGTACGATGGGATCTTAGAGACTGATCCGCTGAAATAGGCTGTGCATGACTTTCACCCCAACCACCAATGATCCGCTAATCGGCAAAATACTTGCCGAACGTTACCGCATCACCGAATTGGTGGGAGCAGGCAGATTCAGCATCGTCTACAAGGGCCAACACCTCTTCATGGACCGTGCAGTCGCCATGAAGACCCTGCAGTCCAACCTTGTAGAAGACCAGACAGTAATCAAGCGCTTCGAGAAAGAAGCGGTCGCTCTCAGTAAACTGCGTCACCCCAACATCGTTTCGGTCTACGACTGCTTCGTCCATACAAACGGTCAGCCCTTTCTTGTCATGGACTTTCTGGACGGTCACACGCTGGAAGAGCTGCTTAACGACCGCGGCGCTATTCCGCCCAAGCTGATGCGCGCAATCATTTTCCAGGCCTCTGCAGGCCTTGCCCACGCACACGCCAGCGGGGTTCTGCACCGCGACATCAAGCCTGACAACATTATCTTGTTGCCCAGGGAGAAAACAGACGAACGCGTGCGATTGCTTGACTTCGGCTTCGCATTGTTGCAGGGAGACCTTGAAAGACTGACACTTTCAGGCACACTCTGCGGAAGTCCAGCCTATATCAGCCCGGAAAGGTGGAAAGGAAAAGAGCTTGATGCTCGCTCCGATATCTATTCTCTGGCTGTTGTGATGTTTCAGGGTCTGACCGGACAGTTGCCATTCAAAGCAAATTCGCTTGAAGATCTGCGCAACATGCATGTTAGTCAAGATCCACCAATGCTGGGCGATCTGATGCCGTCGCTAAGAGATGACGTGACAGCACAACAGATCATGAACAGGGCTCTGGCTAAGGATCCTGATCAGCGTTATCAAACGATGAAAGACTTTCATAACGCCATAAAATTGTGGTCGCCCAACAGTGACGACGCAGAAATTGCTAACTGGGCCAAAAACGCAACTCCCAAGCCGCCACCGTCAGTGGTGCAACAAGGTCAGCCGGTGTTGGCGCAACCGATTTCGCTGCAGCCGCTGCCATCGCAGGCAGTGCCACCCCAAGCGGCGGGGCAAACACCTGGTCACGGAGCTGAACAAGCTGCTCCACAGCTAGAAGATCCTGCAAATTCACAACATATAGGCGCTCCATCTGCTCCGAAGCGAACCGGACAAAACACTTTGCGGCTGCCGGCAGCGAATGATCCGGAATCGGGTGAAAGTTTTGATGATGCGGCAACGCTTCCGAACAACAGCGGACCGGCATTCGATGATGCAGTGACCTTGCCGACCAATGCTTCACGCTTACCGGTTAATGCCCCTGGTGACTCGAATCTTGAAACACTGACAGCCTCCGCGGCCAATTCTGGCACACCAGGTGATGCAGCTAGTATTGACCCGAGCCAGCAGCACAAAGGCTATATATCCGTTGACATCAACGAACATCCATTGTCACCGGAAGCACTAGCCCGCATTGCCAAACCCAATCCGCGAGCTTCTTTGACCAGGCAAGACGTAGCCTACATCAAAGCGATCGCACAAACACTCGGCGACAGCCTTGGAGAACAAGCAAAGTCGATTGATGTTCCACCCAATTTGGAAGAAGAGCTGCATATGGCGCCCAGAGACGAGACCTCGCGCCTCAACTTTTCCGCGATGCCTCCTCCTGTTGTGGAGTCGAAGATACCGGAACCCGGGCCGAAAGTAGTGCCAATTGTAGACCGCCGCCAGAAGCGATCCGGTGAAATTACCGCTGACAACGAACCTGTGCCGGGCTCATCATGGGGAGTTATTGATGGCGCCCCCGCTCCATTGCCTGATCCTAAGCCGATTGAAAAGGTAATACCATTAGCTGCAGGTGGCGCCCAGCCTGTGTCTTCCGAATGGAGCGCAAAACAAGAAGTCGCTCCGTGGGTCAAGAACCCGGACGGCTTCAAGCCAAAAACAGGCTTAGATTCGACATTAACGGACCAACCGACAATTAAACCTGCAAGCATGGGCAATACAACAGCAACTCCCCCGGGGGCGGCAGCAACAGGAACACCACAAGGTGCAGCAGGAGCAGGAACACTACAAGGTTCCGCTGGAACAGGAACACCACAAGGTTCAACTGGTGCACCAGGAGCCCCTGCAACAACTCCTTTATCGGGTAGCTTTGGAACACCGGCTACACCTGATCCGCCGGGAAGTTTTGGCGCACTGCAGAACGAATCGCTCGGTTCACCGCAAGGATCTTTTGGTGCACCAGCAGCAGGTACCCAGGGAGCATTCGGAACACCGCAAGGCTCACAAGGATCGTCTGGCTCACCAGCTGCAGAAGGAGCGTTTCCAACACAAAGAACGACAGGGGCGCCACCAACACAGGGGTCCCCAGGCGCGCCAGCTGGACCTGCCGTTCAAGGACCGCAAGTCGGCGTTGGAGCCTTCGGCACACCAATACACTCACGACCACCTGGCTCCCCAACCAATTCCAGCTCACGTATCTCGCCCGTTTTACCAGGCGCCCCCGGAGCTGCTTCGAACTCAGCGCCAGGATCGGCACCCGGCTCGTCTTCCGGATCTGCTTCTGCAAATTCGTGGACCGATTCACAGGTACCATGGACAAATGTAAGCTCTTCATCGCCAGTCGATTTCGGGAAAATGTTCCCAGATAACGATAAGACGATAGCCACAGGTCCGGGAGCCTCAGCCATGTTGCCTCCGCTCCCAGGCGTGCCGCCGACCTCACTTGCTGGAACCGAGATAGCCTCTCCGACCGCGAGCGCGGCAAATCTGTCTATCTCCACCGGCAACGATCGATCGCAACCGCCAAAAACCGGCAAAAAGCGCAACCGCCTTCCCACGTTTGTCGATCGCGATATGCCCGAAGATGGCGCGGAGCCAGCTGCGGCAGCGCCGAAGAAAGGCAACGCCGGCATGCTTATCGCTGGTGTTGCAGTAGCAATTTTTGTATTTGCCGGAATTGGAATCGCCACCTGGATGATTACCAATGTCAATCCTTCTAACAACCCGGCAAATTCTGGCGCCAATTCTCCGGCTAACACTCCAGTCAATTCCGCGGACAACGGCAACACGGCCAACAACAGCAACCCATCACCGGCAACCTCGGCTTCTCCGTCAACTGCGCCTGTAAAGACAGACACCGACACTGCTGCTCCGGCTGCAACCATTACTGATGCGACGGCTACGGACACGGCGTCGTCTAACGACAAAGATACGAGCACGGCAAGTTCAACTTCTGCTTCAACCACCGCGAAAGATACAGACACCGGTACCGGTGTCCAGGCAAGTGCCCCTGACGATGCGCCCGAAGCACCAAATTCAGCCGAGTCCACAAATTCATCATCGACACCAAAAGCGTCTGACGCGCCGGCTAATGCAACTGTGTCAAATCCCCAGAAGACTGCGCCACCAGGCGTAAAACCCGTCAAAGAACCGCCTCAATCGACTGGTTGGTTTGGTTTCCCATCGTTTAATAAAAACAATCCGCCAAGCGTAAAACAAACTCCACCTCATGCAACAGCACCAGCAGTAACAGCCAGTTCTGAACCTGCGGCACCACCAAAACCGCGCAAGAAAAAACCTAAGAAGAAGCGCACGGCTGTGGCTCGCAAGGCTGCTCCCGCTGCCAGCAGTAGCGGATACGTGGAAGTTGAAGTGACGCCAGGTCGCCGCGCTTACCGCTCGTATTAGTTCGAGATTCCCACGATTCCAACCAAGGCGCACAGATCTGAGGCGTAGCACTTCGACGTGGAGTTATTCAGTCTGGCGATCTACGTCTTGCTGTCGGCTCTTGAAGATGTCGATTGGCGCGAACGCGATTTTGCTTCTGACACTTCGTTTAAAATGATCTGCACAAAGGGACTCGCTTTCACGTTCTCCTCAAAATAATCGGCAAGCGCAAGCGCAAGTTGTTGTTTCAACGCTTCCTTTTGAATCTGCTTGTTGCCAGAAAGTTCGGTCAAAAGTCTCTTCGCTTCATCTTGAACTTTGATCACGAATTCTTCAGCCGGCACACCTTTGGGAAGGATCAATCCGCGCAGTGAAACATCCGGTCCCGCCAGTAATTTCGATGACTGGTCAACAGTCATTGCCACCATGACCAGACCATCCTCGGCGATATGCTGGCGCTGCTCGACGATGCTATCGTCAATCTCAAATGCCCGCGAGGAGTCAATGAGAATCACACCGGAGCTGACTCTTCCGGACACATGCGCCCTATCCTTAGAGACTTCCAGAATTTCGCCGTTTTCCATAACGAAAGTGTGTTCCGGATCGACATTGCATTCAACAGCGAGTTCTGCGTGACGAACCAACATTCTGAATTCACCGTGCAACGGCATGAAGAATTTCGGTTTGCAGAGATTGATCATCAATTTTTGCTCCTCGCGGCAAGCGTGACCGCTCACATGCACCCCAGCGTCTCTGCCGTACACTACATTGGCGCCGCGCAAGAAGAGTGCGTTGATGGTGTTCGCCACCGAGCGTTCGTTGCCGGGAATAGGAGTGGCGGAAATCACAACGGTGTCGCCCGGAATAATCTTGATTTGCTTGTGCTCGTTATTGGCAATGCGGCTGAGCGCAGAAAGTGGTTCTCCCTGACTGCCTGTGGTGAGAATCACAACTTGATCGAGTGGCAGCTGTTTCAACTGATCGACTGGCACGAGCAGACCATCGGGAAAAGTCATGTAGCCAAGCTCACGGGCAATGCCTGCGAGATTGAGCATCGAGCGACCGAGAATAGCGACCTTGCGCTCATACTTAATTGCAGCTTGCAACACCTGACGAATACGATGCACGTTACTTGCGAAAGTGGTGACAATAATGCGATGCGGCGCAGTGGAAAAAACTTCATTGATCTTCGCCCAGACGGTGCGTTCTGATGGGCTATAACCGTCGCGCTCAGTATTTGTGCTGTCACTCATGAGCAAGAGCACGCCTTCGTCTCCTGCACGCGAGAGACTGGCGATATCGAACTGCTCGCCGTCCACCGGTGTGAAGTCGAATTTGAAGTCGCCGGTGTGCACCAGGGTTCCGACCGGTGTTCTGATGATCAAACTAAAAGAGTCGGCAATCGAGTGCGTGCAGCGAATGAATTCCACCTGGAAGCAACCGATTTTTACTTGCTGCCGCGGTTTTACCTTGCGCAAAACAGTGGACTCTTCCAGCCCATTCTCTTTCAGTTTTCCTTCTAATAATCCCAGTGCCAGAGCCGGTCCGTATATCACCGGGATGGTCACGTCCCTCAATATAAAAGGAATGCCGCCGATGTGATCTTCGTGACCGTGCGTGATAGCAAGACCTCTGATTTTATCCTGATTTTCGCGCAGAAAAGTAATGTCTGGCAATACCAGATCGACGCCCAATTGTTCTTCCGTAGGAAACGCCAGGCCGGCATCGACAAGCATGATGTCGTTGCCGCACATGATGGCCATGGTGTTTTTGCCAATCTCTCCAAGCCCGCCCAAAGGAATTATCTTGATCGTGTTGGAGCTGGTGTCTAGCTTCGATTTGCCAGCGCTCGATTCGTCTTCGTCATACGACTTGCTGGATCTCTTCATCTATTAACACCTTTGAGAATCATGATTGAACCGAAATACCGCTAACCTAAACAGCAGATGCCGACGGCGCCAACTGTTGCAAGACTTTGTCGAGAGTCGCTCTTTGCTGCGCATCGAGTGGAATCAAAGGCAGGCGCAGATTTTCTTTGCACAAACCCATTTTGCTGAGCGCATATTTCACACACGTCGGATTCGGTGCGGCGAAGAGCGCTTTGAAGATGGGCAAATACTTGTAGTGCAATTCGCGCGCTTTGTCGTGCTTGCCGCTAAAGTAGGCGTCGCACATTTCCTTGATCGGAGCGCCGACCACATGGCTGGCAACGCTGACCACGCCAGCGGCACCAACCGACAGGAAGGGCAGAGTCAAATAATCATCGCCTGAATAAATGCGGAAGTCTTCGCGAACGGCTCCGGCAATCTCGCCGGTTTGGTCAACACTGCCGGTTGAGTCTTTCAATGCGTAGATGTTTTTGTGTTTATCGACCAGTTTGATCATTGTTTCGCTGGTGATGTTAATGCCGGTGCGACCGGGAATGTTGTACACAAAAATCGGCAAACTGGTGTTGTTCGCCACTTCGCCGAAATGCGCCAGCAGTCCAGCCTGGCTGGGCTTGTTGTAATACGGTGCGACAACAAGCAGACCATGCGCGCCGAGCTTTTCAGCTTCTTTCGAAGCCTCGACTGATTTGCGCGTGTAATTGTATCCGGTGCCCATGATCACTTTGGCGCGATTGCCGGTGATTTCCAGGACACTCTTCAGCAAGTCCTTCTTCTCTTGCGAATCAAGAGTCGGGCTTTCGCCTGTGGTGCCTGAGACGACAATGGCGCTGGTGCCGGTCTGAATGAGGTGAGTGACCAGCTTCTCCACTGCTTTGAAATCAATTTTGTCCGAATCGTCGAAAGGAGTAATCATCGCTGTGATAACTCTGCCGAACAGTGGTGCGTCTGTGCCTATCACTTTTCTCTCCTGCGGTTTTGGGAGCGCCGGCATCCTGCCGGAATGGGGAGCGCCGGCATCCTGCCGGCACCGGGCGACGCATGGCGTCGCCCCTACTAACTTGCCACCGGTTGTTTGAGCAGTTTGTGCTCGACGAGGTATTCAGCGATGCGCACTGCGTTGAGTGCAGCGCCGATACGCAGGTTGTCGGCAACTACCCAGAGATTGAGACCATTTTCCGATGACGTGTCGCGGCGAATACGTCCGACATAGACAGGGTCTTGTCCGGCTGCCTCGATCGGAGTCGGGTAAATGTTCTTAGAAGGATCGTCCCAGACCTCGATAATCGAACAGTCTGCCAGAGCCTCGCGTGCCTGTGCCGGGCTGACGGCACGTTCTAAGTCAACGGTCACAGCTTCGCTGTGGCTGATGGCGACCGGAACTCGCACAGCTGTGCAGGTGACCGGCAGATTTGGCAAGTCCAAAATCTTGCGGCTTTCCTCAACGACCTTCATCTCTTCTTTTGTATAACCGTTGTCGAGGAATTTATCGATATGCGGTATCAGATTGAAGGCAATCTGCTTTTGCATTACTTGCGGAGGGTATTCTTCGTCATTCATGATCGCCCTGGTTTGCTGCTCCAGCTCGTCCATGGCTTCCTTGCCGGCGCCACTCACGGACTGATAGGTGGAAACAATCACGCGCTTCAAGCCACCGATTTCGTGCAAGACTTTCAAAACAGGAACAAGCTGTGCGGTCGAGCAATTAGGATTGGCGATGATGCCTTTGTGCTTCTTGATCGCTTCACCGTTGACTTCGGGCACTACCAGCGGAACATCCGGGTCCATGCGATAAGCGCTGGTGTTGTCGATAACGACGGCACCAGCTTGCACTGCCAGTGGTGCAAACTCGAGGCTGCGGTCCGCACCTGCGGAAGCGAGGACAATATCCACTCCCTTGAATGCTTCTGCGGACGGCTCGATGATCGGGTATTGCTTGCCGCAAAACTCGATAGTCATGTCTTTAGAGCGGGCGCTGGCAAGAAGTTTCAGCTCGCCGACTGGAAATTTGCGTTCTGCCAAAACCTTGAGCAGCTCCTGACCAACCCGGCCGGTAGCGCCTAGAATCGCAACATTTACTGGTCGCTTTGAATTGCCTGCCATTTCTCCTCTATCCTCCGTCTGTTTGGTTCTTTGTGAACCTTCTGTGTGGTTCCGTGTGAACCGTGTCCCTTTTTTGCGGGCGACGCATGGCGTCGCCCCTACAATTAAGACCCCAGTGAATTCGAAAACAGTACCTGGTCTAGCCCCACTACGAGCTTTTTCTGCGTCATCACATGCTGAATAGCCATGCGCTCGCCTTCAATGAAACACTTGGTATTGAAGCTGTCATGCTTGATTGTAAGCAGCTCACCTTCCGAGCCGAATAAAACTTCCTGGTGCGAAATCATGCCTGGCAGTCTCAGCGAGTGGATGCGCACGCCACTGGAATTGACGGCGCCGCGAGCGCCAGGCATCAATTCTTTCTCTTCAACGCGCTTTGCATTGTAATGATTGCGGCTCTCAGCAAGCTTGTTGGCTGTGTGGGTCGCGGTTCCTGACGGAGCATCGATCTTCTGCGTGTGGTGCATCTCGACGATTTCCACATTGGGAATGAAACGCCCAGCCTGACGGGCGAATTCCATCATCAGAACAGCGCCGACCGAAAAGTTCGGCACCACCATTGCTCCAACCATGTTCTTCTCAGCCAGAATACCCAGCTCCTTCAGATGCGTCTGACTCAGTCCGGATGTACCGATGACAGGGCGAATGCCCTTTCCGATGGCGGATGTAGCCGTCCTCCAGGCAGGCTCTGCCTGGGTGAGGTCCAGAATTACTTCCGGAGCGCAAGCGGCTACACACTCGATAAATCCGCTGCTGACAAGTATACCAGCCCGTCCGCCCCCAGCCACCTCGGCGACCTGGGCTATGTCAAGTCCGACATATTCGGCGTTTTCGCGTCCCCAGGCTCCGACAATTTTGATGACCGGATCATTGAAAAACGCCTGCACAAAGGCTTTGCCCATGCGTCCATTGATGCCGGCGACCGCCACTTTTATGGATTTAATCGTGCCTGAACCCGTCATAGGCCAGCCTTTCGGGAAAGGGTTTAACGGAACTTAAGGGGTATTTTACCTGGAGCGGGCGAGCAAAATACGTCTTCTAAAGAAAAGGGCTCGGTCTCCCGAGCCCTTTGTTACCTAAGTGCTAGCGAGCACTTGAATCGTCTTTCCCGTGGAGCCGAAGCCTCCTGCTCCCCGCTGCAGGCTTTCAGCGAGTTCATTTACTTCGACTATCTCAACTCGCGGCACCGGAGTAATGAGCAGTTGAGCGATCTTTTCGCCGGGCTGGAAGGTGTACGGCTGCTCGCCATGATTGATAATCAGCACGCAGACTTCGCCTCGGTAGTCCGAGTCGATGGTGCCGACGCAATTAGTCAAACTGATACCGGCTTTGTGAGCCAATCCGGAGCGAGGGCGCACCTGACCTTCAAAACCTTCGGGAATCTCAACCTGAATGCCTGTGGGAATCTGAGCGCGCTTGTTGGGCTCGACAGTCATCGGCTGTTCGATCGCCGCAGTCAAATCCATTCCGGCAGAGCCGCTTGTCGCGTATGCAGGCAACGCTTTGCAGTGCGGAAGTCGTTTTACTTTCAAAGTGACATTCATGTTTTTCACTCCTGACAGATATCGCTCAGATACAGGCGGCAACTGAGGTCCGGATAATTTGCACTAAGCGTGCGTACAGTCAAAAAATACAAGGAAAACAGCGTCCATTCATTAGACACACATGCGCGCTTTCATCGCGAATTGGTGCAATTCAGCTGCCTTGACAATGATCGGATTCAAACATATACTCGATGAATAACAACAAGAATAAAAAAGATGCCTTGATGGCATGAGGGTAAATATGTTTGGATTTTTCATTCGTATTATTGATTTTAACTAAGTCTTTGACTGGCAGCCACTCTCAGGCTGATTGAAAACAACGAAGTTGGAAGGTTTTTCGACTTCGTCAATAGCTATATTCGAATATTCAAAGATTCGACAAGATCTAGCATAGCGAAAGAATATGCCGGTCATACATTGTCGTGTAATTTTCGTCGCCACCACATTAGGTGGCACGCCAACCATCGAGGTGCAAGTTCGATGGTTGGCCAATAACTTCAAAATGCGCAAACAAAATCTGCATGCAAAAAACGCCGCATTGTATGCGGCGCTACCGGAAAATGCGCAAACAAAAACACCGCTTGGATTGCTCCGCTGCGGTGTCTAAGCTACTGCCTGACTGCCCATTGCTGTGGGCTCAGTATTTCCGCGAGATTCAGTCAGTCCTTCTCTCGTGGCGAACCGCCTACTGTCGTTTCCGGTCAGCGCCGACCTGTCGTTTCTGTAGCGTCCCTCGGCTCAAAGCAGTTACTTCGCTTAACCGCTCACCGTTTACTCTTTAAATATACCAAGCGCATCCAACGATGTGAAGTACCCCGTTTTTCTTTTAATCATGCGGTTTTCCGAGTTCGCTCCGCTTCACTGGTGTTGAAAATTTGAGATCGCGCGACCGGTCTGATCGTTTGAACAAGCGATGGAAACTGGCTTGATACGCGAATCTAGCGATTGCATATACTTTAAGGATAAAACGCATACGCCACAAAGCATCCCACGCATGAATACGTGTGATGCTGATGGCAAGCCGATATATACACACTTGACTAGGAAGTGTGTATGACCAAATCAAGCGCTGGGGTTTGGCACGGGCTCCGGAAACCCTGATGTTATCAGGGACTCAAGAACCACTGTCGGACACGCAAGACCAGAAAGAAATACATGCAATATCAACTGCATATACGACTGTCTCAATCCGCTTTTGCTGTTTGTGCCGACCGAATACGAAGAGGCGACGCAACGTCTAACGCTACATCCGTTACCTCGTTCCATCAGCAGTTGGTTTAATCCGCACGCAATGTCCGGCCCCAGCTTTCTGGATTGGAGGCTGTCGGTTACCACTTGCTCGCGCTTGCGGTAAATTCCAACCTTATTATGCTCAATCTTTATACCCGGTTACCAAGAGATTCAATCAGGATTCGAGGACCGAATCGCTAGCTATTTTGGAATTTCCGGGCTCCTGAACATCCCAGCCGGCTGGACCGACCAGGTGTTACAAACCAGCCCTCCGGCATTTCTCCACCGGCGGCCATACATATATAATGTATGGCCTGTGCCGACGTAGCTCAGGGGTAGAGCAACGGTTTCGTAAACCGTAGGTCG
>JADZFV010000271.1 GCA_020854255.1 Candidatus Melainabacteria bacterium | reverse complement strand
TCGGCAAGAGAATTTGCATCGGACAGCAGCTGGGCAATGCCATATTGCGAGCTCTGCCACATTCGCCACTGCATCCTTTCATCAGGATTCAGGTCGACTTTTCGAGAACCGGAAGATGGTGGGAATTCCACAAGGGGCGGCAGGCCTGGGCGGATCGAGACTGTCTCATCCAGGTGCTCATTTACTGATCCACCAGAGTAACAGGCACTGTCGATGCGAATGGGATAACGGCTGCGCAGATTATCGACGGCCTCTGTAATCGACATTCGCCCCCGGCGAATGGCCAATTGCATGTTGAGGGCCGCTACGACAACTTCATGGCTGAGATCGGTCTCACGCAGAATCACTTGTCCAAGCGGTCTCTTTTCGCATTGCGCGGCTGACACCAGCCGGGCCAAGTGCTCTTGCTCCAACCATCCGGCACTAAAGAGAAGTTCTCCCAGCCGGGCCTCCTCCCCGCGCTCGGAAACAAAACTCTCTGCCGTCAGGCACGCTTCCAACGTCCTTATCTCATGAGTCCGCTCAGCACAATCCCTCACATAGGGATTCTCATCCTCCAGGAGCAAAGCAAGGACAGGCTCAGGCAGCTCAAGTCGTTCAGCCATAGACATTCGAACATTGACGTCGGCATCCAGACAAAGCTCTCTCAATATGTCTGAAGTGGCAGCACTGTTAAAAGCCAGGGCAGCTCTGACGTCCGGATGAGAGTCGCCACAGAGCATTTTCAGCACATCATAAGGCGTGCTGACGTTTTCAGCCAGCCGGCATCGTACTTTCGCGTCGTCAACAGATGCCAACCGGCGCAGTGTCTGCTCCTTTGTCTTCGGGTTGCCGGCCAGTACGTAGTCGCGAGCAAAACGCAAGATGAAAGTCCTGTCAAAATGCAGCCACAGTCCCTTGTATCAGCATATGACCGCCGAAGAGTGCCTGTAATCACCCGCAGGGCGTACTCAAAAGTGTGATATTTGCCGCTATCGCCTGCACTGCGTTGCAGATCACTCTTTGAGGTTACCAGGCTTCCGAAGCCCTCTGGTCAATTTTCAGGCAGTCAAACCCCGCCCTTAATGCCGGGGTGCTTGAGAGCCATAGCGTTGAGCGTGGCAAGCCTTTGCTTCAATATATGCTGTGGCAACAGGCCTTTTCTTTCATACTGGCGGTTGCGCCGCTCTTGCTCTGGGCGAACTCTTGCTGTCTAAAGGGAATTGAAGGACGCTCCTGCACTATCTGTGGTGGCGGCGGCGGCAGTACAACGCGATCACATCCAGGGCGCATTCGAATTCTTCCAGGCTCCGACCAGACCCGGGATACCTGCCGCCATGCGACTCGAGCCCACTACCGTACCGGTTACGACATTCTCAATCGCCGTGCTTCTTGCCTGGTGGCGCGCTCTCTTTATGAAGGTAATTGCAAAAGCAATAAGCTACGCCCAGCTCAGCAGCCGGCTTCGAATTAGATCGCAGACATAGGCTTCACCTTTCGCCTTAAAGATGGCGTTGGTTGATCTGTAGAACGGATTGCGAAAGAGGGATAACAAGGCTTCCTCGTCGCAACCCATCATAATGAATTCATCGACCAGACCGCTTGCCATTTCATCGAAATCACCTTCGATGGAGACTGCGATCATTTCCATGGGATCATCTACATCAAACTCAAATTTAGGCATCTCTATTTTCCTCTCAGCTAAGTTTAATCTGAGTGCGGCTATGCAGTCTCGTCCTCCGGGATGGGAAAGTAAAGGTACCCACTACCAGGGGCGGATACCTAAAAGTGCCCACACCGCTCTATCAAGGTTGGTGGTATTCTGTCGGCGGATCTTAAAGTTTGGCGTAGAGAGCGGGCGGATGTGTTTGCGCACGCCAGCTGTTTTTAGTCCTGCAGGTGGTACTACAGGCGGTATCGTGACTCACTATATACACAGCGAATGCGTAGGGTGCGGGGCCTGCAAACGGGTGTGTCCGGTCGCCTGTATAGAAGGCGAGCCCAAAAAACTGCACGCGATAGATATGCATAAATGCATAGATTGCGGAGCCTGCGGAATTGTCTGTCCTGTGTCTTGTATAGCCGACCCTGCTGGAGAGAAATATCAGTTTCTCAAACCGAAAGAGCGCCCGTGGGCTGAAGTTGACCAGTCAATTTGCAGCGGCTGTCAGTATTGCACCGATATCTGTCCGTTTGACTGCCTGGAAATAGTTGCCAGTCCCAAAGAGGGATATGCAACGGCTCTGGCTTTTAACGCTCATAAAAATCATTGTGTAAGTTGCAAGCTGTGTGTCACGGTTTGCCCGAAAGAAACCATATCCATAATTTTTCCTGATGCAGGAGGTGAAAGGAAACGTGCCTGAACACAAAGAAAAAAGCACCGCCGGTAATTGTGCGGAAGGCGATTGTTCTGGAGCGTGCGCGAAGAAAGCCTCGCCGCATCTATGGGGGAGGCGCGAGGTAGTGACCGGGCTGGGCTGGTTGTCGATTCTGGGGGCCACCGGTGCGGTTGTTTCCGGGATGGTGCGCTTCATGTTTCCGAAAGTACTTTTCGAGCCGGCTCAAGTATTTCGAGCCGGCTTTCCGCATGAATATGCAATTGGAACGGTTGATACCAGATGGGTGCGCGACCAGCGAGTCTGGATCGTTCGCGAGCCGGCAAAAATTTACGCTGTCTCGGCCATTTGCACTCATCTGGGCTGCACTCCTGTCTGGCTGACCAATGAGGATAAATTCAAATGCCCCTGCCACGGCAGCGGCTTTTACAAAAGCGGGGTCAATTACGAAGGTCCGGCCCCGCGCGCTCTGGAGAGATTGAAGATCGATATCGGATCCGACGGTCAAATGATTGTCGACAAGAGCAAGAAATTCATACAAGAGAAAGGTGAATGGAACCAGCCTGGGAGCTACATAGTAGTCTAAAACCTTATGCCAACTTTAGAACAAGATAAAGAAGACAAAACGGAGCTGCGCGATCGCATCGCCTCAAGTCAGATCTGGCGGTCTATATTCAGGCACGGATTCGACGATACGCAGCGCAACCGCGTATTGCAGATGACAGCCGGATTTCTTCTGCATACAAGACCCGTCAAAGTGTGGACGCACGGCATCAGACTTCGCTACACATGGGGAGCCGGCGGACTGACTTTCCTCATGTTTGTGGTGGCATGCATAACCGGAGTAGTTCTAATGTTCTACTACCGGCCCGTGCCGGAGTACGCATATGCCGACATGAAATATCTGAAGTTCGATATTCCATTTGGCATGTTCATGCGCAACATGCACAGATGGAGCGCGCATGCCATGGTTTTGCTCGTGCTCGTGCACATGTTGAGGGTCTTTCTCACCGGATCATACAAAAAGCCGCGCGAATTCAACTGGGTTATTGGTGTCTGCTTATTGACCCTGACTTTGCTGCTCAGCTTCACGGGCTACCTTTTGCCCTGGGACCAATTGTCAATTTGGGCGGTTACGGTGGGAACCAACATGGCCAGAGCAACGCCATTTCTGGGACATGAAGGACCGTTCTCCGAGTTTTTGCCCTTTATTTCTCCGCGCTATGATGCCCGCTCATTGCTCCTGGGCGGAACCATCGTGGCCCAGGGCACCCTCTTGCGATTCTATGTATTGCACTGCATTGTTTTGCCTATCTTTGCGATCTGGTTTGTGATGGTGCATTTTTACCGGATCAGAAAAGATGGCGGCATATCGGGTCCGAACAAAGCGCTGGAGCCGCCCTTAGTGGCAAGGCCGGTGCCTGCCGGTCAAATTGCGCCGGAGAGCTCGCCGCCAAAAGCAAGCGGGGCTTTGCCGGAAAACCAACCCGGACAGGAAAATCAGTCTGCCCGCAAAAGTGAAGGGGAATCAGAATGACAGCTTCATCGACGCCAAAAGCTGATGCAGGAGATCGCGCCGCGCTGCCGGCAAAGGTCTTCGCCTGGCCCGGATTATTGCGCATCGAGTCATTGGTGGCGCTGGCAGCCATAATTATTTTGTGCGTATGGTCGATAACAATCGACGCGCCCCTGGAAGAACCGGCTAACCCGGCGATTACACCAAACCCGGCCAAAGCACCCTGGTATTTTCTTGGTCTGCAAGAGCTTCTTGTCTATTTCGATCCATGGATTGCCGGTGTCGTCATCCCCGGCTTGTGCATCGTCGGGCTTATGGCAATTCCATATCTGGACGTAAATTTGAAAGGCAATGGATATTACACGTTTAAGCGGCGCGCCTTTGCCATCTCCACATTCCTTTTCGGATTCCTGGGACTCTGGATTATTCCAATTGTCATTGGTGTTTTCTTTCGCGGACCGGGCTGGAATCTTTTCTGGCCGTGGGAGCACTGGGACATTCACAAAGTGGTGGCGCAAAACAACGTCAATCTCGGCAATCTCATAGGCATTAAGAACTATCTGGCAGAGGCTGTACTGGGCATCGTTTTTCTTTCTGCCTGGTATGTGGTGCCGCCTCTTGTCTTGTGGCGCAAAAAGTATGCTGAGAGCCCCACGCTCAAAGCAATGGGCTTGACTCGATTTGTAATCACAGCATTTCTTTTTCAATCGATGATGCTTGTTCCATTGAAGATTTTTGCCAGACTTGTTTTGCATGTCAAATACTTTCTGGTCTTGCCCTGGTTCAACGTTTGAGGGAGTCGCGATCGTGATTAATGGCGGATTTAAAGATCCAGAAAAACAAGATTTCGGAAAAATCTTTCTGATTCTGGGCGCGCTCACTGTAGCTGTTCTGGGCTGGGAGTTATATGAAGAGACGATCGGGAGGCAACCCTGGATCGCATATCAAAACGAATTCAAAAAAATTGAATTGGAGAAGCTGAAAGACGAATTAGCCCAGGCAGAAAAAGCTTTCGAGGCAAGACAAAAAAAGCTTGCCGGCGCTCCTGAAACTGCAGAGCCAACGAGCGTCGCCAAGTATCGATCCGGGATCGCCCGGATTGAGGAGATACTGCGAAGCCCGTCTTACAGGCAAGTTATTGAAGAGAAAGAGCGTCTGACCAATCAAGTAAACGAACTCGGTGTCGAGCATCGCTTTATCAAAGCCGATCTGGATGCAGCTTACTACACGCGCGATTCAGCCCTGGAAAACGGGGAGAAAAACGGCGCCGCCGAAGGCGAGAAGGAAGTAATTTCGATACAGGGGAAATTGAGCGAAAACGAAAAGAAGGCAGCCGAAGTCACTGCGCGACTGAAAGACGTGACCCAAAAAGTAGAGATGGCCGAGTCCTCCCTGCAATCTCTGAAGAGCGGTCTCGACAAAGAAACCAGCCAGCTGGCCACTCTCAAAGAGCGCATAGCAAAGCTTGAGAGCAGCCCGGCCGCGATTCAGCAAATCGTTGTGACTGGACTGGGCGAGTATGAGAGAGTGGACCGCTGCACGACCTGCCATCAGGGCATAGATCGTGCTGAATTTGCCGGCGCCGACAAACTTGTATTTCGCGCTCACCCCGACCACGAGAAGCTGTTTAAATCTCACCCCATCGACAAGGCCGGCTGCACCAGCTGTCATGACGGGCAGGGCAGGGCGCTCAGCGAAAAAGAGGCGCATGAGGGAGACAAGCATTTTCACACGCCCATGCTTAAGGGAAAGATGGTGCAGTCCTCGTGCGCGCGCTGCCACGAAAATGCGCCACTGGTTTCGACAGCGCCGGTAGCGGCAGACGGAGCGGCAATCTTTCAAGAAAAAGGTTGCGCGGCTTGCCATAAAGTCGACGGCTCTCCCTACATCACAATTCCTTCAGTAAAACTCGGTCCCGACCTTAAGGCGATTAAAGCTAAAGTGAGGCCGGAGTGGCTGGTTGCCTGGATAAAAGATCCCAAGAAATTTGATGAGCGCACTTTGATGCCTCAATTCGGCGAGAAAGGAAAGGGGCTGGCCGAGGGCGACGCCGTCGCTCTGGCTTCCTACCTGACTTACAGCTCGGGCGATCTGGCTATCTCGCATGATGCTTACGAGTATGCCGGAAAGCATGGCTCCACGCCTGAGACGGTAGCAAAAGGCAAGCGCCTCTTCGAAAGCAAAGGCTGTCTTGGCTGTCACGACCAGGGGGCCAATCAAGCTTCAGGACCCAGACATCTGAGGCTGGACCGTGTTGGTGAAAAGGTGACCAAACCCTGGGTTTATTCATGGATAGAAAATCCCAAGGCCATGTCCGAGACGACCATCATGCCTAGATTTCCGTTGTCCAAGGAAGAAATATCCTGCCTCAGCGACTACCTTCTCACCTTGAGACTCAAGGACGTCAAACCAAAGAGAGACGTTGCTCTGGAGAATGCCGTGGCGTCGAGCGACAATATCGACAAAGGCAAATCGCTGATCAAGAAATACGGCTGTTACAGCTGTCACAACATTCCCGGCTTCGAGCGCAACCTGGAGAGAATCGGCCCGGAATTGTCGGATTTCGCCGCCAAGGACGAGAACTTGCTTTTCTGGGGCAACAAAGACGTTGTACCTCATGAAAAGCGCAATTGGTATACCTGGACAAAGGCCAGGCTCGACGAACCGAAAGCATTCGAGACCGATCGCATTCCCGTGCTAATGCCGAACATGCATTTATCGCCTGAAGAGACCGAGAAAATGCTCGTCTTTTTGAAGACACTGAGCAGCGAGCGAACCATTGCCAAACAGCACCGCCGATTGCTCAAGCAGGGCGAGAAAGAACTGATCACCGGTCACCAACTGATCGATCATTACGGATGCAACGGCTGCCATGCCGGATATGAGCCGGAAAAGAAAGTGCTGGCCGGGGGCTTTCATACAGAGCCCCAGGTCAAATACGGAAAGCTGGCGCCAAATCTTGGACCGGAAGGCGAGAGAGTCCGCGCCGACTGGCTTTCCGACTTCCTTGAAGCGCCATACGTCATGAGACCATACTTGCCTGCGCGCATGCCCGCATTTCCATTCCACGGCGATGACAAACAGGCGCTTGTCAATTATTTCAGGGCTTCGGCAGTCGATCCTGCACCTTCCGGCTTTAGAGAAACGGCTGTCTTATCAGCACAAGTAAATGCGGAAAAAGGCAAGCAGCTGCTTGCCAAAAGGCAGTGCGTCACCTGCCATATGGTTGGCGGAAAGGAATTACCCGCGGGCAGCCCTGTACGCTGGTATCACGACATGAATAAAGCACGCCAGCTGGCGCCCGATCTTTCGTCGGTGCCCAGAAAGCTCAATCCAAAGTGGGCCAATCGCTGGATGGCCAATCCGCATGCCATCATGCCCGATACCACAATGCCAAATGTGGCCCTGACGGACGAAGAGTCGTCGGCGATCCGCATTTACCTGAGCCAGGGGCAGAGCCAAAAATCTAATACAAGCAGTGTGAAATAAACGGGGGCCAAGAGCATGAGTGAGAACCAAAAGGCTAAAATCAGCCGCAGGAGCTTCCTGGCCGCGGGCGGATTATTTAGCGCGCTGGGTCTGGGAGCGGCCTACTCGCTTGCCGATGGCAC
>JADZFV010000270.1 GCA_020854255.1 Candidatus Melainabacteria bacterium | reverse complement strand
TTCGCCTCTTCGACGTCCTTCCTCAATTGTTGCTCTGCTTGAACGCGCAACGTCTCGGATTCTGAGATTGATGGCTCGGCGCTCTTGAGCGAACGCAGGTCGAAGTACGAAAGGCGGGCAGTGATAGGACGTGCAGTTTTTCCCGAAGTTGCAGCAGCTGTTCCAGAAACTAAGAGAGAATCCATTGCAGCAGTTAGATCAACACCGTCCTGAATGATCAAGTCACTGCCGCCGTAAACTGCCACCCCATCAACGACAACGTCGACGCCACATTTTTCTGCAATTGACTTGGCAGCGTTTGCTAGGTTGAGATTCACTTCTTTCGTGCGAGATTGAACTTCCGCTACGTATTTGGCCTGTGTTGCATTGATCTCGTGCTGTAGCTGCTTTGCTATTTCCTGGACCGCTTCTTTGCTCGATGTTTTTTGTGCGTTTACAAGGCGCACATTGCCTTCTTCAACCAACTTTCTAAGGTCTGCCTCTCGCTCGCGTCTAAGATTCTCTGCATCGAGCCATGGTTTGTATTTGGCTTTAACGATGGCGAGGTTGAAGTAACCTATGCGGATAGACACAGCAGAATCAGGTTGTGCTTGAGCTGGGACTGGTAGAATTGTTAACGAGATTAACAGGATTGAGGCGGTCGAATTGGCACAAAATCGGCAGAAAGCGCGCATCATTTTTCATCCCCCGGGAATTGACAGTCCCTGTTCCAAAACCGTAACTTGACCCTGTATCGTTGCTCTGTCCAGAACAACATACCCGTGATGCAATCCTTCTTGCACTGAATACCGCAACAATTTAGGCAGAAGATACTTCTGCCTGTGCATGCACAGGGTTTACGGTTTCGACTCATTGTCAATGACGCAATCCATTCTTCCCAGGAATCATAAAAGGTGGTTTCAGGCCAAGAAGGTCGCCATTGCTTGTTCCAGGTCAGATGAACCAAAGCAAGTTTGTGTTTATGCCCAATCAGCTTGAAGAAAACATCATCGGCATGACCAGCGCGCGCCACAGAAACTGCTACGACGTTTTTTGATGGGTGCAAGAAATTCAGACTGAGTTCTCTCTTCAACTCATTTTCAAATCCCGCAGCGCAGGCTTCCCAGCCGGCAGGCAGAGCAATTGTCTGCGGAATGCGATTGATCATGTGCAACCAGTCGATGAGCAAAATGTTTTGAGAGATCCAAAGGCACTGGCTTTCGATCACAATGCGGTACTCACTGAAGCTCATCGCAATCTATCGAGAATTATCCGCGCCGGTGGTTCTGCTGGAAATAAGAGTTGTGTGCAACTTCGATCTACAGCGCGGTGATTTTCCTGGTTAGCGAGTTTCGGTAATGCGCCGCAAATCATTGAGCGACAACCAACGCAATGGAAGGGTTTGCTCGAACTCCTTTCCTGACAATATTGCGACTGTCTCATGAGTAAGCGACAAAACTGCCGAATCGGGGTTCGGTACGCTAGTAGTAAGAATGCCTAATTTGCTCGCATGTTGCTGTATGAATTTTTCAAATTCCCAGCGAACAATGGCAAACCGCAGTTTTGAGTGCAGAATTAAGATCAGCATGTCATTGTGCGAACCTATTGCGATCCATTTACTATCCCAGGTTCCTTCTACAACATGGCCTGCAGGTATAGCCCTGGCCAGGAGCTGTGCAGCTTCACTCTTGTTGTATGTGTGATCTTGTTTTGCTTGATTACTGGCGATTTTAACCATACGGTCAACTTCAGAACCCTTGCCTGGTGTCGGTGGAGGCGACATGGGAAGAATCGCTGCTGCCGCGGTGCGAATTTTTGATTCCAGTTCTTGTGAATGTTCCGGATACTCATCCCATTCGTACCAGGCAGCAACGAAAGGCCTGAGATACGGAAAGAGTGGGTCGAAAGCATTTCCAAACTGCCCTATCCGTTGAGCGCCTTCATATGCGCCCATTTTTCCTGTCTGAATCTGCGCCGCGTACTCGTGTACGAGTAGCCAAGCTGCTTCGATCTTGGTGCGCTCCTCCAGGTTCATTTCACCAAACAAACGCCGAAGAAGTTGTGGAACTTCATGCAACTCATCTGCCGAAAGACCGGCCAACTTGCGCAATGACGTACTGTCAAGTCCGTCTGCCAAAAGCCCCTTGCAAATGTCGGGAACGTCCTCCGAATAGATGGACTGGAGCGTCCACTTTGCATGGAGGACGAGCAAGCGCTGATTTTCTTTGGGTCGCATCTATGTGAGCTCCTGAGGATGCCAATTTTCCCACCGAAACACTCTATCGTCGATACGTCTAAAGTTCAATTACCCCAAACGAACAAGCAAGGTCTGACGAAAACCTACAGCAATCAATCGCCATTAGTCCGGTGAGAACGAAAGGGCTTCAGGTCGTGCTCCATCGACTTGCACCAAAACGCATTCGTCCAGGAATCGCACATCATAATTCAACTCACGGTCTTCGTAGATTTCTCCCGCATACAAAGTGACGTGCATTCCATCAATTCGAAAATGCACTTCTGAAATTACTTGAGTCAAGCCGACGACACTCACTTCGTCAATTTTTCCAATTGGCAATTCGGATACTTCACGCGGGCAGTAATAACCAGAGCGATCTTCATGTTCGTTTGCAGGAAGATCAGCCAGTTGGTCATAACGAATCAGTCCGAAAATGTCATTGTCCTGGCTGGTCACGATACGCGCCGTTGGCTCGTCTTTTAGTTCTGCATCAAGCCTGGACAATTGCAGATAACAGACTGTTGGGTGTCGATACTCTGGAATGCCATCATCCGTTTCTCGCAAAGCCATCTCAATTCCAACCCAGCGCTTCACGGTTTTGCCCTGTAAGGACTTGAATAGATTTGTTTGCGTCTCGAGCCAACTCATTCATTCTCCAGACATTCATTTGCGAAGAAGGGAATTGTAGTCGACAACATTCACTTCTATCGAAATTGGCACGGGCAGTGCTCTTTGTGTCCTCATTGGATTGATCGGGCTCAGGCTAAGCACCCATAAGTAAGGGTTGTTAAGTGGCTTGGTTTACAAACTTTTATTTGGTCGGACCCGAGAACGCGACAAGGATAAGGGTTCTATTGATCTTCAAGTGCCTGCCGATATCGGTTGAAATGTCACGCTCACTGAAATCAATTTTCGATTGATCAAAAATCTGAGTGCGTGCTAGCATTTAACCGTATCGTTAAATGTGTAAGGTGCGTCATTATGAAGAAGACGATTGCCGCAGTGGTGGGCGTCATTCTGGTCTGTGTAGCAGTAATTCTTGGCATTGCGGCGACGAAGCCAGACGTTTCACACGTCGAGCGTTCGATCACGATTAAAGCCGCTCCGGCACAGATTCATCCTCAAATAAATGATTACCGAAATTGGATGGTATGGTCTCCGTGGGAGAAAGTTGATCCCAACATGAAGCGCGCTTTCAGCGGAGCAGAGAAAGGAGTAGGTTCGAAGTATTCGTGGGTAGGAAATGGCGATGTTGGCGAAGGCGATATGGAAATAATTTCGTCGGAGCCTGGAAAAATCGTGCTCAACCTCCACTTCGTGAAACCATTTGAGGGGCTCAGCAAAGCGATCTTCACCATGCAGCCTGAGGGAGAAGCGACAAAGGTTACGTGGGCTATGGACAGCGACAGCCCGTTTCCATGCAAAGTTATGCAAGTTTTTATGAGCATGGACGATTGCTGCGGAAAAGAATTCGAGAAAGGTCTAGCGAGCTTGAAGGCAGTTTCGGAAAAATCTGACACTGAAAAAACAGCGGACAGGGACAATGGTTAAGCGCTACTCCGAGCAACTGGACAGAACATTTTTTGCTCTGTCGGATCCTACGCGTCGTGCCATAATCGGCAATCTTGCCGCCAGAGGTGCGTGCTCTGTATTGGAATTGGCAGAGCCATTCCAGATGTCGCTGCCGGCAATTTCCAAGCATCTCAAGCTTTTGGAGAATGCTAACCTGGTCACTCGTGAACGACAGGGGCGTGTGCATTACCTCAAATTGTGTGCGGAGCCGATGTCTGAAGCAAGTTTGTGGATTGAGTCGTATAAGCAATTTTGGAATGTGCAATTGGATGTATTTCAGCAGTACATTGAGTCAAAGGCTTTAGGAGAACAGCAAGATGACGACAACGACCAGCATCGAGGTTGCGAAGAAACATAAATGAACACAACCACGGAAAAAATCGCCCCCGCCCTGCGCGCGTTGCTTGAGCGTTTAGTTGATTATGCAGGCATTTATCCTCCAGCGGCTCTACCGCTAGAAACTACTGTGGCTAATTACAGCAGCTACCAGAGCGGCGAATTTTCTTGGATGTTGCGCTGGTTGGTTGTTGGTTCTGCCGAACTGCAAAGCGTGCCGAAAAGTCTGGATGGTTGTATTTCGCTGCTTGCTGAAACTGACGATTCTCGCGCCGCCACCCTGGAGACAAAGGGCGTACTTGAGGCGAAACACCCGGTTTATTGCGAAGTTGCCGTATCAAATCTCGAGCAGTTAGACGCAGTAAAAGCTTCCGGCTGCTGCGCCAAAATTCGCACCGGAGGAGTGAAGCAGGAAGCAATCCCTTCTGCCAAAGATGTTGCTGCCTTCATAATTGCCTGTGCCGAGCGCCGACTGCCATTCAAAGCTACCGCCGGACTGCACCATCCCATTCGTGCCGAATACGCGCTTACTTATGAAGACGGTGCACCGCGAGCGGTGATGCACGGCTTTTTGAATGTGTTAATTGCAGCTGCGTTCGCCTGGCAGGGTGAGAAAAATATCGATGCTATAATTGAGGAAACGGATGCCTCAGCATTCACGTTTGATGTGGGTATAAAGTGGCGTGGGTTGGCGCTCTCTGCCGATGCAATCAAAGATGCTCGCCAAAACTTCATGCACTCAATCGGTTCCTGCTCGTTTGACGAGCCAGTACAGGAGCTTCAAGCTTTAGGATTATTACCTAAAACAGTTTAGTGGAGACAGCCATGTGTCGCCCGACGTTTTTTGTTGGGGCGACCGATCGATGTCCTATTCGGTTCCCTAAAAGGTGAATATCTTCTGTCGATGTATTAGACATTGACAGCGCCACCTACTTCGGAAGTACTTCGCCTTTGACTTTTACTTCGCGGCGAACTGAGCCGGTTCCTTGTCCGACTGCATTCGTGCGAAAAGTGTCTGAGGCATTTCCTGAAACATTTGACGATTGCATCTTGAGTGAAGTTTGCTTCGAATTGATCGAGCCGGAAAGACTTTCTGCTTGTGCTCTCAGCGGTTTTACCGTGGGAGGAATTTTTGCGTAATTGCGAACATATAGATTGGTTCCGACCGGATTCAGTTTTATGTCGCGATGCTTGTTGTAATTTTCATCGGTAAGTTGACGCTCCAAGTCTTCCGCCTGCCGCTGAAGTTCTGCGGATTTCTCCTGCGACTCGCGCTCGTGACGTTCAGCCTTGGCTTCTCCCACTTGTTTCAGATACTCGGCGTTGGCGGCGGCGCGTTCGCGCATCGCCTGCAGTTCTGCTGCTGAAACCGGAGGATGGTCGCCCCTCGCTCCGCCCGACTGAGACAAACGCTCGACTCGCTCGCGCTCAGCTTTTCCTTGTGAGTCCGCCTTCAGTCGTTCGTCTTTGGAAGCGGAATCGCCGGTTTGAAGTGTATGCTCTTTAGCGCGCGCGGCTTGAAAACGAATTAGTTCCAATGTTCCGGGTGGTACCTTTGCGCTTGCCGATGAACGTGAGCCACTGCTGTTTGCAGCATTGGACACCAATTTGCGCTGCTCAGCAGGCATGGATTGGATGCTTCTCAGAGCATTTTTCGAATAACTTGAGATCACCGAATTCGGAGCCAGTTTAGTGACCAATGAGTACTCGTGGGACGCCTCAGCGAGCCGAGCCAGCTTGACCAGGCAGTTGGCTTTGAGGTAGTGCGTTGCCGCGTCGTTCGGAATTTTCCGTAAATGCAGATCGGCATAGTGAACGCCGCGTTCAAAGTCGCCCGTAATGTATGCTTGATTGGCATTGTCCAGTTCAGTTGTGCCGCCGGGACCCATCGCCATGGCTATGTTCGAAAGTCCTAACCCGGCTGTCAGTGTGAGCGAAAGCAAGACCGTCGCGAGACTGCAAATGCCAGTTTTCGTTTTATGCATGCCGAGTCTTCCCTGATCGATCCGCCAGGCGCTTTGCGAGCTACTTAATGCCCGTCAACTCGCGCTTTTTCGAATGATTCGAACTAATAGAATTATGCTCTGCGGGCAAAACGAATGCATCGGGAGCCTTCAGAGACTTCGGAATTTCGCAGATTCCAGGTTCTATTCTCACTGTTTCGACTTCCTTCTGGATGACCTTAGCGCTGAACAGCCAGGTGAAGAAGAGCAGAGCCGCCAAGCCTCCCAGCAATTGAATACCGATGTATGCAGGGACGTCAACGGGCCTGATACCGCATATGGTGCTGGTCAGAATTCTGGAGACTGTTACTGCCGGATTGGCAAAACATGTCGAAGACGTAAACATAATCGCGCCGCACACATAAAGGCTCACCGATGCAGGGAGTGCGTCCGGCTTGTTGCGGGAAGTTCCGAGGATTATCCCGATCAAGCCGAAAGTTGCGACAAACTCGCCGAGCAATTGCCCGGCACCATGGCGTTCTGTTGTCGAGATTGAAACTGCGGAACCATCGAACATCAAGTTTGCGAGAATAACACCAGACATGGCACCCAACACCTGTGCGGCAATATACGGTAAAACGTGTGACCAGCGCAGGTTTCTCTGAATTGCATTGACTAGCGTGACGACGGGATTGAAATGGGCGGACAGAGAACCGAGCATCTGAATCAATGCATATAGCACGCCGCCGGTGGCGACAGAGATTCCCAGGACAGTTACGGCTACATTGCCGGCGTCAATCTTATGCAGGAGAATCCCCGATCCGATCACTGTAGCCAGCAACAGCGCTGTTCCCAGAAATTCCGCAATAAGGCAGCGCAAGAGCATTTTGGGTTCTCCCGATAATTCCAAACGCCAGACAGAGATGGCCGAAAGGGAAAATGATACAGGCAAAACGGTTTTGGAGTATTAACTGCGACAGGTTTGAGAGCCCCTGTCAGGCGCTATGCGCGAGATTTCGACAACCAGCCTCGCACCTGAAGCGATTCCCCGAATTTGCACATGCCGGTCAGTTCGTCGTATTGAGAGCATTCTCGATGCTCGCGTCAATGTTAACAGGGCCTCCCGGATAGATCCACCACGCCGAAGCCTCCAAAATGAACCTAACCGGAAACCTGCTGGCCCTCGGGCACTGCGGTCAATTCAATCTCGGTCAGGGCTTCGTCGAGTGTAGAAAATGTGCTCAGCATAGTCGCCATGCAAGTCGCCACCTGAAAGATGGTGATGCGATTTTGCTCCAGCATGTGGAATGTCTTGCCCAAACCGGCAGCCTGCTTGGGTGTGAAGATGCCGCTTTCGGCAAAAATCTGTTCGGCAGGAGTGTCTCCGGCTCTGGAAAATGCAACCTGAAGCTGAGCCTCCTGCTGCAATG
>JADZFV010000269.1 GCA_020854255.1 Candidatus Melainabacteria bacterium | reverse complement strand
TGGCTGTGCTGCTTTTGGCTCCGCTGTAATCGATCCTTCAGCTACAGAAGTGGACCGGCCGTCCGGAGGTTCTTCGCACAAGGCGGCAGTGGAGAAAAGTACAACCGCACACGAGCAGACAATCACCCAGCGCAAAGCCGAGTGATTATCGAATGCGCAGCGGAATCGTTGGGACTTCAAGCTGGTTCCGCCTCCTTGTTAGACGATACCAGCAAGCTGACCGAATACATCACCGCAAGACCGGCCGCCCACGAAATTACTCCGCCGATCGACTCATGCGTTTCAATCACAAGAATCACAGCCATGAGAAGAGCAAATACAGCCGGAATCATCAGGCTTGGACTCAAGCTCTTGCGCTGAACCGCCTGCGCATCAACCGCCTTCAATATACTTTGGGTCAGCGATTCGGGAACATCGAATTGAGCCATACTCGATGCCACGGTTACGATCTCATTCATCTGATCAGACCAGGCATTGCAACTGCTACATTCTTTCAAATGCTTGTCCACACCGTCGTGCTTGTCGGTGGTTTCGCGCACCAGGCTGGAACTCAACAGGTCCCGGGTCTGGCTGCAATTGATTTCCATCTCACTCATACTTGTCACCTCTCTCCACCTAGCTGAGAATCCCACTTTCGACGCTCTCGGCGAGCATCTTTCTGAGTTTTTCTCGAATGCGAAACAGCAAGGACTTGATCGTGCTCACTGTTTCTCCTGACACTTCTGCAATTTCCTCGTATGGAAGGTCGTGCTGATAGCGCAGGATAAAAACCTGACGATGCCTGACGGGCAATTGTTTCAGCGCGTCTTCCAATTTCTTGTGCGTCAACCTCCACTCAACCAGTTCTTCGATCTTCTCGTCGTAAGCCGGTTCGGCTGCCGGGTTTTCTTCGAGAATGTCATCCAGCGAATCGTGTTCTTTGTTGTCGCGTATCGCATTCAAGCAAGTGTTGGTCGCGATTCGCAATAGCCACGGTTTGAATTTGCCTTCGACTCGAAAAGTATTGAGCGCCCGATAGGCCTTCAGGAAAGTATCTTGCGTGAGGTCGGCCGCCATCTCGTGTGAATGCACCATCTGATAAAGCACGTTGTAAACGAGCTTTTGATAGCGCCTGAGCAGCAGCTCGTAAGCACGCTTTTCGCCCGAGAGACAAACCTTGACTAAACTTGCGTCGTCAAGGCTGTCATCTATCGGTCGTACTCTGAAATTGCTGAACAGGGCAACGGCTCCTTTGTAGGTCGATAGCCTATCAGTCGGCACTTTCCCGGTCATAGAATCTGGTGAGCAAATCTCTAGCATTTTTCCCGTCCTTCAGACAGGCTCAACCCTCTAATTCATGGAGCGCAAAAGGAATTGTCGCTGATTTCCGGTTATGAAGCCGATAACCTTATTGGAAACAATCTGCCGTTGCTCTTTGGTTAAGATGGCGCGCACCTTGAGAGCCGTATCCAGACGGCTATCGATCAGCTGCTGTCTTACCTTTTGAATCTCTTTGACCTTGCTTCTTATCTGCTCATCGGTTGCTGTATCGTCAGCCATGAGCTGGGCAACCTCAACGACTCCCTTTTTCACCTGCTCGCGAGTCTGGCGATTGCCCTCAACCCGTTGTTTAAAAAGGTCATCCAGCTGGCTCTTCTGGGAATCAGTCGCGTCAATCAGATTGAAAAAACGCTTCTCAACATGCTTGCGCACTGCATTTTCCCATTCCGGGTCCACCAGACTGTCACTGTTCAGCGGACCGGCCAGCACCGGCGCTATAAAAGGTGCACCGACAATCAACGCACCGGCACCTAACGCCAAAACCAGGCTTGTTTTCCTGCCAAACAGGCTTTTCTTGTTTTCGTCACTCTCACTATTCTTCATTTAACCCATGCCTCCCAGCACTTACGACTCCGCCGCGCTCTGAGTGCAAATACACGGCGCCTCAAAGGAAGTTGCGGTTGGCGACGCGATTTAATCTTCGGGGCACTGAGCTGCCTGCCAGTGGGGGATAATGGGCAAACAGAAACCTGAGTGATAGCCATTCACTACAATCCGGAAGCTCTTTCAGTGACTTGCTTGGTGGATGGATTCAAACAACTAAGGCTCCGCACCTGCTTCGATGCTGCTATCTTTCTCATTTCTGTCCCAGAAGAAGACGGAAAAGTAAATTCACGCACAGGTCTCAGACAGCCAAGAGTGGAGCCCTTTCAAACCATTGCTCAGGAGCCAGACCGCGCGGAGGTCACGGGCTCACGTGCTGGAATATCAGGATCCACCTGCCCGGATATAGACCAGCCTGTCTTAAGACCCAAAACAAACCATCCAAGCGCGCATACACCGATGGCGAAGATGGTATCTCCAACTACTCTTAGCCAACGCAGAATATTCATAACCGGAGTCTGCATGAATTCAGCCGATCGAGCGTACCACAGTCCGTGCTCTACGCTCGCCCATGTCTGCAGCAGACCGACTGGCAAAAGACTGATAAGGACCATGAGACCGAGACCGATATTGATCGACCAGAAAGCAAATCGCACAGCGCCGGGCTTCCATAAATTGCGCGTCGCCAGTCCTTTCATACAGAAAAGCATAAGCCCGATTGCCAGCATCCCGTAGACGCCAAAGAGCGCAGTATGTCCATGTACCGGAGTGGTGTTCAATCCCTGCATGTAATAAAGAGCAACTGGCGGGTTGATCAAAAAGCCGAATAATCCGGCACCGACCATATTCCAGAAAGCCACAGCAACAAAGAAATAAATCGGCCAGCGATAAGCCCTGACCCATGGACGTGCCTTGCTTAAGGTGAGGTTGCCATATGCTTCAAACCCGAGCAAAGTCAACGGCACAACTTCCAATGCGCTGAAAGTCGCTCCCCACGCGAGCACAGGCGTCGGGGTTCCAGAGAAGTAGAGATGGTGAAGTGTTCCGATGATGCCGCCAGCCAGAAATATGATGGTCGAGAAAAGTACACTGGCTGTTGCTGTCCGATGGGCCAATAATCCCATGCGTGTAAAAAGAAACGCGATCACAACTGTTGCAAATACTTCGAAGAATCCTTCCACCCAGAGATGAACGACCCACCATCTCCAGTACTCAGCAATAGCAAGATTCGTGTGCCGTCCATACATCAATCCAGCCCCATAAAATGCAGCTATGGCGATGGAGGCAATCAAAAACAATGACAGTAGACTTTTATTTTCTTCCGGACGTTTGAATGCAGGCATTAGAGCCCTTGCCATAAGGCCTAACCAGATAAATAGACCGGCAAACAAAAAGATCTGCCAGAATCGTCCCAAATCGACATACTCATATCCCTGATGTCCAAACCAAAAATTGGCATCCAGTCCCAGCTTTTGCTGAACACCCAGCCACTGACCGGTCATTGAGCCGACGACGATGACAAGCAAGCAGACAAAAAGCAAATTCACTCCGGCACGCTGAAACTTCGGCTCATAGCCGGATACGGCAGGAGCAATAAACAATCCTGTTGCCAGCCAGGTTGTCGCAATCCAAAAAATTCCCAGCTGTGTGTGCCAGGTTCTGGTCACCGCGTATGGCAGCCATTCAGCAAGAGGGATGCCGTAGAACCCGGAACCTTCCACCCCGTAGTGAGCTGTTAAGGCGCCAAGACCGACCTGAACAATAAGCAAGGCTCCTGCAACCCAAAAGTATTTGAGCGTCGCTTTCATTGAGGGCGTAGGGGTCAATCCTAAAAGTGGATCGTCAGACGGAATCTCATGTGTTTGCTCGGCTTCGCGCCCGCGCTCTAAGGCAAAATACCAGGCGAGCGCGCCAATGCCAGCCAGCAAGAAAACAAAGCTCAAAACAGACCAAACAATTATCGCCCCTGTCGGCGCATTGCCAATCAATGCCTCGCCCGGCCAATTATTGGTGTAGGTGACATCACTGCCCGGCCTGTTGGTGCTGCAAGCCCATGCGGTCCAATAAAAGAAACCGACCATTTGCTTCATTTTTACCGAACTTTTGATGGCATGCGGTTGCAGCGCGTATGCATCGCGCAACTTACTCATGGACTCGTCACCGGTAAACAGTGCCGAATAGTGCTTTTCTACTTCGTCTATAGCCGCAGACTCATCAGTGCTGATCGTTAGCACTTTGCTCGTCTTATCGAACCTGTTTGACCGAATCAGAGTTTTCAGCCTCTCCTTTAATGCTGCTTGTTTTTCCGGCTCCAGCTTCGAGAAGTCTTCGGCTCCCTGCTTTTGCGCCCAACGATCGAGAATTATGACCAGCTCTCTGTGCAAAAAATCAGCCGACCAATCGGGAGCGACGTAAGCGCCATGCCCCCAGACAGAGCCTACCTCCTGCCCGCCAATCGACTGCCAAACACTTTGCCCTTCTTTTATATCGTCAGCAGTAAAAAGTACCTTCCCATCTTGCCTTCGGATTTGTTCGGGCACTGGCGGAGCCTGCATATAAATCTCATAGCCGAAGTAGCCCAAAACAAGAAAGGAAAAGCCGACAACAAGAGTAAAGCCAATCCACAGTCGCGAGTAATTCATATGTGTTGACCCAGGGCGCCTTTAATAAACCATGACGACAAAATAAAGACGGGGCTACGCCCGGCCACATTCATTGATATTTCTTCAACAAATGGCCTGGAATCCCAATTGCCCTATCTCGAATTTACGCTCATCCTAACAAAATCAATTATGGAGTTCAACATCCAGATATCCAAATTTAGAGAAATGTATCAGAAGCTGCAAAGGTCCCTGCTGATTTCGATTGGCAGTCTGCTCCTCAAATAAATAGCTGGTCCTGCGACACTGCAAGGCAGACCTTGAACAGACAATCGGCTGTCCTTACTGCCCATTAATCCTGGAGGCGCGAGCTGCCACAAGTAATGATGAACCATCCTTGCGGATGAATCGGTCTCGAGAAATAGAGCACCAATAAAGATAAAGATCCACACTTCTATAATCTAAACACGAGAGGAGGACGGTGCTCGACGACATAGATGCCCTTATCCGTGACCTTCAGTGGCTCTCTCTCCGCTCATCGCGATATATCAGCGCTTTTACGAAACCATTCACAAGTGGAAAGTGCAATCTTCCTGCCGGCAAAACCAGACGAGTTTGTGATTATTGAGGGACCGCATGTGAGAACCTTTGCGATTTGCCTGCTGACAAAGAGTCAAGCGAGTCCCTGAAAAAAGCAGATGTTATGTCAGTGTGATTTCGTCGTTGCAGAATACCGGCAGCCAACACCCCCGGCTCGCATTTCCCCCGTATTACATGCAACTTCGCTGAGGATTTCGCTATGTGGAACATTGCCATGATGGCACAAGCAAAAGCAGCATCGAGTGATCAAGACACTTCTGCCGCTGAGGTCCAAGCGGACCCGCAGCAGGCAGTCAAGGACGACGCTAAGAGTGATGCAGCCAAGATTCAAACTACATTTGAAACTAAAGGTGTTGAAGAAGCTTGGGAAACTCTCAAGAAAGAGCGTCAAAACTCGAAGTTGGCTCCTGCAGATCAAGATGCCTGGGAAAAGACGATAGTCACTGAACTTGGCAATAGCAAGAACAAAGTGTTGCTTCCGGCTCTGTCGATTGCATACTTGAACGAAAACAAAGATGACTTTACAAATGCAAACGGCTTCATCAAAAAGGATGAAGTCAGGCACAAAAAGGACTTTACAAACCTCTCCTTGCAGAATGACAAACCTGGAGAGCCTGGCACAGATGATGTTGATGCTATGTTGATCAATGCGACAAATGATGCAATCAAAAAAGACTTTTTCGCACCTCTAAATTCTCTTCGAGAATTCAGAAGAAATTTCTGGGAGCACAAACAAAACTCCGAGGAAGCCATAAAGACCAGCTACTTGCCTGATGCTATGAAAATGGCAGACGCAATGGGCAAGAAGGAAGCAGCTTTTATAGTCAATCGCGATGCAAATAGATCGATAGCAGACAGAATGGCCGGTGACGACAAACTCTTTAGTCTCATTGACGAACACAATAAAGACAACAAAGTAGATGGAAAAATCACCGTCAATGAAGTTGATAGATTCTTGAAGCACGTTGATAGCAACGAGTATTACAAGAAAAACTTCACTGACGCTCAGATTAACACCGCGAGAGATTTGCAGAAATCGCTAAAAGATACGAACACCTATGAAGATCCAAACGGTACTTTGCTGACCCATAAGGGCGTGGACGGTAAGACAATACTTGCGATGTCTAAGGCCGGTTGGATTCCAGAAGACAAGTTGCCTGGAGTGACAAAAGAAACCCTGCAAAAATCGGTAAGTACTCCTGCGCCGAAAGAAGAAATCAAAGTAGAAAGTACAACTGGAAGCAAGACAACTGATGAAAAGGCAAAAGAAGAAACTGCAGACGAAAAGACCACGGATGAGAAGGCTAAAAACGAGAAGTCTGTAAATGAAAAGTCTGAGGAAGAAAAGACGCACAACGAAAAAGTCATAGATCTGTATTCAGGCGAATACGAAAACCAGCTCGTCAGCGACGGCACTCAAAAAGTAGGTGAGGGCCCCTGGCAAGTAGCATCACGCTTGCTGAAAGGCAAGAATGATCCAGCCGCGCAGAAAGCCTTGACCGAAATTTTGAAGCAACAGTTGGTTGAAGACACAAAGTCGCAGAACTACAAAGAAGCAGTCACCAAGCTGGAAGTCGGACATACATTCCTGACCTGCGAAGGGTTGAATCATCTGCGCGAGAAAGCGAAAGAAAGCGGCAATCAAACTTTGATCAAGCTATTCGGAGAACCAAAGATGCAAGCCGCAGCCAACGCCGTCACCAACTTTCGTGGTGGTTGGGCATAACCTGACAAAATTTTTGACCAGGCAATTCTGAACTCGCAAATCCGGCGGATGATTACCAGCTCATCAGCCGGATTTTTTTTGAAAACTTTTGACCGGGCGACGCATGGAGTCTCCCCTAGAAAAACGGGCGCACAATGCGCCTCTACGACATGCCGGCTTCCCATATCTGGTAGCGGCCCAGCAGCTTCACGGTCTCGGTTCTTTCCTTCAGTTCTTCAATCACTTGATGCTCTTTGTCCTTCGAGTCAACAACCATATCGAGAAAAAATCGATAATGCCATGGTGCATCAGGCACGGGGCGCGATTCGATTTTGGTCAGATTGATATGGCTTTGCACCAGACCGTTGAGCAAGTTGGCGAGGGTGCCGGGAGTGTGAGGAAGCTCGACGACACAAGACATCTTCAAGGGATACTTCTTGCTGGTTTCTGCAACCAATGGAGAAATTCTCGGATCTGGCTTTTTCCTGCTATCGGTATTCTTATGCTCCGGGCTCGGCACTATGATACCGAATCTGGTGCTATTACCTTCATGATCTTCTATGTCTCTTTTCAAAATTGCCAGGTTTGCTTCCTTGGCAGCAAACTCGCTGGCGATGGCAGCACTCTTGCGATCCTTGGAGGCGCTCACATGCAACGCAGCCCCGCTGGTGTCCCAGTATGCTTGCGGCTTTATCGCAGGCAGGCTCTTGAGAAACACCTTACATTGGTCGAGTGCAGCCGGGTGAGAATAGACGGATGTAAGCGACTTGATGGGTGTTCCTTCAAAACCGATCAGCTGGTGGTGAATTGGAATATATATTTCGCCCACCATCATGACTGGGTGCATGAAGAGCAGGTCAAAATTGGCGACTATCGATCCGATGGAAGTGTTTTCCAGTGGTATCACGCCCAGTGCGCACTTATAGCTTAAGACGGAGTCAAAAACCTCATCAAAAGAGCGGCAAGGCACGTACTTCGTCTCGGGGTCCAGCTCGTGTTGCTCGACAAAGATCTGTCCGGCTCGGTGGCTAAACGCACCTGGCGCTCCCTGAAAGGCAACTTGAAGTGGTTGCTGTTTTTTCATTGATATTGTCTGCCCTGAACTAGATAAGCTTACCGAGATCACTCATGGGCAGCGAGAATTCATAGTCGACTACGCCGATGCGTGTGGTCGGAATTACAAGCTTGAGTGCTTCCCCTTCGCGTTTCTTGTCGTGTGACATTGAATCGATCAGTTTTGATTTGTCCAGATTAGGCGGCAATTCGATCGGCAAACCCGCCCCTTCGAGAAGGGTGGTAACCCGCTCGCCATCAGCCTTGGGCAATTTCTTCAGAGAGACTGCCAGTCTGGTCACGGCAGCTAATCCAATTGACACTGCTTCACCGTGGGTAAGCCGGTAGTCCGCTACTTTTTCAAGTGCATGTCCGAGCGTGTGACCGAGGTTCAAGACTCGTCTCAAACCACTCTCATGCGGATCTCGTCCGACAACAAACAGTTTCATCTTGATCGAACTTGTGATCAAACCAGCGCAAACCGTGTCTTCCCAATCAAAATCGTTATCAACGAATTGCTGCAAAACATCAAACAGGCGTTTTTGTCCGACTTCGTAATCGGTGTGTTTTGCCACCGTTTCTTCGATCATCGCGTACTTGATGATTTCAGCCAGGCCGGATGTAAACTGTTTCGGGGGCAATGTGGAAAGCAATTCTGGATCAGCTAGTACTGCCTTCGGAAAGAAGAACGTTCCTGCCAGATTTTTTCCGGCAGGCAAATTGATGCCGGTCTTGCCGCCGATTGAAGCGTCAACCTGCGCCAGAAGCGAGGTCGGAACAATGACCAGATTCAATCCACGCAGATAGGTCGACGCGGCAAATCCCGCCAGATCGGTGACAGAGCCGCCACCGAGCGCGACGATTGTGTCGCGGCGGTCAAAGCGACGTTCTTGTAAGTGCTCCCAGACACGCAAAAGCCATTCTGTCGTCTTGCAGGTTTCACCGTCCGGAACTTCCAAAGTTGTGACCTGGTAATCTTCCGATGGAATCGCACCCAAGACGTCACGCAGCCATTGCACGGCTGTCGTCGGTTGGCAGAGCACCAGCACTCGCTTGCCGGCGTTGATTTGCGCGAGAATGCCTGATAGCTTCGTGCGCGCACCAGCACCAACGGCTACTCTGGTTTTCACCTCTAGTGCTGTATTCCACAGCATTGTGATAACGGGACCACGGTGACGCGTTTTGTGTCGTGACACTGTCATGATTAGAACTCCCCTATCAATTCCGGTCCCTCTTCTACGTTCAAATTGGCGGACTTTGCAGTGTCCACCTGGTCTCCATTGGATGAGGATGCAAAATTTTGCACCCGCAAAGTATAGGATTCAAGGCTCTCTTTGAGATCCCTGATCGAATCACTAGCAAACTTTTCAAGCAACGCATCAGCCAGAACAAAATTGACCATGGCTTTCATGACGACCGAAGCGGCGGCAATCGCGCAAACGTCGGAGCGTTCGTAGTGCGCGCGCGCCGGCTCGAACTCAGGAAATGACAGTGAATCCAAACCTTTTCGCATGGTCGGCAGTGGTTTCATATAACCTCTCACGACTAGCCTGGAGCCGTTGGTCATACCGCCTTCGATGCCGCCGGCGTGATTGGTCTTGCGTTTGAAGGGCAAAACATCCCCTCGATCCGACTGATAAAGTGGATCGTGCACCAGAGAACCAGGTAGAGACGCCGATACGACGCCATCTCCTATCTCTACTGCTTTGAACGCTTGAATACTCATCACTGCCTGCGCGATTCGACCATCTATTTTTCTATCCCACTGTGTGTAGCTGCCTAAACCCACTGGTAAACCATCGACTAAAACCTCGACAACCCCACCCAGGCTGTCTCCTTCCTGCCAGGCTGCCTTAATCGCGTCTTTCATCGCTTCTTCGACAGTTTTATCGGTAGCTGAAAGTTCACTTTCGGAAGCTAGATTTTCAATATCACTAAAAGATATATCGACCGGTAAAGTTGCGCACTTGACCGAGCCGACTTGCACCACGTGATTGACTGACTGGACGCCTACGGCGGTGAGCAGCTGCTGGCAAAGCGCGCCGACAGCGACACGGGCAGCGGTTTCGCGAGCGCTTGCACGCTCCAGAACATCACGTATATCATTCTGATCATATTTGAGAGTGCCAGCTAAATCAGCGTGTCCCGGGCGAAATCTTTCAATCGCCTTCTTCTCCGCTTGCCCTTTAGCCTCAGCGGTGGTCATGTCTGTGGGCTCCACGGACATGACATATTTCCAGTTGGCGAAATC
>JADZFV010000268.1 GCA_020854255.1 Candidatus Melainabacteria bacterium | reverse complement strand
GAAAGAGATCTATCGAAAAACACTCCCCCGAAGAAAGGGCGGAAAAACCTGTCGACCATACTTTTTGAAAAACCAAACTGCTGAAGAAATTCTGCCGTGGATTGCTCCTTTTTCTTATACAACGATTCCAATGAACCACTGGTCACGACCTGACGCAATTTGCCGATCAAAAGTTTGTCTTTGAATGTTCCGATCGGGTTGAAAACAGATTGCAGGCAATCAGATGGTCTGCGCCATGGATCTGCAACCGTGTGAAATTCTCCGTTCAGTCGAACTTGAGCGCCTGGAATAAACGGCTTCAACTCCAGCTTGTCGTACTCGAACAACTCCCTCGCGTCGGGATAAGCCGTGAGCAGCACCTGAAATCCGCGGTCGAGAATATATCCATCCACGACATCTGAGCGTACTCTTCCGCCGACATCGTCCGATGACTCCAAAATCGTGAAATCGATACCGGCTTTCTTGAGATGGTATGCGCAGGCGAGCCCGGATAATCCTGCTCCGATGATTACTGCGTGAGTGGGTCGCTTCAATTGAAAATCCCGTATATTCATGAAATCTCCAATGCCTCGACCAGTTGAATCAGCAACGGGCTCTGGGCTTTCTATTTCAAATTATGCTGGTTACGTGAACAAGGTGTGAACCCCCGGCGAGTCCTTCTAGGCAGGAATAATTTCAGACAATAACAGCTAGTGGCAGCTGATGCCCGGCTGATAGTAGTAGAATAAAGCATGGCGAAAATTTTGATTATTGAAGACGACAAAGATCTTGCCGAAGTTCTCAGGTTTACCCTTTCCAATAAAGGGCATTCGGTGCAGTCGCTGAGCGGCGGCAAAGACGCTTTGTCGATGTTGCGCGTGTATAAATACGACCTGATAATCCTTGATTGGATGATGCCGGATGTAAGCGGCGTAGATGTTCTGAAAGGATTTCGTGAAAGTGGTGGCAAAACGCCCGTGCTGATGCTGACTGCAAAAACCACAATTGATGACAAAGAGAAAGCGCTCGATCTTGGTGCGGACGATTATCTGACGAAACCATTTGATTCTCGAGAACTTCTTGCCAGAGTTCGAGCACTTTTGCGAAGACCCGAGTCTATGGCACAAACAATTCTCCGAGCAGGCGATCTTGAATTGGATCCGGTCAGCTGCAGTGTTTCCAAAGGGGGAAAGGTTCTCAAACTGCGCCCGAAGGTCTACAGCATGCTTGAGTTTTTCATGCGGCATCCAAACCAGGTTTTCAGTGCCGAAGCGATTTTGGAGCGTGTGTGGATGGATGATGCGAGCGCGTCGCCTGATACGGTGCGAACGCACATCAAACTGCTCAGGCGTGCCATTGACGCTCCCGGAAAAGAAGCGGAATCTTTTATTGAAAACGTTCGAAATCGCGGTTATTTGATGCGTATCACACGAGCAGCCACCTAGCCGAAGATTTCAAACCAGAAAGACGAGCCTTCTCCAACCACGCTTGAAACACCGATGTTGCCTCCGTGAAGTTCCACAATCGCTTTACAGATGGCCAGACCGAGACCCGAGCCGCCTTTTTTTCTGGTGTCGGATGAATCCAATTGCTGGAAGCGTACGAACAGTTTGTCCATGTGTTCATTGGCAATACCCGGACCTCTGTCTGTAACTGAGAATCGTGTTGTGTCTTTCGCCGGTGCTTCCAGTCTGATAGTGACGCGGCTGTTTGGAGGAGAGAATTTGATAGAGTTAGCAATCAAATTGTTCAATACTTGAATGATGCGATCCTGGTCGGCATGCACGCTGTGGTGCGGCATTATTTCCGCAACGAGAGAGACACCCTTCGCTTCCGCCATCGGCAACAATTCTCCGATCACAGCTGCAACGGCTTGCTCTGGATCAAATGTCGCCAGGTTCAATTTGAATTTGCCTGCTTCCAGCGTTTTCCAATCGAGAATATCGTTTATTAAGCGCATCAGTCTGGTCGAGTTATCTACGGCGATACGAATGAGCCGCGTGACTTGAGCGTTTACTCGACCGGCTGAGCCGTCTTCGACTGCCGTCAAGGCACCGTGTATCGATGTCAGGGGGGTGCGTAATTCGTGTGAGATGACCGAATAAAACTCTTGCACGCGTCTTTCCGCATCAATCCGGGCGGTCACGTCATTCTGAATACCTACGAAATTTATGACGCGGCCTTGCTCGTCTCTTACGGGAGAAATGGTCAGCTCGTTCCAGAAGAGGGTTCCGTTTTTCTTGTAGTTTCTCAAGATCGTGGTGATGGGTATCTCTTTGCGGATCGCTTCGCGTATCTCTTTGACGGCGACTTGCTCTCTGTCGTCGCGTTGTAAAAATCTGCAATTGCGCCCTATTATTTGTGCGCTCGCATACCCCGTCAGTTGAGAGAATGCCGGGTTGGCATATATTATTGGATTGTCTGTGCGAGTGGGATCAGTAATTACAATTCCATTGCGCGCGCATTCAACAGCGCGGAAAAGCACTGCAAGGTGATCGCTGTGACCGGGAAGAAAGTCAGTATGCCGAGTTTCCATTCAGTTCAATTCATGCTTCAGGGCTGACTCTAATACAGGGTATGTGAATTGGAAGCCTGCCTTGATCAGTTTGGATGAGCTTACTCTGTTGCTGGATAAAAGCAACTCTTCTCCCATTTCTCCGAAAAGCACTTTGACACCAATTGTAGGCACCGGAAAAAATGCAGGTCGGTGGATTACTTTTGCAAGAGTCTTTGTAAATTGAGCATTTGTCTCCGGATTTGGTGCTACTACATTGACCGGCCCGTCGACACCGGCTCTGGTGGCCAGATATATGAATGCCTTGGCCGTATCGTCGAGATCGATCCAGCTCATATACTGCTTTCCATCACCCAGAGGTCCTCCGGCTCCCATCATAAATGGCGGAAGCATCATCTTGAGCGCTCCTCCTTCGCGGCTGAGAACCACACCCAGACGGGCGTGTATAACACGAATACCTTTGCTCTCTGCTGTTCTTGTGGCGCCTTCCCAGTCGCGGCAGACGCCGGCCAGAAATCCTGCACCGGATGTGCTCTCTTCCGTCAGTATCTCGTTGCCGCGGTCTCCATAAAATCCGATTGCCGATGTGCTCACCAGTGTCCGTGGGGGCTTGTCGAGACCGGCCAGGGTAGCTGCAATCAATTTTGTTCCCTTTATGCGACTTTCCTTAATCTTCTCTTTCTGTTCTGAAGTCCAGCGTTTTGTCGCGATGTTCTCACCAGCCAGGTGTATGACTGCGTCCACTCCATCGAACGCTTCTGCATCGATTTTGTCGGAATTAGGGTCCCACGAAAATTCGTCCGTGCCATGGGGGTTTCCGCGCACGAGCTTGACTACTTGATGTCCTTCGGATTTCAGTCCGGAGGCTATTTTCTTACCTACAAGCCCGGTCGATCCCGTAATTGCGACTTTCATCACATACCTCCGAATCACGATGCCGACTGATCGGCTCCCAATATGTTAATACAACTTTTCAATGAACACTGCGTGAACCAAGTTCAAACCGAGGCAGTTTCTCGAAATTGAGTTTTATAAAGCCTGTTGTACAGTCCATCCTCCTGAATCAATTCCTCATGACTGCCCGTCTCCACTATTCGCCCGCTTTCTACCACCAGAATCAAATCTGCCTGAACAATGGTAGACAGCCTGTGAGCAATTACCAGGCTGGTACGCCCTTTGATGAGAGGCGTCAGAGCAGCTTGAATCAAGGCTTCGTTTTCCGAGTCGAGAGAAGATGTGGCTTCATCCAAAATGAGAATCTGGGGATTTTTCAATAACACGCGTGCGATTGCCAGCCGCTGTCTTTCGCCACCACTCAGCTTGTGCCCGCGCTCACCGACTGTGGTGTCATATTTGTTCTCGAGAGTTTCTATGAACTCGTGGATGTGTGCTGCCTTGCACGCTGCCACCACATCATCTTTGGTAGCATCAGGTCGAGCATAAACGAGATTGTTGAACACCGTGTCGTGGAAGAGATATGTCTCTTGCGTGACGATTCCAATATTTTCTCTGAGGGACGCAAGACCGACTTCGCGCACATCCTGTCCATCGATTGAGATTTCTCCTTCTTGCTGAACGTAGAAGCGAGGCAAAAGCATACTGATGGTAGTCTTGCCTGCACCGGACGGACCGACAAGTGCTGCCATTTGACCGGGCTTGACGCGGAAGGTGACATCGACTATTGCCTGCCTGCCGTTTGGATAGGAAAAGTTGACATGGTCAAAACTGATTTCGCCTGCTGACGCGTTTAAATTCGGCAGATCTGGTTGGTCTTTTTCTTCTTCCAGGTCAAGATAATCGAAAATCCTTTCGAAAACAGCCAGAGCCGTCATTACCTGAATTTGCACTCCGGCAAGAGAGGCCACAGGGGTATAGAGCCGCCCCAAAAGCGACACGAAAGTGACGACCAGTCCTACCGTCACGCCGGAGTGTATGCATAGCCAGCCGCCGTACAGCCAAATGCACGCCGGGCCAAGTATTACCATCGCACTGATTAATGCCATAAACCAGCGACCTACCATGGCCAGCTTTATCTCGTATTTCATCAGGTCGCTGCCCAGGCGATGGTATCTGTCGCGCTCGAATGCTTCGCGATTGAAAGACTTTAAGAGGACGATTCCCGAGACCGATAAAGTCTCCTGCCCGATCGATTGCATCTCGTCGCGTTTTTCCCTTGTTGCTTTGCGAATCTCGTACATTTTTCTTCCCACAGGCCAGAGTGGTGCTACCATCAGCGGCAGCACCGCCAGTGCCATCAAAGACAGACGCCAGTCGAGCAAGAAAATTGTGATAAGCGTGGTGACGATCACGGCAAAATTCATCAATATCATCACAAGCGTTCCCGACACTACGCCGTCGATGCTGTCGACGTCATTTGTGACACGATTGATCACCTCGCCTGTCTTTGTGCTCGTGAAAAAATCCAGGGGCATTTTGTGCATATGTGTCATCAGTTGAATGCGCAGGTCGCGCATGATGCTCTCGCCGACAAGCGAATTCATGTATCCCTGCAATGCACTGATTACCGAAGAGCCAACAGCAGCCAGAGCCATGGCGCCCACGATGATCAGCACTGACTGAAAGTTTCCTGAAGGAATTGCTTTGTCTATCAGGTTCATCGTCAGGACTGGCGGCAAAAGCCCGAGCACAGAAACGCCAAGGATGCAGGCGATCACCACTAACTCCTGCTTCCAATAGGGAAGAAAAAGACGTCCAAGGCGCTTCCAGTCGATCGCCTTTTCAATCTTTGGGTGCTTCGGGTCGAACATGCTCGACCACATTAAGTGGACAGGTGGTACTCCACTGAACATCTAAAATCCTGAATTCCGCAAGCAGCCGGGGACAACCATCATTATTATCTGTTTTTGTCCGCATCGATCTTTTTTAAGTCTCTTGCAGCCTTGTCTGCTGCCAAAACATTAAGATGTCAAGCGAAAGCGCTTTTCTGCGATAATATGGGTTATTCTAATTCTTTAATAGGTCGGGCGCCTGCGGTCCAGCATGGTCAACAAACAGTTATCGGCTGTTCGAGTCATTTTTATGATCATTCTTTTCTGCGGTGCAGCGGGGGCGTCCGTGTCGCGCGCGGCAGCCGGCCCGCTTGAGGACGGTATCGAGCAGTACTATTACAAGCGCTTCCACACCGCAGCCATGTTCTTCGAGGAAGCTTGCGCCAAGGACCCGATGAATTGGAAGCCTCACTTCTATCTGGCGCGCACGCTCGAGCAGCTCCGCGAGTACGAAGCTGCCAAGGCTGAATTCGAGTTTTGCTTTCGTCTCAATCCTTTCAACAAAGAAGGACGCCTGGCAAAGCAGGCAGTGCTTGAGCTGGCGTCGGATCGAGAGAAGCGCAAGCATGTCGCTGAAGATCCGATGATCGTTCAACAGGCTCTCAGGCTCTTAAACATGCAATCAGCCGACCTCAAGGGCCGCATCCGTATTGAAGCAAACAGGCTTGCCACTGACCGCATGGCGCGTGCTGCACAGAGGCTCAATCTTCCAGTCGAAACTAATCCCAATCGATACAGGCGCTGGTATTACCGTCCGGATGAGGAGGTCAGCAATCGCGCCTACATTCAAAACAGCTGGCACCGCAATGACGCGATGCGGGAGGCTGCTCTGGCGCGCTACGAGGCGGCAAGGCGTTCGGTGGAAATTCAGAAATCGGCGAATAATTTAAAACTTCTGATTGCCGATCCTTCCAATAAGCCGGGAAACGCCAAGTTGCGGGCGTTAGGGACCAATCTTTACGTACGGTTTTACGGCTCGCCGGAGAGGGACGATGTGCCGGGCGAAGACAAGCCGCTCGAGCTTAAGGCGCGGCAGGGATTGCTGTCTGACCTTCACCTTTCGACTTCGAATCCAATTCGAGAGGCGCTCAAAGGTATGGGTGTCGCACCCCCGCCAAGAGCGACTTTGAAATCCTCGCAGGCGGTCGTTACACCGGTCGTACGTAAAGATCCACGTGCCTACCATCATTTTGGCAAATGGTAACCTGGCGCCTGAAACAGTATAAAAACGCTCGCCAACATGGTTCAATTCACTAAGTAGCAGTTGCGCTTATGGAGAACGTGACCATGAAAAGAAGGGCTGTCGCTTTGTCTATATTTCTTGCGCCCTCAATCGCTCTGGCTGTGACCGTTGCAGCATTTGGCGCGGACCCTGAGCTTGAGCCTTGTTCTGTTTTGCAGCCCGGGCGCCTCGAAACCGCTCGAGAAATCAAGACTGAGGCAGATGCATTTATCATCAAAGGTCGCGACCTGAGTCAGAGACTGTGCGCCCAAATTGTGGAGGCGGAAAAACTTAGAAGCGAAGCACTGAAATTGCAAGCTGCAGCGAATCGACTTTCAGAAGAGAAAAATCTTTTGGCTCAGTCGACTTCTGTGGAGAACAAAACAGCAGGTGAGAATAAAACTGCAGTGGAAAGCAAAACAGCAGGTGAGAGCAAGACCTCAGGAGATGCAACAACGCCGTCTGCAACCGGTGACAGCAAAACCGGTGGTGATACCAAAGTTGGAACTGATGGCAATCCTGCCGGTGAAACCGCATCTGATGCCAAACCGGAAGCAGATAAGTCGAAGGAAGAAAAACTGACAGGGCGCGCTTCGACGTTGCAAACTCTACCCATGCCCAATATTCCGCTGGTGAGATTGAAAGGTCCGCAACTTCAACAAGCGATCAAACAATTTAACATCGATGTTGAGCAGTTCAAAATTCACGCTGCCGAATACAACAAGCATTACAATCTGTTCCGTTCTCAAATCGGAGAATGTAACGCGGCGAGGTCAGCATTCGACCAGTTGCATAAGAAGTACGAGATGCACTGTACTGCTTATCACCTCAATAACATTCCACCTCCCAAATTGTGCCCGCCAATGACTGCCAGTGTCGCGGAAGCCAACAGTATTGCCGGTCAGCTCAGGAGCGATCAAATGCGTGCAATGCGTGCCGAGGGCCAGCTCAGGCAAGAAGAAACCAAGTTGAGAGAGCTGGAAGGCGCGCAGGGGGCAGCTGATTCACTGGTCGTGAAATCGGCCGAGAGAGACAAGCGTGAAAGGGACATCGCAGGAAAGTTTGGACGTTTGAGACAGGAGTATGACTTGCTGGAAATCGAAAGAAAAACAATCGAAGCCAGCAAAGGTGCAAAGGCTACAGCTCCGGTTGCTCGCCCGTATGTAAGCGGCAAAATCAAGAAAGGTAAGTAGCAACAAAAATGGTGAGGTAGATTTCGTGAGCAGCTCAAAGCGTGTCGAAACAAAGCTGATTCATGCAGGTGAATTGCGCCCGCGAGTTCATGGTGCCGTCACCCTGCCTATATTTCAGTCTGCGACATACGAATATGGCGGAGAAGACGATTACCACGATATTCGATACATTCGACTCAACAATACGCCCAATCACACTGTTTTGCATGCTAAGCTCGCAGCAATCGAGGGCGCTGAAGCTGCGTTGGTTGCTGCCAGTGGAATGGCTGCGATATCCACAACGCTTCTCAGTCTTCTCTCCAGAGGCGATCATATTCTTCTTCAGGATTGTCTATATGGAGGCACTCACGATTTTGTCACCAAAGATCTTCCCGCACTTGCAATTGAATACGATTTTATCGATGCAAGCGATCCCGCTTCGTGGGAAAGTAAGATTTGCAAGAATACAAAAGCAATTTATGTAGAAACAATCGCCAACCCGCTTATGCGTGTTCCGGAATTGGCTGCTGTGGTGGAGTTTGCGCGAAGTCACGGGATTGTTTCTTTGATCGATAATACATTTGCCAGTCCGATCAATTTTCGGCCGGCGGAAATGGGTTTTGACCTTTCACTGCACAGTTGTACTAAATATTTGAACGGGCACTCAGATATCGTCGGCGGTGCGTGCATCGGTAAAGCGGTATTGGTGAAAAACGTCACCAGAAAATTGAATCACCTTGGTGGCACTCTGGATCCTCATGCCGCATTTCTCTTGCATAGAGGCCTGAAGACCCTTGCATTGAGAGTGAAACACCAGAACGAAAGTGCTTTGAAAATTGCTACTTTTCTGGAGAAACATCCGGCTGTTGGCGGTGTCAATTATCCCGGTTTGAAAAGTAATCCAGGGCATGCCAGTGCGGCGAAATGGTTTGACGGATTTGGTGGCATGCTCAGTTTTGAGTTAAAGGAGCATGATGCTGAAATTGCGGATCAGTTTCTCAAAGAATTGCATCTGCCCATTTGTGCTCCCAGCCTGGGCGGCGTGGAGAGTCTAATTACACGTCCGGCTACGACTTCACACCTGGGATTGTCGAAAGAAGACCGAAAGAAAATCGGCATCTCCGATGCTCTCGTTCGTTTTTCAACCGGCATAGAAGCGACTGACGACCTGATTGAAGACTTCGACCAGGCGTTGAAAAAAATTTCCGCCAGAGCCGTCCATTAGGGAACATTTCAAAACAAGAAGATTCAATTAGCTTGTAGTCCTGAATTTGTATCTCAGGTCATACGTGTAATGGCGTCATAAGATCTAGATATTACGCCGGTCGGCGAGTCATCGGTTAGTAAAATTCCCCGTTGACAAAATTGCAGGGCGGTGTATAGACTGGAAAGACCGGCGGCGTTTTGCCGCCTGGTTCGTCAGTAGAGATCTATATTAGATCTGTGCATGAAGAGTAAGTGATAAACAAAGGTGATCGTCGTGTTTCGCACACTCCTCCAGCCTCAAGATAGACAGCAGCCGCAAGAGCTGCATCTTGTGCTGGGAGCCAATCTAGGAGTGTTACACGATCATGAAAATCTTTATCTTCGACATCGACTTTTTAACTAGTTTTTCAAAGGCAAATATTCGTGTAATGGCTGCGAATATCGCAGGCTTTGCAGCGTTTGCCTCATTTGCAACGTGCTTTTTCGCATTCGATGCGCTGTTCTATGCGGCAGCGGCGATTTTCGTTGCGTTTTCTGCCGTTGCACTGACGTCCGAGTTTGCTTCCGCGAAAGCGGAAGCAATGATATGGTGCTGTAACTCAGTGGACAGAGTGCTGCGTTGTCAGCGCAGAAGTCGGGGGTTCAATTCCCCCCAGCATCGCCATGGGATAGGTCGTCCAACAGTCAGGATGTTGGTTTGTGAGACCAAAGACGCGGGTGCGATTCCCGTCCTATCCCCCATATCTGGGCGTAGCTCAACAGTAGAGCGCCTGCCTTGGAAGCAGGAGGCCGGACGGGCAGCACGTCCCGCTCAGACCAATTTTTCCCGCAGGGGCGCATCGTATGCGCCCTCACAGGAGGAAACATTTGGGAGTGTGGGTGAGAAGCAAAGCCACCTGCCTGTAAAGCAGTCACCGCAAGGTTTCGCTGGTGCAAGTCCAGCCGCTCCCACCAAATGCCCGGGTAGTCCAATTGGCAGAGACGCCTGCCTTAGAAGCAGGAGGTTGGTGGTTCGAGTCCACCGTCGGGCACATTTTCCGAGGTCGTCTAATGGTAGGACACGACGCTTTGAACGTTGGAACGGTGGTTCGAATCCATCTCTCGGAGATACTTCAAAATTTTCGTGTACTGACTGAGAGCGAATTTTATGCAAGGAACATTACCTGGCATACGACTCTAGAAAACCGCAAGCTTTGCAACGCATGGTCACTACCGGCGAGCCAGGATCAGTATTTACGCCGTTTCCATCACCCTTTGGTGTCCCTTGAACCCAGGAATTGATGTAATTTCCGGAATGCCCTCGATCGACGAGAAAACCGTTTTCAAATTGACCGTTGCATTTTGGGCACAAGCTGTCAGCAATGCGGCGCTGAACAGTAGAATAACGCTCAATCTCTGATTTTGTGTCTTGTCCGCTGACGTCTATAGCCTGGAACGTCGCGAATCCGATCACTGCAACCAATATTGCAATGGCGGCGATTGTGATTTGAGCTGATCTCGAGATCTTCATAATCTAATCATCTCACACTTCATTTGCCCGATACTAATCTTTGCAATTCAGTCCGTAAAGTGTCAGATTCATAGGGTTTTCCATGCCCGGCAAGCAACCTGTTTGCATCCACTTTGTCATAGTGTCCCAGGCTGGAGTTGCGGGTGCTTTCATCAAGTGTGCACCACAATTGTCCAAGCGCTGGTTTGCCGCTCAAGTTGTCGAGATTGTCCCCGCAAAACAGCGTTCGTGCAGATGGTGCAAATAGGCTGATGCTGCCGGGAGTGTGACCAGGAGTATGAAGGATGTTCAATCCCTCTATTTCCTGGTTGTCTGTCAGCGCGGAAACATTTTCGACTTTTGGAACCGTCAAGCCTGCGCTGTGAGCCAGCCACATCACACATTTGCAAATCAGTGATCCCTTCTCATCATGAATAGTTTTTTTTGCCCTGAGAAAATCAATCTCACTTTCGTGTGCATAAACCGGAATGTTCAATGCGCGCGAAATTGTAGATGCAGCGCCGGCATGATCGGGATGCGCATGGGTGATGACGACGCGTTTGATCTCGCCAAATTCTCGGCTGACCTTTACGATCTCTTCGGCGTGGTTTGGACAGCCACAGTCAATTAGAGTTAAGCCGTCGCCACCGTTCCACAACCAACAATTTGTCGGCACTCCGATAATCGGTGGGAATCGCAGGGTGATTTGCCAGAGTGAGTCGGGCTGAATTGTGATTACGGACGGTTTGCTCAAGAGATTACTGGCTCAGGTCTCGCAACGAATAACGCCTATCTGTCAATCTAGCAGATACGTCCGAACCTTGCAGCTATAAAAGTGCCGGCTGGAAGCCGACGCTCCTGGGGAGGTTCCGGCAAACAATTGGCGCTCCCAGCTAGATTTTCTTGCGGAAGGTCTCAGAGTAGCCCGTCATTTCAACATAACCTTCACCGGTAATTGGTTTTCCCATTTTTGTACCGGTTATTGAAGATGCGCCTTCCCAGTATGTTACATCCGTGGATCGCTTGGTCACCAGTTCCTGGTTGTTAAAGTCGGCATTTACCTGGAGCTTTATCTGTTTTTCAGGAATTTCGATTTCCCAGTTCATAGGGTAATTGCCCTTGCTGAGGGGGCTCAACCATTTTGACTTCGCTCGCACCTTGTATTGAGAAAGTGAGAGATGTTCCGCTTTTCCATCAGCGCCAATTATGGTGCCGCTGGAGTTTTTATCGATGCTGCCGTCGCGCTTGCGCATCATGTACAACATCAATTCCGAGTTGTCGCTCAATTGCAAGCTGTACCAATCCCATCCTATTTGTTCTTCGGTCAACTGATTCGAGCCGAATTCATGATCCATCCACGATGAGCCTGTGACTCTTTTCTCTTTACCGTCAATGAATAACAATCCTTTCGTTTCCAATCGCGTCAATGAATAGTAATGAGATGCGCATCCAACACAGTCTGCCTTTTGACTGACACCGTCTTTGCCGTGAATGACTGGGGGTTTTTTCGAATTCAGGAGCAATTTGATGCCGGCTTTTTCCGCGTCGGCTGTGAGCATCATTGCATCGCCGGCTTCGTCGACTCGCCAACCGTCGTTGTATAAGTGCAGGACAGAACTGCTGGCGGCACCAAGCGACAAGCCGCTGCGCGTGAGCTTTTCGTAGAAGAGAAATTTCTTATTGCTTATGTCGCTTATTGCAAAGTGTGCCAAATAGACATTCGAATGCTCTTTGGTTTTAGGTTGGCTGTTTTCCGATGGCGATATGCCACTTCTGAAGAAAGTCAGTTCGTAGCCATATTTTTTCCCATCATCACTTTTCAGGTGGCCTGTGTAATACCACCACTCGGTCTTAAACGCTTCATGCGATGCATGGTCGCGTGGGAATGCGAATTTGTAACCTGGCAGCGCCTTCTTGTAGTAATTGTCGGCTTGCTCTGCGCAGGCGGCGGGAAGAATGACATTTGTAAATGGAAATATGACTGTCGAGAAAGCCAGCGCCGCAAGCACAAGAACTCTTCTGTCGAGTAATGCTTTCTGCTTTGCCATCATCTGCTTTGTTGCCATCTGCCCTGTCACCTTCTGTCTTCTCGCCATTGGCCTTGTCACCATCTGTCCCAGACTGTGCCCTGTAACCATCTCCCCGACCCGGTGTCCCAGTTTTTTGAATCTACTCACTGCGCACAAACTCCGCCGCTTTGGTCCTGCCTGCTTCATTGGCTGGCAGTATGCCTGCAGCCAGCGCCGCCAATATTACTAACCCCGATGATTGCAAGATAAAATCCCAGGGTATCAACATTTGAATTGTCCATCCGAAGGACTG
>JADZFV010000267.1 GCA_020854255.1 Candidatus Melainabacteria bacterium | reverse complement strand
TCCGCCATTGAGCCAATGAAAGCTCCACGCCTGCGACTGAAAGATTGCGGTCCAACGCGAAAAGCCCTCCCAACCCTCCTAATTTCCGCCGCCCGCCAGTTATCAAGACATGGTCCGCCAGGTCAGGATTTCGGGAGAGCAGAGACAAATGAACGCATCGACAACACGGAAAGCGAGCACCCTTATGGTTTTGAGCCTCCTGCTCATGATGTTCCCGAGCGGCGTTCTTCCCGCCGGTGCCCAGGCGCTCAGCGACGTATTCGCCTCAGGCAACGCCTCTGCCGTTTCAAAACCCGCCGACCCACGTCTGAGCGGAACAATCAGTATTTCTCACAACGAATGGGAAAGAGCCTTCAATCTCGGCAAAGAGCGCCTGAAAGAAGGCTATTTAGAAGAAGCGGAAAGACATCTTCTCGAGGCGTCAAGAGCACTGAAAAGAGAAGGAGTTCGCGACGAACGGCTTGTTAAAGTAAGAAATCTCCTCGGACAGGCATATTTACGAGACAACAAACTGCTGGATGCAACGGAAGCATTCACGCTCGCTCAACAAACTGCCAGAGACTCAGGCAAAGAAAAATCAGTGGAATATGCCGCGACTCTCGATGGCTTGGCTGGAATACAAAGGGCTCAAGGTCAATTCAGAAAAGCGGAAGCACTTTATCAAAATGCAATTTCTCTGCGTGAAAGTTCGCAAGGAAAAGAATCGCCATCACTTGCTCAATCGTATCTGGAACTCGCGGAGCTTTATAGGAAAGAAAAACTGTTTGCTGAAGCGGAGACAACTTACAAACTCGCTCTCAGCACCATCGACAGCGCAAAAGACGTCCCGGATCTCACAAGAGCATATTTCATAGAAAAAGCAGGAATGCTCCTTGCCGACCAGGGCAAATTTCAGGAAGCAGGAAAGTGCTTTTCAGTTTCGCTGTCTTTGAAAGATAAACACAGCGTCCTTGACACCAGGGGCGATGCCAGAAAGTTGGGCACCATTTATTACCGCTGCTTAAACGGCATGCCGAACAGCGCTCACACATTCGAGCGCGGTGTAGAGCTCGAATCCATTCACGTCAAAGACGCCGTCGCTGCGGCCACGTTGACAGCGCAAGTTTATGGGCCGGACTGGTATCTTCTCAAAGCGGAAGTGACAATTCAAAACCAGGGCAAGACCCCTATCACTGCTCTGCAAGAACAACCATCACTATCGATTGAAGAACCAAAAGCAAACATGCTCTTGCCGCTCGATTCGCAAGCAATCAGTGCCGAATTGAACAAGCGCGGGCAGAGAGCATTTAACAGACTCTGGCACTCCGCAGACTACGCATACAATATGAGTTCGTTTACGGTAGGTGGCATGCAAACAGCTGCATTCACCCCCTTCGGACCGACTGTCTATAACTCAGCCTATTCGTGGGCGACCTTCACGCCAGACTGGGAAGCAAGAGCCAGAGCAAGAAACGCTGCGTTTGCCACACTTGCTCGGGTCGAAAGAGAAAGCACTTACGTGGTCAACACTCGCCCCGCACAGCTGACAATTGAACCCGGCGAAGCAGCCACATTCGTAATCTATTATCCCTATAAGAAATTCGACACCGCAACACTGCGCCTCGGACTCGGCAATGCCGTAATCGAATTTCCCTTCACAAAGAACAGCGGTTAAGCAGACTGCACGTGACGACGCGCCAGTCTACATTGTGCACCAATTTGAAGAAGATTTCGTACCGTTTAAACTGTCTGGACGAACCATGTTATAGGTTAAGTTCTAAGTTCTAAGTTCTAATCCAGGTCTCAAGCCGTGGTACTTTGAGCAGCACGGAGTTGCACGGACTGCTGAAAGAGCGAGAGCCTGAACTCATCGGTGTTCAAATACACACCCGCAAATCGAGCTTCAGTATACTGATACCAGAATGCATCGACAAGCAGTGCTACCGCATCAGGTGGCATCGCCGAAATTTGATGTTTCACCTGGTTCATGAAATCATCGCTGAGGGTCATATCAGCAAGTAGCCGGAATGAATCTCTAAAGTACTTGATTGCTTCGACTGCGTAGTTATCGGCGGTGCCTGCCTCCCTGAAGTCCAGATGCACTTCGCAGCGCCGTCTCAGAAAAGGTACAACCGAAGAAGCCAATACAACAAACACAAAAGCGGCTGATGGTTCCACAGTGTCTAAGCAATAAGACAAAAACTCCAGCTTCTCTGCATCCATCAATTCCGCATCAAAGACACAAACCGTTTTTATCTTCGCGCCTTGCGCCAATGGTTTCAAAATCTGTTCCACACAACGCTGCTTCGTAACCACTTCGCCTTTCCAATCGAGCCAATACACTTCCGTACCTTTAAAAGCGTCAGGTATGAAAGTTTTCGCCAATTCAGTATGCCGGCAGACAATAAGCACGTCACGGCGCTTGTAATGCTCGTCCGAGGCTCTTACAGCCCAAATATCAGCCTTTACCTGATCGGCAGCTGCTTGCAACTTAATCGTCAGAGGGGCGGACAGGTTCTTGCGTGGAGCAGCAAATTTCTTCAACATTTT